>NZ_JBMDKA010000003.1:0-382212 GCF_057809475.1 Flavobacterium sp. FG19 | reverse complement strand
TAGAGCAGCTGATTTGTAATCAGCAGGTCGTGGGTTCGAGTCCCTCTATCGGCTCCAAAAACCATCACAATTTTGTGGTGGTTTTTTTTTGCCTAAAAAAAATAAAAAATTCCAAAAAAAATAAATTCCAAATTCCAAAATTTTTGAGTTTAGGATTCTTATTGATTTAATTTAGATATTTAGACAGAAACAAACACAAGACATTATCCTTTTGGCGAAAGGAGAAATCACACCAGAAATTCGACAACGATAGTTAAATATAGCCTGCGGTTTCAACCGCGGAAACAAAAATCCAATAATTAAAATTCCAAATTCCAAAATTGTTGAGTTTAGGATTCTTCTTGATTTAATTTAGATATTTAGACAGAAACAAACACAAGACATTATCTTTTTGGTGAAAGGAGAAATCACACCAGAAATTCGATAAAGATGATTAGATATAGCCTGCGGTTTCAACCGCGGAAACTTTGGCAAAATCCTGGGGTGATCTAAAATTGAAAAAAAAGAATTTCAGTTAAAGCTTTTGATTTTTTTGTCGGAAAAATTGTATTTTTGTCTGCATTGACGATACAATGAATAACAGAATTAAGCTGTCATAGTATCGTACATTTTAAATCTGTTTTTTACTGTTTAAAGGTATTCACTTAATTATTATCTTTGAATTATGAGCACACTAACAAAACCCAGCCATATCGGCCGAAAAATAAGCCGTATTCGTGAACTTCGTGACATGAAACAGGAAGCATTGGCGCAGGCCTTAGGTTTGAGTCAGCAAACCGTTTCAGCTATTGAAAACAGCGAAACCATCGATGAAGACAAACTCAAAGCCATTGCCGAAGTTTTGGGTGTATCTGTTGAAGGAATTAAAAATTTTTCCGAAGAAGCTGTTTTGAACATTATAGGGAATACCTTAAGTGAAGGCAGTTTTATTAATGGAAATGCATTTAACTGCAATTTCAATCCTCTTGATAAAGTCATTGAGCTTTATGAACGTTTGGTTCAGGCAGAAAAAGATAAAGTAGACTATCTGGAAAAATTATTGAACAAATAAAAACATAAAAAAACGCCCTGAAATTTTCAGGGCGTTTTTAATTTATTCTGCAGCTGCCGGAGCTTTTTGTTCTTCTTTTTTAATATCGGCTACGTATTTCGTCAGCTTTTTACCGTAAAGTGATTGTGCTACTTTTGGTGTCATCGATTTTTGAATCGTATCAAGGAATTTGATGTTGATGTCATAAATCTCTGCTAAAGCAATATAAGGTGCAATTTCGTGATCTTTATTGTTAATAGCGAAATTGGTTGCATATAAGTATTTTCTCTTCGTATTAGACTGCTGTTTAGCGTCGATACTGTCAATGGCTTTTTGGTCTTGTCTTTTTAAAGCTTTAAATCTTGCTTCCACCATGGTAAGGTTTTCGTCGATAAAACGGGAATTTACTTTTTTGTACTCTTCGTATAATTCCTGATTTTTAGATCCGGTAATTTTAGCACTTGCAATAAAACTGTCCAGATTGGTATCGATGTTGATATTTCCCGGTTCTGCAAAAAACAAAATATTATTATCCAGAGAGTTGGTTACACCACGATCCAGAAATAAGTAAAGCATTTCCGGAGATTCTAATTTAATGTCTCTTTCAAAAGAAGAGTTTCCGTCCATTTTGATACTGTCAATAGCCACAAGCGAGGTATCAACGATTCTTTGGATATATAATGTCCCGGTTTTTAGACCTTTGATGTTTCCTGTAATATGTAAGCTGTCTGCAGCTGATTCTTTTTTGCTGCAAGAGGCTAATACCGCAAGAGTAACAAAAGCAATAATTGATTTTTTCATTAGTTTATTAGATTTTGGTGCAAAATAAAGAAAATAGTTTGAATGTAAATAAGGCGCTGTTTAATTTTTCTGAAAATAAAAATCCCGGTTTATTTCTAAACCGGGATTGGTATATTTTTTTAAAAATGAATTGATTACATCACTAAAGTGTAAACAGCTCCATTTTCGTGAGTGTAGGTGTATTTGGTATCACAGTCGTTGTTTCCGTAATCTACCACGCCGTTTAAAAATCCGCCCTGAACTTTTAATTTTCCTTTAGAAATGTATTCGCAGGAATATTTTTTAATCAATGATTCCTGTACGGTAAGGGTCAGCGTTCCGCCTTTTTCAGATGTTACGGTATGGTTTCCTTCCGGCATTTCGTATACGTTATCTTCCAGTACATACGGAGTATCAACACCGGCTGTTTGTTTTACGGTAACAGTGCCTGAGTTGGTATAAACACGTCCAAGCAGGTCTGTCAGTTTTCCGTTGGTTACTGTTCTTGTCCATTGCGGAACAGAGGCAGTGATTGTGGTATTGGTATATTCGATTTTTCCTTCCAGTTTAAGTCCGTTTATAGAATAATCGATTCTTTCAACAGTCATTTTGCTTCCGGTTGTAATTATGGAGCCGCTGAGTGTAATTTTTAGTTTTCCTTTTCGGGTAATTTGATTTAGGGTACAGCCTGTTGTGCCGTAATCTACTGTGAAAATTTTTGGATATTCTGTTTCATTTGGAGTTTCAACCGTGATGTTGGCGCAATTGGCAGGTGCTGTTTCTGCAGGTTTAGAAGCAAGGCTGCCGCTGCTTACGGTTAATCCGGTTTTAACGTCCATTTCGTTAACCGCATCAATAACAATAGAGGTTCCCACTGTTGTAGTGTCTGCCACATCAACAACATCATCGCTCGAACAGGATACATAAATAAAGGCCGAAGCACAAATAGCCGAAAGTAAAATAAGAGTTTTTTTCATATTGGTTTTTTGTTTATAGTTAGAATTAAAGGCAGTCAAATGTAATGAAAAAAAGAATTCATAAATAAAATCCTGAAAATTCTGTTTTCAGGATTTTTAAATTAACTATTTAGTAATCAGGTTTTAAAGTTGGTTGTTTTGTAGTGTTTTTAGGTTTTTTTACAGGCTGATCAGGTTGTTTTTTAATAAGACGGGCAGAATTACTTTCATGCAGCTTTGGCCTATGGTAGAAGTATCCCAGTAACATTTGTGCATCTTGATACTGTTTAGTAAAAAGAAAGAAATCAGACCGGATCTGTCCGAAGTAATTTCATAATTAATATTTTCGGGCAGAAGTGTAATGTCGTTTATGCCAAATTCAGCTTCTCCACGATTGTTGTCTCTTCTGTAGTTGGTCGAAAACACATCGGAAAGGGAATAAATATTAAGCCATTTTAAGCTGTCTTTCATTACATCTGATCTGTTATTGTAATAGTACGGATAATAGGCATTAATAAATTCAAACGGATTTCCGGTTGTGATAAGGAGTTTGGTTAATTTCTGGATGTTGTCAGACGGCGGGATTTTTGCGATAGGGAAAAGCGCATCTATAGCCAGAATACTTCCAAAACTGTAAGTGTGAAAATGTATTTCGGGATTGGGCTCGTTTTCGGCAATGTGTTCTACCAGTTGATCCAGGTTACCTAATAAAATCTGGCTTTGTTCGCCAACAGTAATATAATTGTCGACACATGAAAATTCTGTCGCCAAAGAGGTGAGAATGGTTTTTGATCTTGGGGCAAAAAGAAGTACTAAAGTGGTTACAGAAAGTATTTTTTTAGAGTAGCTGGCTATACTTTTTGCTGTTTCTGAGGTGATTCTGTAATCAGTAATATCAAGTGAGCAAAGAACCTCATTGATGTTGTCTTTTAAGCTGGGGCCTTTGCCGGTACTATTGAGTATTAATTCAATACAGCCGGGAATTAAAAAGAGAATACATAAGGAAATGGTAAATAATATCAGGAAAGCGTAAAGAGTCTGCAGGGGTCTGCTGAAACCATTTCCGTTAAAAAGCCTTACTATAATCTGCGGAAATTTTTTTATAATTAAGACAAACAGCAGCAGGTTTTTAACGATAATATTATGGCGTTCAAACTTATCGGTCAGGATTTTGTGATACTGAAAATCGTATAATTTGTAAATAAGTTCGCCAATAATATCAGGGTTGTCTTTGTCTTTTCGGTCCTTTTTGTAAATGTTTACGAGGGTGCAGTCCTTGTCTATAGGGTAAATTTTCTTTTCTATTTTAAGATGATAAAATGTACCGGTTGTTTTGAAACTTAATTCATTTTTGAGTCTTTCGGCATATTTTTCAACGCTTTCGTTGTCTATAGACTGCCCGAGGCCTGTAATGTAAATTCCTATTTTGTTTGACATTGGATTTTAAATTAAGGTTATAAAAATTCCAAGTTTGAAAAGTTAAATAGAAAGTGCCAGTTCGTTTTTCGGCAGTTGAACTTGTATCAGAAGTACTTAAAAAGACAAATTAAAATATATGGTTTATAAAATATTCTGATTTTAAAGGAAGGTAATGGGGAAAGGCTGGCTCTTTTAGCAATGTTTTTGGATCTTCTTAAAAGAATACCTAAAGTTAGATAGTTTTTAAAGAAAATAAATGAGTATAATTACCTGATTTTCAAATTGCTTTTGAGGTATAAAAGAAAACCCTGCAAATTGTATTTGCAGGGTTTTCAGGAGATTATTTTTAATTATAATCTTATTATTTAATCATTTCAAAACTTCTTTTTACAAAAGCCGTTAAAGCTTCTCCTTTTAAAAGGTTTTGAGACAGTTTGGCTAAATCCAGAGCCTGTTTTACTAAATGTTCCTGATGTGCTTTGTCTTCTGTATTCAAAATGCTTGACGCTAAATCAGAGTTAGTGTTTACAACCAGATTGTACATTTCCGGCATATTGCCCATTCCAAACATTCCGCCTCCGCCGGTCTGGCTCATTTCTTTCATTCTTCGCATAAATTCAGGCTGCGTAATGATAAACGGAGCTGCCTGACTGTCCATTGCTTCCAGTTGTACGCTGTAAGCTTTTGGAATGTAAGCTTCTAATGAAGTTTTTAAAGCGGCTTTTTCGTCATCAGATAATTTTGAAATCGTGTTTTCGTCTTTTTTAATTAAATTATCAATATGGTCAGAATCAACACGTACAAAAGTTAATCCGCCGTTGTCATTTTCAATTTTCTGGATTAAATGCGAAATAATCGGAGAATCTAAAAGCAGTACTTCGTAACCTTTGTCTTTGGCAGCTTCGATGTAAGAGTGCTGTGCTTCTTTGTTTCCGGCATAAAGAACCACTAATTTACCATCCTTATCTGTTTGGTTTTCTTTTAGTTTTTCTTTTAACTCTTCTAACGTAAAGTAAGTGTCATCTACCGTTGGGTACAATACAAAGGCACCGGCTTTTTCGTAGAATTTTTCTTCAGAAAGCATTCCGTACTCTAAAACAATTTTAATGTCGTTCCATTTTGCTTCAAAGTCAGCACGGTTTTCGTTGAACAATGCTTTTAGTTTATCAGCAACTTTACGGGTAATATAGTTTGAGATTTTCTTAACCGCTCCGTCAGCCTGTAATCCTGAACGGGAAACGTTTAACGGAATGTCCGGTGAATCGATAACCCCTTTAAGCATTGTCAGGAATTCAGGTACAATTCCTTCTACATTATCGGTAACGTAAACCTGATTTTGGTACAGCTGAATTTTGTCTTTCTGGATCTGCATGTCGTTTCCTAATTTAGGGAAATACAAAATACCAGTTAAGTTAAACGGATAATCTACATTTAGGTGAATGTGGAATAACGGCTCTTCAAACTGCATTGGGTACAATTCTCTGTAGAAGTTTTTGTAATCTTCATCAGATAATTCAGAAGGCTGTTTTGTCCATGCCGGATTTGGGTTATTGATAATGTTGTCTGTTTCAACAGTTTCGTTGATGTAATCTTCGGGAGCATCTTCCGGTTTAGGAAGTGTTTCTGTTCTGGTTCCGAATTTAATTGGAATAGGCATAAACTTGTTATACTTATTCAACAGTCCGCTGATTTTAGAATCTTCTAAAAATTCAAGAGAATCTTCGGCAATATGCAGGATGATCTCTGTACCACGTGAAGTTTTGTCAGCAGGCTCTAAAGTAAATTCAGGGCTTCCGTCGCAGGTCCAGTGTGCAGCAGGTTCGTCTTTGTATGATTTTGTGATGATTTCTACTTTTTCAGCCACCATAAAAGCAGAGTAAAACCCAAGGCCAAAATGTCCGATAATTCCGGAATCCTTAGCAGAGTCTTTGTATTTGTCAAGAAACTCTTCGGCTCCTGAAAAAGCTACCTGGTTGATGTATTTTTCAACTTCGTCAGCTGTCATACCCAGACCCTGGTCGATAATGTGGATTTTTTTGCCTTCTTTGTCTACTTTAACCTCGATAATTGGGTTTCCGTATTCAGTTTTGGCCTCACCAATGCTGATAAGGTGTTTTAGTTTTAAAGTAGCATCGGTTCCGTTTGAAACCAGCTCACGAAGGAAGATTTCGTGATCGCTGTATAAGAATTTTTTAATTAAGGGAAAGATGTTTTCTACCGAAACATTAATTTTACCTGTTGCCATATTTTTTTATTTTTTATTTTTTGAATTTAACTAGATGATTTTCATTCTTTCAAATAAAATACCAATTGTTTCTAGAGTGACAAAATGTCGGAAATGTTAATTTTGAAAGAAAATAAATTGATTGTAAAACGAAAATTATCTCAACGAGTCGTATATTTGTGGTACAATAATTGTTAAAAAGGCAAGTATTAATCTAATAAAAATTGTACAAAATGAAGAAGAGTATTTTCATATGCATGATTGCCGCTATGTTTTTTGCGTGTAAATCAGCTTCGTCCACAGCTTCAACAGACACAACGCTTTCAACAAAGCTTGACCGGCCAACTCAGGTAGCTCTTAAAGGAAACTGGGTGCTTACCAATGTATCTTATCCGGGATCTGATTATATCAAAGTAAATTCATTTGATCTTGCTGATTCAAAATGTTTCATTGGCAGCAACTGGAGCTTTATTTCAAACAATAATAAAGGAACGATGGCTTTAACGTCGCCAAGCTGTACTTCATTTTCGTCGCCAATTGTGTGGAGTATCAACAATCAGGGAATGTTTATTCTTAAAATTCTTGATGCAGGTGAAAAGGCAAAGAAAGTAAGAGACGGTTATCTGCTTAAAGTTGCCGGTGTAACTGAAAGTTCATTCCAGTTAATTGACAATATCAACGTTGGCGGACAGGTAAAAGATGTGGTATACCAATTTCAAAGAGCTAATTAATATTTAAAAAAGAAAGAAAATGAAAAAGATAACTGTTTTAAGTTTAAGTGTTTTATTTGTATTCACTGGTTTTTTTACAAGCTGTGATTCAGTAAAAAATGCAAATAATACACAAAAAGGAGCTGGAATTGGTGCTGTTGCCGGTGGTGTAATTGGTGCAGTTTTGGGAAATAATTTAGGTAAAGGAGGAAATGCTGCATTAGGTGCTGCCATTGGTGCTGCCGTAGGTGGAGGAACCGGAGCTTTGATTGGGAACAAAATGGACAAACAGGCCCGTGAAATCGATCAGGCTTTACCAGGTGCTTCTGTAGAAAGAGTAGGAGAAGGAATTCACCTGACTTTAAATGAAAATGCCGTTCGTTTTGATACTAATAAATCAACACTTACTCCTCAGGCAAAAGCAAACTTAGACAAATTAGTACCTGTATTTAATGATTACGGAGATACTGATATTCAGATTTTTGGATATACTGATAATACGGGTAAACCAGAGTACAACCTGACACTTTCAGGACAAAGAGCGGCTTCGGTACAGGCTTATTTAGTTTCAAAAGGATTAAAATCAAGCCGTTTCAAAACTTCCGGTTTAGGTATTGTGGATCCAATTGCAACCAATGATACTCCTGAAGGAAGAGCGCAAAACCGTCGTGTAGAATTTTCTATTACAGCAAATGACAAAATGGTTAATGATGCTAAAGCAGAAGCCGGAAAATAATTTCGGATAAAATAAAATATAAAAAAAGCTGTTTCATAATTGAAGCAGCTTTTTTTTGACTTTAGAAATTAAACATCGTAAATTTGACCTTTCTAATTACAACACATGCTTGATATTCAAAATATATCTTTTTCGTATACTGATAAACCAGTTATCAATAATGTTTCTTTTACAATCAATAAAGGCGAGAATATTGCCATTATTGGAGAGAGCGGCTGCGGGAAAAGTACCCTCCTGAAGCTGATATATGGTTTGTTCGATTTAGATGAAGGCAAAATTTTTTATAACGAAAAACCTGTTCACGGACCTAAATACAATTTGATCCCCGGAATGCCGTATATGAAATATCTGGCGCAGGATTTTGATTTGTCTCCTTATGAAACCGTGGCCGAAAATGTAGGAAAGTTTCTTTCGAATGGTTTTGCCAACATGAAAAAACTTCGTGTTCAGGAACTGCTGGAAATGGTAGAGATGGAACAGTTTTCTAATGTAAAAACCAAATTTTTGAGCGGGGGACAGCAACAGAGGGTTGCCTTAGTTCGTGTACTGGCTCTGGAACCGGAGGTGATTTTATTAGACGAACCTTTCAGTCAGATTGATGCTTTTCGTAAAAATGCTTTACGCCGAAATTTGTTCAAATACTTAAAACAAAAAGGAATCACCTGTATCATTGCGACACATGACAGTACAGATGCCTTGTCGTTTGCGGATGAGGCTATCGTAATGCGTCATGGCGAAATTGTTGTAAAAGATAATCCGTCCAAAATTTACGAAGATCCTAAGGTTAAATATGTGGCTTCTTTATTTGGAGAGGTAAACGAGGTACCTACGCATTTACTGCTTCCTTATGAAGATGAAACGCATAAAACACTAGTATATCCGCACCAGTTTAAAATGGTTGCTGAATCTAATCTTCAGGTGAAAATCAGAAGGACTTATTTTAGAGGAAGTCATTATTTAGTGGAAACTGTTTATAAAAGACAGTTGATATTTTTTGAAAGCGAAATTGATTTGCCGCTGGAACAGGAAATATTTCTGGGACTCAGTTACCTTTAAAAACCGGTTTATTCTTTAAAAACTAAACCCGACAGATTTAAAACCTGTCGGGTTTAGTTTTAAAAGTGAGTCTGTAAAATTTAATTTTTTAAGTACTTTTCTAAAAACTGGTCCTGTTCCCATAAAAGATGAAGTATGTTTTCTTTTGCGGCATAACCATGGGATTCTTTAGGCAGGATTACCATTCTTGCCGGAGCGCCCAAACCTTTTAAAGCCTGAAAATAACGTTCTGTCTGCAGTGTAAACGTACCCGGATTATTATCGGCTTCGCCATGAACCAGTAATAGAGGTGTTTTCATTTTGTCAGCATTCATAAAAGGTGACATTGTATTGTAAACTTCCGGAGCTTCCCAGTAATTGCGCTGTTCCGACTGAAAACCAAAAGGAGTCAGGGTCCTGTTATAAGCACCGCTTCTGGCAATTCCGCACGCAAAAAGGTCAGAATGTGTCAATAAATTGGCTGTCATAAAAGCGCCGTAAGAATGCCCGCCTACCGCTACTTTTTTGCGGTTAATATAACCTAAGGCATCAACGGCATCGATGGCGGCAGCGGCATTGTCGACTAATTGTGAGATAAAATTATCATTAGGTTCGGTGGTACCTTCGCCAATAATCGGGAAAGCGGCATCGTCTAAAACCACATATCCTTTGGTTACCCAGTATACAAACGATCCGTAATACGGAAATGTAAATTCATTAGAGTTTTGAGTGGACTGCGAAGCACTGTTTCGGTCTTTGTACTCTGCCGGGTAAGCCCAGATTAATAGAGGAAGTTTTTCTTTTTTGTTCTTGTCATATCCTGCAGGAAGGTATAAAGTCCCTGAAAGTTCCAGTCCGTCTTTACGTTTGTATTTGATTACTTCTTTGCTCACGTTTTTAATACTTTCAAACGGATTTTTAAAAGCAGTAACAGGGGTCAGGCTGTTGGGTTTTTTAATATTTCTGAAATAGTAATTTGGATATTCTGTTTTTGACTGAATCTGAACCAGGACTTTACCTGATCTAAAATCTTCAATTTCTAAAATTTCTTCTTTTTTATCTTTAAATGGAGAAGTATAAAGGCGTTTTGATTTTAAGGTATTTGTGTTAAATTCATCTATAAAAGGAAATTGTCCGTTTTTTGTATAACCGTCCCCAATTCTGTAAAGGTTGTCTTTTTCAATTGCTAAAACATATTTGTTGTACTCGTTTTTTCTGGTTTCAAAAACGCCGGGATCAGAGTAAACATCCTGTGAATTGCGATCCGTAATTAGTTTTGGCTGCTGACCGGGATTTGAAGGGTTTATTAAATAAGTCCTGCTGTTTCGGGTATCGTACCATTCATCAGAAACAACAGCAAGATTATCATTGCCCCAAAGAATGTCATTAAAACGCTGCGGTGTTTTTACTAGCGAAGAGGCTTCTTTATCAAAAGGAGCATCCCAAAGGAAAACTTCATCCCTGAAATCCGTTTTATTGGCAGGATCACCTTCGTCTAAAGCGGTTACATATACTAAAGTGGCTGGTTTATCATTTCTCCAGGTCATTTCTCTTTTCCCTTTTCGGACAGCCATAAAACCTTTTGGCATAATTTCGTTTAACGGCACTTCGTTTACCGTTTTAATCTCTTTTCCTCTAATATCATAAACCACGGTTTTGAATGGAAAACGGTTTAAAGGTACAACATACGAAAACGGTTTGTGAATGGTGGTCAGCATAATATAATTACCATCCGGCGAAATTCTTTCTCCCGCAAACATAGCTGCATCTTTAAATAAAACAGCGTCCCCGTTTAATTTTACTTTGTATAATTCAGAAGTAATACAGTTTTCAAAATTAGCTTCGTCATTTTTGTTTTTCAGCATATCCGGATAAGTTCTGTTTTGAGATTTTTCTCCGGAAGTATTAGAAACAATTGGTCCCGCTGGTAGGTCTTTTTTAGAATCTAAAAGCGGCTGTCTGTTTTTAGGGAGCATTTTTACTAAAACGGTCTCGTTATCCAGCCAGATAAAAGGAGTTCCCAGGTTAGCATTTACATTGGCTTCTGTAAGTTTTGCGGCTCTTGTCGTCTCTATATCTATTACCCAGAGTTCTACACCGGAACCGGCAGTATGTGAAAAGAGGATCTTTTTATCGTCTGGTGACCAAAGAATATTGCTGATTTTTGGATTTTCGGGTTGACCATTTACCTGAACTTCTTCTTTACCGTTTATTTTTCTAAGCTTAAGATTGTTGATGTAAGTTACAGTACTTGATATATTAGTAACCGGATTGATTCTTAATCCGGCTAAGCGAATTTCTTCCTGATTTAAATCATCAAGAGTTTTGTACGTGTTACGATACAGGAAAAGCATGTTTTCCTTTTTGGTATCCATAGATACCGTTGGTGCCCTTTGATAATCGGCTAAATCAAGAATAGATTTGGAAGGTTTTTGATAGCTTAGATTTTCCTGGGCAAATGAGGTCAAACAAACATTTAGGAATAAAAACAGCGTTACCTTTAGTTTCATAAGTTGAATTTTATGGGTTTGAAAAAATGGTATTCAAAATGTTTGTCTAAGATACTTTTGTCTTGTTACATTTTAGATCATATTTTTCATTTTTTTCAGGGATTTAAAGAAAATGTTGTTTTTTCAGAAAGTAAATGTTTTTAAACAGTCTGATAATTAAAGTATATTAAATTGCTAATTACGAAAAAAAGAGTAATTTGTACTCTAATGTTTTAAAGTATACTTAAATTTGCATTCTAAATTTTTAACAAATAACAATACAATATGTATCATTCAAAAATAGCAGGCTTAGGATATTATGTTCCTTCAAATGTTGTGACAAACGATGATTTGTCTAAGATTATGGATACCAATGATGAATGGATTCAGGAGCGAACCGGGATTCAGGAAAGAAGACATATCATTCGAGGAGAAGATACAACAACCTCGATGGGAGTAAAAGCAGCTAAAATTGCGATAGAACGTTCTGGTATAGCCAAAGAAGATATTGACTTTGTCGTTTTTGCTACTTTAAGTCCGGATTATTACTTTCCGGGACCAGGTGTTTTAGTACAGCGTGATTTGGGATTAAAAACAGTTGGAGCACTTGATGTTAGAAATCAATGTTCAGGATTTGTTTATGCCATATCTGTTGCCGATCAATATATTAAAACCGGAATGTATAAAAATATTCTGGTAATTGGTTCTGAGGTGCATTCAACCGGACTGGACATGACAACCCGCGGACGAGGAGTTTCGGTGATTTTTGGAGATGGAGCAGGAGCCGCCGTTTTAAGCCGTGAAGAAGACCTCACTAAAGGAATTTTGTCTACACATTTGCATTCTGAGGGACTGCATGCCGAAGAACTGGCTTTACAGGCACCGGGAATGGGAGCACGCTGGGTGACCGATATTATTGCAGACAACGATCCCAACGACGAAAGTTATTACCCGTATATGAACGGACAATTTGTATTTAAAAATGCAGTAGTTCGTTTTGCAGAGGTAATCAATGAAGGTCTGGAAGCTAACGGACTTCAGGTTTCTGATATTGACATGCTGATTCCGCATCAGGCTAACCTTAGAATTTCACAGTTCATTCAGAATAAATTTAAGCTGACGGATGATCAGGTTCATAATAATATCCAGAAATACGGAAATACAACAGCAGCTTCTATTCCGATTGCATTGACCGAAGCGTGGGAACAAGGAAAAATTAAATCAGGGGATACTGTTGTTCTGGCTGCCTTTGGAAGTGGTTTTACCTGGGCTAGCGCAATTATTAAATGGTAAATTAATTCATCTTGCATTATATTTAAACCTGCCTCATTTTGGAGCAGGTTTTTTTATACTTTAGTATCACTTTTACGGCATAATTTTGGCTGTAAAAGCAGGAACCGAAACAATTTTACGGCTAATAATCCGCTTACCGGATATAACCGTCCGGCAGTTTGTTTTGTACAATTACCAATGACACTATTTTAAAATTATAATGAAAAAAAATCAACTTGAAATCGCCTGCTTTAATTATGAATCAGCTGTAATTGCCCAGGAAAACGGGGCTGATCGTATAGAACTCTGTGAAAATATGAAGCTGGGCGGCACCACACCTAATTCTATTTTGGTGGTAAAAGTCCGCGAAAGCATAAAAATCAAAATGCATGTTATCATAAGACCCCGTGGAGGAGATTTTGTTTATAATGACGAAGAGCTTACAGAAATGAAACAGGATATTAAGCAGTATAAAAAACTGGGAGTTGACGGTTTTGTTTTTGGCGTTTTAAAAGGAAACGGAAAAGTAAATAAAAAGCTTAATAAAGAACTGGTGCATCTGGCACATCCGCTTTCCTGCACTTTTCATCGTGCTTTTGATGTTGTAAAAGATGCAGAGAAATCCCTTGAAGATGTAATTGAATGCGGTTTTAAAACCATACTGACTTCCGGGCAGTGTGTCAATGTGGAAGAAGGGATTCTGGCACTGGAAAGAATTCAGGAACTGGCAGCAGGCCGAATTGAAATTATGCCCGGTGGCGGTTTAAGATCGTCTAATATTAAATTGCTGCAGGAACATCTGGATTTAACTTTTTATCATTCATCGGCCATAACAAACGATTCGGAAATTGCAAATCCGGAAGAAATAAAAGAACTGCGAAATTTTTTATAACATTTGCAATACATAAAAAAGCCTGAAGCTGGCAAACTTCAGGCTTTTTTCTACAAGAAAATTATTTAAATAGATTCTAATAAAAGTGACGATTAGAACATTCCGCCGCCGCCTTGATTAGTATTGTCTTCCCTTTGTTTACGCTCTAATTTTTTGATTTTAGCCCCGCCAAAATTGTAAGTTAAACCTAAGTAAACGGTTTGGCTTTCCCAGGTAAACTGCCCGCTCTGCGGATAAGGATTTAAACTGTCAAAAGCATATTTCATAGTATTAAACACGTCGTTGAAACGTACGCTGATGTTCATTTTGTTGTCTAACAAAGTGTATCGGGATCCAATATCCATTTTGTACATTTCGTGACTGTTGTTTTGAAGTCCGTCAACAGCGCCCCTGTAAAATCCAAATGCTAAAAAGCTTAAGCGTTTGTTTACTTTAAAATTAGAATTCATACGGCCATTGAAGGCTGCAACAGTAACCTTTTTATTCTCCGGATTGCTTTCATTGTTTTTTGGATCAAAAACAAAGATAATACCTTCCTGGTTGATGCTCGAAAAATCAATTGACGGCTGGATATCCCACCACTTTGTAATTTTGTAATTAAGCGAAACCTCAAATCCGTAAGAAGTATTATGATCAAAGTTTGTAAAAGACATAATTTGTTTTTCACCGCTGGCATCAGCATCGTCCGGATATAAAATTCGGCTGATCTGGTCATTAATGCTTCTCACGAAAACACCCGCCGTAAAACTTCCTTTTTCTAATGTTTTAGTATAATTCACTTCTACAGAATTGGTAAACTGTGGTCTCAAATCCGGATTCCCTAAAGAGGTAACCAATGGAGTAGAAAATTCACGAATAGGTTTGGTCTGTTCTAAACTAGGACGGTCAACACGACGGCTGTAACTAAACTGCAAAGTGTTTTTGTCATTTAAGTTATAGGTTAAATAAGCAGAAGGATACAAAGTAAGATAATCGTCATCATACATAGTTGCACCATGATTTAAGTTCGCCTGCATTTTGTAACTTTCAAAACGGGCTCCTAACTGATAACTGAATTTTTTGTATTTCTGTCCAAATGTTACATAAGCCGAGTAAATATCAGTATCGTAGGTGTAGTTAGAAATCTGGCTCACAGGAGCAACTAAAGGATTTCCTGTTATATAATCGTTTCCGGTTCTTGTTATACGGGCTTCTGCACCGGCTTCAAGCGTTGTTTTTTCGTTTAACGGATTCACATAATCTATGTTTGCAGTACTTAATTTACGGGTACCTTTTAAATAGTCTTCATATAAAACACTTCCTGAAGTATTGTCCAGTTTTGTTGTTTTAGTATCAAAAGAAGCATTTTGCGTTTCTTTATTGTCGCTGTAATTAGCTTCAAAATCTAAAGTGTGGCCTTCTTTTTTAAAGAGATGTTTATAAGCCAGATTATAAGTTCCTACCTGATCCGGTCCCCAATATTTTGATTTTTGAAAAATGTTCGAAATATCAGAATTGGTTACGTTGTTGTAATCGATATCAGTATCTACAAAACCTTTCCCGGTATTTTTATTTTGATTGGTATAGATTGATATGGTGTTATGATCATCAATAAAATAGTCCATACCAATTTTATACAGGTAAGAATCGTTGTCATTCATAACATCAATATTCTGAATAATATCCTGGTCATATCTTTTGATAAAACCGTCATTAAAATAGGTTCCGAAGTTCTGACCCGCATTACCAAAGAAATTCACTTTTCCGGTTTTATAGTTCAGATCTAAAGACTGATTGTATTTGGCTGTTTGTCCAAAAGTAATACCTCCGCTGTAACTTCCGTTAAAACCGGTATTAGTGTTTTTGTGTAAAATGATATTGATAATCCCCGACATTCCCTCCGGGTTGTATTTGGCACTTGGATTCGTAATCAGCTCAATTTTTTTAATCGAAGTTGAGGGAATCTGTTTTAATAATTGTGCCGGATCGATATTCGACGGGCGTCCGTCAATTAATACACGTACATTGTCATTTCCGCGAAGCGAAAGTTTTCCATCCTGATCAACGTTTACCGAAGGAATATTGTTCATTATGTCAGATGCAGAAGCTCCGGCTGTTGTTAAATCTTTTCCAACATTCACTACTTTTCGGTCAATTTTTTGTTCGATTGTAGAACGTTCAGCGACAATATTTACCCCTTGTAACTGCGTCGCTTCTTCTTCAAGTGAAACATTAACCACAGCGGTTTTTTTGTTTTCGCTTAAAAGTGCAGATCCGATATATTTTCGAAACCCGATGTATTGAATTTCGATAGTATAACTTTTTAAAGCCAGATTTTTAAAAGCAAAGTCTCCGTTGTCATCTGTATTAATACCAGCCACTATTTTTCCGTTTTCTTTAAGAGAAACGGTAGCATAAGAAATAGGGGCATTGTTGGATTTTTCAATAATTTTTCCAGAAACCGTTCCCGAATTCTGGGCTTGCGCTGTTGCAATTATCCCAAATATTGCGAACAGAAAGAGTTTTAATTTCATAAACTTGTTTTTTTGATTATTTTGATTGATTGATTGATGGTGATTGTTTTTTTACTTTTTTGTTTTTTGTTCCTTCGACTAAATCAAAGTCCCTATTAAGACTCTTTTGCTGCAGATATGTTACATAAAAAACTCAAAAACTTTTTTATTTTTTTCAGAGGTTCTGTTTTAAAGCAGATTAGCGTTTTGTTTTTTTGATAATTTTAACAATCAGAATAAAATGTTTTTTAAGAGATTAGAAGTAAAATATATGATTTTATATGTTTTTCATTTTCTGTAATTGATGAATAAGCAGTATCTTTGCTCACTTTAAAATAAGTTTTACATGTCATTATCACAAATTCTTACACCTTCTATACAAAAAGCAATACAGGCCTTATTTGATGTTTCTGTTGATAAAATCGAATTTCAGACTACCAGAAAGGAGTTTGAAGGCGATATTACAATGGTAATTTTCCCTTTATTGAAAGTGATTAAAAGTAATCCTGCCGAATTGGGAAATAAAATTGGAAACTATCTCGTAGAAAATGTTTCTGAAGTAGCCCGTTTTAATGTGGTTTCAGGTTTTTTGAATATTGTAATTTCAGACAGTTATTATCTGGATTTCTTTAATGATATAAAAGACAATGCTAAGTTTGGCTATGTTGTACCCAATCCTGCAGACAAAGCGGTTATGGTAGAATATTCTTCGCCAAATACTAATAAACCGCTGCATTTAGGACACGTTCGTAATAACCTTTTGGGGTATTCTGTAGCCGAGATTTTAAAAGCTTCCGGTAAAAAAGTATATAAAACTCAAATTATAAACGACCGAGGAATCCATATTTGTAAATCGATGCTGGCCTGGGAGAAGTTTGGAAACGGTGAAACTCCTGAAACTTCCGGTCTGAAAGGAGATAAGCTGGTAGGGAAATATTATGTGGAGTTTGATAAAGCCTATAAAAACGAAATTAACCAGTTAACTGAAGCAGGTAAAACCGAAGAAGAAGCTAAAAAACAAGCGCCAATTATTATTGAAGCGCAGGATATGCTGAAAAAATGGGAAGCCGGCGACGAAAAAGTGATTGCACTCTGGAAAAAAATGAACCAGTGGGTTTATGATGGTTTTGCCGTAACGTACACCAATCTGGGAGTTGATTTTGATAAATATTACTACGAAAGCAATACGTATTTATTAGGTAAAGATGTGGTTCAGGTAGGACTGGATAAAGGTGTTTTTGAAAAAGACCCGGACGGTTCTGTCTGGATTGATTTGACGAACGAAGGTTTAGACCGTAAAATTGTTTTACGTTCCGATGGAACTGCTGTTTATATGACACAGGATATCGGAACTGCCATTCAGCGTGTAAAAGATATGCCGGATGTTGGAGTTATGGTGTACACTGTAGGAAACGAACAGGATTTTCACTTTAAAGTATTATTCTTGATTTTACAGAAATTAGGTTTCGACTGGGCTTCAAGTTTGTATCATTTATCATACGGAATGGTAGATTTACCTTCCGGGAAAATGAAAAGCCGTGAAGGAACTGTGGTAGATGCTGATGATCTGATGCAGGACATGACCGATACGGCTAAACAAATCTCAGAGGATTTAGGAAAACTGGACAGCTATTCTGACAGTGAAAAAGCGAAATTATACCAAACGATAGGACTAGGAGCTTTAAAATATTACATTTTAAAAGTAGATCCAAAAAAACGTATTTTGTTTAACCCTGAGGAATCAGTTGATTTTGCAGGAAATACAGGACCGTTTATTCAGTATACTTATGCGAGAATCCAGTCTATTATCCGTAAAGCCGATTTTGATTTTTCGGCTAAAACCAGTATTCCGGAATTACATGAAAAAGAAAAAGAACTGGTGAAACAAATCGAGCTTTTCCCGGAAGTAATTCAAAATGCGGCACAAAATCACAGCCCGGCTTTAATAGCCAATTATACCTATGATCTGGTAAAAGAATATAACTCTTTCTATCAGTCAGTGCATATTTTAGGTGAAACCGACTTAACGAAAAAAATATTCAGAGTGCAATTATCTCAAAAAGTAGCAGAGGTTATTAAATCAGCATTTGCTTTATTAGGAATTGAAGTACCGGAGAGAATGTAATCATAAAGAGCGTTAAACGCTATAAAGCCTGACAGTTGTAAAATTGTCAGGCTTTTTTGTTGTTTTCCTTGACAGCCACTAAAAGAATATTAAGTATTAGAATAGGACATATTTTAGGGTAACAGTGTTTTTTTTGTAGGAAACTACATTTGGTTTTTTTATGTTTGTCTAAGAATTCCAAAAGCAATATACCACTCCTAAAATATTGCAAAGTTTATTTCTTCTAAAATAGAAGTTTTTGTGCTTCAGGCAAAAAACGTCCTTCTTCCTTCATTAGAAATTACTTTAAATCACGACAGTACAATCTGAAGATATCTTCCTTATATTCATTTTTAACTATTTTGAATTAGTACCCCTTTTAGTCTGAAATGGTAAGGATCAAAAAGCCGTCTAAAATTGTTTAGACGGTTTTTTTCATGTTTAAAGTACTGCTTTTTAGATTCTCTAAGCAGCTCTTTTAAAATTAATGCTGCTTTTAGTTTAGCTGTTATTTTTCTTCTTTCCTCTTCTTATTTTTTTTATAAGTTTTTTACTACTTATT
Organism: Flavobacterium sp. FG19; assembly: GCF_057809475.1. Taxonomy (NCBI): domain Bacteria; kingdom Pseudomonadati; phylum Bacteroidota; class Flavobacteriia; order Flavobacteriales; family Flavobacteriaceae; genus Flavobacterium; species Flavobacterium sp. FG19. Next base: position 363,511 of record NZ_JBMDKA010000003.1, on the reverse strand, counting down.
AATCATGTAGTTATGGTTATTGTAGTATAATTATTACACTTTAAAGTGTTAAATAATTAAAAAATCTTGTTAAAATTGTTTTAATTTTCTAAGTTCGACCACTAATAATTCAAAACAAAAAATAATGAAACAAAAATTAAAAGGATTAACGGTGCTTTTTTTTGTGTTTGCATTGCAAGTTGGTTTTGCGCAGCAGAAAAAAATTACAGGAACAGTCTCAGACAATGCAGGAATGCCTTTACCAGGTGTTAGTGTCTTGGTCAAGGGAACAAAATCGGGGGCTCAAACTGATTTTGATGGAAAGTATACTATTAGTGCTGCCTCCAATCAGATTCTGATATTCAGTTATATTGGAATGAAAACTCAGGAAATGGTGGCGAATTCTTCAGTTATTAATGTTAAAATGGCTGATGCTGCACAAGAGCTTGAAAATGTAGTGGTGACAACCGCAATGGGAATTAAGAGGGACAAAAAATCGCTAGGTTACTCTTCTCAAAAACTGGACGAGAAGACTGTAAATTCTTCACCAACAAATAATTTTTTAAATAATTTATCAGGAAAGGTATCTGGTTTGGAAGTAAGGACCAATTCAAATTTTGGAGGATCTACCAATATTGTACTTCGCGGAACAAAAAGTTTGACTGGAAATAACCAGGCGCTTGTGGTAATTGATGGTGTTGCTATTTCTAACGCTAATTTGAATGATAGTTATTCTAAAAATGGAAGAAGAGGTTTTGATTTTGGGAATTCGGCTTCTGATATTGATCCTAATAATATTGAATCAGTTACAGTACTAAAAGGCGCAGCTGCAACAGCGCTATATGGTAGCCAGGCGTCCAATGGAGCCATAATGATAACTACTAAAAAGGGACAGAAAAATAGTGGACTGGGAATTACTTTTAGTTCTACAACTTCAATGGGACAGTTTGATAAGAGTACTTTCACCAGATATCAGAAATCTTATGGGGCAAATGGTTATTCAGAAGCAAATGATAGTTTCTATGAAGACGATGTGAATGGGGATGGAATTCCAGATAAAATAGTAGACATGACTGCCGACTCATCATTTGGAAATGCTTTTGATCCTTCTTTAAAAGTATATCAGTGGAATGCTTTTGCGCAAGGAAATCCTAATTATGGAAAAGCTACTCCATGGGTGGCAGGAGCTAATGATCCAAGAAGCTTTTTTCAAAGATCATTTAGTACCGTTAATAATATTGGATTAAGCGGTGGAGATGAAAAAGGATCTTATAATTTTAGTTATACCAACAATAATGAAACTGGTATTCTGCCAAACAGCAGACTTAACAGAAATATTATAAATGGAAATTTCACAAGAAATTTAAGTGACAAAATTAAAACCAACGCATTTTTTACATTTTCAGATCAATCAACAGTTGGAAGAAACAGTACAGGATATAATGATAATATACTAACAGGTTTTAGACAATGGTGGCAGACCAATGTGGATGTAAAAGAATTAAAACAAGAATATTTCCGAAATAGAGAAAATGTTACGTGGAATATGAATAATCCGCTAGAAGGAGATTTCAGACCAGCTTATTGGAATAATCCCTATTTTGATCGTTATGAAAATTATTCGTCAGACGGAAGAACAAGAATTCTGGCAGGTGGAAGTATTGCTGTTGATGTTACTAAAAATTTAAATGTTTTAGGACGTGTTACTGTAGACGGATCTAACGATAAACAAGAAGTAAGAAAAGCCCAGGGAAGTCATGCGGAGGAATTTGGAATACTGGATTTGGATGAAACTTCAGGGTACAATTTATATACCAGAAATTTTTTGCAGACTACATATGATTTCATTGCAACATACGATTTAAAATTATCAGAAAAAATCTCTGGTAAAGTTTTGGCAGGTTCGACTTTTATAAAGTCCAGAACAGATTCTTTTAATCAGTCAACAATAGGAGGTATTGTGGCACCAGGCCTTTTTACACTGGCTAATTCAATGTCATTTGTAGCGCCTTTAGAATCTGAAATTGATTACAGTAAATTGGGACTATATACACAAGCTTCCATTGATTATAATCGAACTGTTTTTCTTGAGGGATCATACAGACGTGACCAGTCAAGTGCATTGCCTATAAATAATAATAAATACGATTATTATTCTATTGGCACAAGTTTTATTCTTTCAGAATTGCTTAAAAAAGATTGGCTGAACAATTTAAAACTTAGAGCAAACTATGCCGTTGTAGGGAACGATCCTGTTGCAGGGTTATTAGGAGCAAAAATTAACAATGGACTGATTAACGGTAATCTAATGTTCACTAATAGTGGGACATATGTTGATTTTCCCTCTTTAAGATCTGAAAAGCTAAAAAGCTGGGAGTTTGGAATAGAATCTTCAATGTTTAAAAACAGATTAAGTTTTGACGTTTCCGTATATCAGTCAAATGCGGTTGATCAAATTTATAATGTTCCTCAATCTACCTCGACAGGTTTTTCAAATTCGCAGATTAATGCCGGAGAAATGCAGAACAATGGAGTTGAAGTTTCATTGTCAGGAACTCCTGTAAAGACTCAGGATTTTCAATGGGATGTTACGGTTAACTGGTCTAAAAATAAGAATAAAGTACTTTCTCTTAATCAGGGAAGAGAGAATCTTCAGTTAGCAACCTGGCAAAATGGTGTGAGCTTAAATGCTACTGTAGGTAAGCCTTATGGAACTATGAGAGGTACTGATTATGTTTATACTAACGGTAAAAAAACGGTTGATGAAGATGGTAATTATTTAACGGTTGAAGATCAGGTTATCGGAAATATTCAGGCTGACTGGATTGGTGGTATCTCGAATAGACTGAGTTACAAAGATGTCTCTTTGAGCTTTTTAATTGATGTGAAAAAAGGAGGAAGTGTATATTCTTTAGATCAGGCTTATGGGCAGTATACCGGTCTTTATCCTGAAACAGCCGGACTTAATGATTTAGGTAATCCGGTTCGAAACTTTATTGATGACGGAGGCGGGATTATTCTGGATGGTGTCTATGAAGACGGAACCCCAAATAAATCCAGAATAGAGGCCAATTATGTTGGTTCTGGTTTTGGAACAGATGTTGAACCAATGAAAAAGTTTATATATGATGCATCTTATGTAAAGCTTAGAGAAGTAGGTTTGACTTATAACCTGCCAAGGAAATTTATTGAAAGTACTTTCGCAAAATCGCTTTCATTCAGCCTGCTTGGAAATAATCTTTGGATTATACACAAAAATGTTCCGTATGCTGATCCTGAAGCCGGTACTTCGGCAGGAAATGTACAAGGGTTTCAGTCGGGTGTAATGCCTACGATTAAAGTATACTCGTTTAATATTAAAGCAACTTTTTAAAATGAAAAAATATATAGTAATAACCATCGTTTTGTCATTTTTAATGGCAGGCTGTGTAAGTGATGATCCCACAGCAAATGAGGACAAGGACAAATCTTATGGTGTACCTGCAGAAACTTTATTTACAAATGCAGAAAAAGAATTGATGGATCAATTGGCTACTCCAAGTGTAAATTTAAATGTAATTCGATATTTTACACAATATTGGGCTGCAACCCAGTATAATACAGAAGCCAGATTTAATATTACAACGAGAAACATTGGGAATTTTCATTGGAATGCTTTGTATAGATCGGTTTTAGGGAATTTAGAAACAGCCAGAGAGGTAATAGCAACAGAGGTTAAACCGGAACTGATGAGTGTAGAGGACTGGACAAAACAACAGAGAAACAAGGAAGCTTTGATTGAGATTTTACAAGTATATGCTTTTCAGGTCCTGGTCGATAGTTTTGGAGACGTGCCCTATACTGATGCGCTAAGAGTGAAAGAAGTTGTTTTACCAAAATATGACGATGATGCAGTCATTTACCCTAAATTAATTACAAGATTAGATGCTGCAATCGCCAGCTTAAATGTAAGTGGTAATTCTTTTGGAAAAGCAGATTTTATTTATGGAGGAGATGTATCAAAGTGGAAAATCTTTGCTAATACTTTAAAGTTGAAAATAGGTCTCAATTTAGTCGATGCTGATGCAGCGCTTTCAAAAGCGACTGTAGAAAGTGCTTACAAAGCGGGTGTAATCCTCGATAATACTCAAAATGCTGTGTTTGCTTATCCGGGTTCATCTCCTATGTACAATCCTATTTATGCAAACTTGGTCGCAAGTAACCGTGATGATTTTGTAGCTTCTGTTACTATAATTAATGATATGAATACTTTGGAAGATCCCAGAAGAGCGGTTTATTTCACTACAATTGAAGGGATATACAAAGGAGGTCTAAACGGACCAACTAATTTGTATAAAAATTTTTCACACATAAGTGATAAAATAAAAGCAGCTAATTTCCCTGGCATTTTGGCAGAGGCGACTGAAAGTAATTTTTACTTAGCGGAAGCTGCGGCAAGAGGTTATAATGTGGGTAATAGTGCTGAATTTTATTACAATAAAGCGATTAAAGCTTCATTTGAATATTGGGGAATCGACTCTCAGGCTGATGCTTATTTGGCAACCCCGGATGTTAATTATCTTACAGCACCCGGTCTGACTTTTAAGGAAAAAATAGGAAGACAGGCCTGGATTGCATTTTTTAACAGGCCTATGGAATCCTGGAATTCTTACAGAAGGCTTGATTTTCCAGTTTTAACAGCGCCTGCGAATGCTGTTGCTGCGGCTGAAGGCCAAATTCCAAAACGGTATACCTATCCTATAAATGAGCAAACAGTAAATAATACCAATTGGGCGGCAGCATCTGCAGCTATTGGAGGAAATAGATTAAAAACGCACGTTTTCTGGGATAAATATTAGACGAAAATTAGCAAAAATAATTGATCTTTTTTGATCACTTCTTCATAAAATAAATTAAAAACAGCCATCTGATACATTTTAGATGGCTGTTACTAAGACTAAAAAACGACTATGCTTTTAGATCTTTTTACTGCCCTCACAGAAATAGTTTAACTCTAGCTATTGTGTCGTTTTTTCTAATTTCTTCTATCATTTTATACTTTAAAATAGCTTTTTTACTACATATTAACTATTTGTCTGTTTTAAATGTAGTAAAAATAATATATTTAACTTTGTTAAAGTAATTAAAAATCTTGTTAAAACTATTTTAATTATTTAAGTTCGACGCCAATAATTCAAAACCAAAAAAATAATGAAACAAAAAATTAAAAAGTTAATCGTGCTTTTTTTTGTTCTTGCAATGCAATTTACTTTTGCACAACAAAAAAAAATTACCGGAACGGTCTTAGACAATGCAGGAATGCCTCTACCGGGTGTTAGTGTTTTGGTCAAGGGAACAAAATCAGGAACTCAAACTGATTTTGATGGAAAGTATACTATTAGTGCTGCCTCCAATCAGACTTTGGTGTTTAGTTATCTTGGAATGCAAACTCAGGAAGTATCAGCAAGCTCTTCTGTTATTAATGTGAAAATGTTGGATGCCGGGGCACAGGAACTGGACAGTGTCGTAGTTGTTGGATATGGTGTACAGAAGAAAAAAGAAGTTACGGGTTCAATTTCTAAAATTTCTGGGCAAGACATCTCCAATTTGATAACTCCTTCTGTCGAGGGTGTTTTGGCTGGTAGAGCTACGGGGGTTCAGGTTGTTACTAATACAGGACTTCTTGGAGCAGCTCCAAAAGTTAGAGTTAGAGGGGTGGCTTCTATATCTGGTGTTACTGATCCATTGATTGTTGTTGATGGTATTCCAATTTATTCTGGTGATATTGGAGGAGTGTCAGCTACAAATGGTTTGGCTGATATTAATCCAGAAGATATTGAATCATTTGATATCCTGAAAGATGGAGCTGCAACTGCAATTTACGGCTCAAGAGCAGCTAATGGAGTTATCCTGATCACCACCAAAAGTGGTAAAAAAGGTGCTTTGAAAGTAAATTACTCAAGTGTTTTTGGTGTAGCCAGTGCCGCTAAAAAATATGATGTGTTAGGTACACCTGATTTCCTGATGATTTCTAATGAAAAAAGAACAAATGCCGGACTAACTCCATGGGCAGCAGGAGATACATATAATACAGACTGGCAATCTGCGGTTTTACGAAATGCTTCTCAAATGACACATAATCTTAACTTTAGTGGAGGTTCTGAGAAAACTAAATATTACTTATCATTAGGAGTTAGCGATCTGGATGGAATAAATCTATCAAACAGCATGAAAAAATATTCAGTTCGCGCTAATATTGATCAGGATATAAATAAATGGTTAAGCATTGGTACGAATTTGAATGTAAACAGAACGGAGTATAATGGAGTGAATAGCAGTACTGCTGGCCTTTCAGGTAATTTCTTTAATACACTCAGACAGCTGCCTAATACACCAATTTATGACGTCGATAATCCGACAGGCTATAATATTTCACCAAATGGGGCAGCTGTTGGGCAGTGGGACAATTTAGCTCCAGTAGGAGACAACATTACGAATATTATGTATGTACTTGATCATAATAAATATAAATCAACAACAAGCAGAATTATTGCCAGTGCATTTGCAAATGCAAAAATTACTTCTGATTTGAGTTATAAATTACAAGTAAGTGGAGATAATGCTTTAACAGATGGTTTTCAATACTGGAATCCAGTTCATGGAGATGGACGTGGATATAATGGTTATGCTTATCAGGACAATACAAACCTGTTAAGATGGAACTGGCAGAATATTTTGAACTACAGGCATACTTTTGCAGAAGATCATAATATTGGTATTACTGGTGTAACAGAATATCAAAAATCCAGAACTAAGATATTATGGGGTTCAGGACAAGATCTTTTGAGTGACTTCTTTGATGAAAATTTAGTGTCAAATACTTTTAATACTAAAGATACTGGAGGTGGTATTACTGAAAAAGGAATCATGTCATATCTGGGACGTTTTACATACAATTATAAAGAGAAATATTTTGTTCAGGGATCTCTTAGACGTGACGGAATTTCACAGTTTGGAAAAGATGTAAGATATCATAATTTTCCCGGAGTTTCGGCCGGATGGACCGTTTCTAAAGAAAACTTCATGAAAGGAATTAATAAAGTAGTGTCTGATTTGAAACTAAGAGGTTCTTATTCTGAAGTGGGTAACGTTGAGATTTTAGGAGGAGTATCTTACCCTTCAAAAGGACTTACAATTGGGTCTCCTTATGCAGGTTCAACAGGTATTGGTTATTATCAATTTGGTAACGATTTGCTGCAATGGGAAACTAGTGATAAAATCGACTTTGGTGTTGACTTTGGTTTCTTAAATAACCGTTTGACACTGGCATTTGATTATTACAAAAATAATATTGATGGAATCGTTTTGGCAGCTCCAGTTGCTCCGTCTTTAGGGATTCCTAATAATACAATCAACCAGAATGTTGGAAAAATGTACAACGAAGGATATGAATTTGCAGTTAATTTTAAGGCGGTTAGCAATACAAACTTTAAATGGGATGTTTCTTCTAACTTGACGCTTACAAAAAACGTAGTTACAGCTTTGTATAATGGACAGGAAATCATAGGAGGTTCTTCTGGAGATGCAAATATTACTATAAGAGAAGGTCAATCAATAAACTCTTTGTATGGTTTTAAATACTGGGGTGTTAACAAGGCTAATGGTAACCCGGTTTACTATAAAGCAGATGGGAGCTTAGTTCAGGGCAACATTAGTAATAATCCGGGATATTATGAGTTTGATCCTGCTAATCCAGGAGCGGCAATGATTAAAGAATCTTCTTTAGGTAGTGCAGATAAAACAATTTTAGGGAATACTCTGCCAACATATTTTGGATCAATTTCTTCTAATATGAGATATAAAAATGTTGATTTAGGTTTCATGTTCAGATTTAGCGGAGGTAATAAAATTTTTAATTCTACAAGAAGAGAATTAATGAACCAAAATTTAAATAACAATACAACAGAGATTTTAGGAAGATGGCAAAGTGTTGATAATCCAGGAGATGGATGGACACCTAGATTATGGGCAAGTTCAAACACATTTACTAATCTATCGGGAAGTGCCAGTACACGTTTTGTTGAAAACGGTGATTTTGTATCACTTGATAATATCACTTTAGGCTATACACTGCCTAAAATGTTAATGGATAAAATAGGAGTAGACAACTTTAGATTTTTTGTTCAGGGACAAAACATCTGGTTGATCTCTAAGTATAAAGGTCTAAATCCTGAAATGGAAACAAACGGAGTGGATCTTAACGGTACTCCACGTTCCAAAGTGATATCAGTTGGATTAAATGTAAGTTTATAATAAAGACATATGAAAAATACAGTAAAAATAATTCTGCTTTTTGTAGGTGTACTAGTGATGAACTCATGTACAGAAGAAAAAATATTGGATTTAGAACCAATAAATAGTATTTCAGAAAAAGATGCTTTTTCAAGTCCTTCCTTAATAGCCTCATATATGAATGGTGTCTACAATGCTGCAGCTATTGGTACATATAATTCAGGAACTCCAAATGGAGGTAGAGGTTATGTCTGGGGAGCTGCGTTTGTAGAACAAGGAGAAGCAAGGGGGGAAGATGTTGTAAATATGGCAACCTTTTATGAATTGACCTATAAGGCAACCTATGATCCAACAACACCCAATAACGTTTACTATTGGGTAGATGGTTACAGATTAATTAACAGATGTAATTTAATGATTGAAGGAGTTACGGATGCAGTTGCTAAAGGAACTATTACAAGAGATGTTGGAGATGATTATATTGGACAAGCTAAATTTTTAAGAGCAATTACGCATTTGGAGCTGCTTACTTATTTTGCAAGACCATATAATTTCGTTGCTGGTGGTGCTCATCCAGGAATTCCTTACAGAGAGGTTGGTATTAATACCGCAAGTGAAATTACTTCAGAAGTTGCAAAACCGAGAAATACGGTTGCAGAATGTTATACTAAAATTATAGCGGACTTAAATGATGCTGAAAATTTAATTACTACTGGTGCTTCTACAAGAAGTTTAGGTAAAGCTTCTAAATGGGCTGCAATTGCATTCAAGACAAGGCTTTATCTCCAGAAGAGAGACTGGGCGAATGTAATTACTGAGGGAGCTAAGTTAAATGGAGTGTTTTCTTTGACTGCGGATCCTTATGGTCCTTTTGGTGCTACTGCTTCCAATAACACAGAGTCTATTTTTTCTATTATGCATTCCGCTACAGCGAATCCGGGTGTAAATGCTTCATTGGCAAGTATGTTAAAAAACAGAGCTTTGGTTTGTATTAGTCCAATTCTTTGGAGAGACCCACAATGGCTTGCAGATGATAAAAGAAGAGAAGACGGCAGATTTATCTACACTGCTTCTGGTATTAAATATACAAATAAGTATATAGATGTTACTAGTCAGTCAGATCCAGCCCCAGTTATTAGATATGCTGAAGTAGTATTGAATATGGCAGAAGCCCAGGCTCGTTTATCAAATTTGCCAGCTGCATTAACTTTGTTGAATTCAGTAAGAAACAGATCTTTGGCAGTTCCTGCTACTCAGGCTTATACCGCTTCTTCTTTTACTACAAATGCTGCCATGGTGGCAGCAATTTTAAAAGAAAGAAGGATTGAGTTTTTACAGGAAGGACGCAGATGGACAGATATTCACAGATTACAAGGCGACCCAATTACTTCTGTGGCTACAGATGGTATTCCTGCAAAATATGCGAGTGGCGCTCCACCATCAAGGGACGCATTTGTGCTGGGAAATGATTTTATTGTTACTACTGCTGTGGGGGCAATTCCTGGTTCTGATTATAGATTCTTGTGGCCTATACCACAGATTGAGTTAAATACTAATCCAGGCATAGGTCCAAACGCGGGCTGGACAAATTAATAGTTTTGGATCACTAAATTATATAAAACCGTCTCAATAATGTTTGAGACGGTTTTTTTAGTGATGAATAATTTAAATAGTTTCAGGCAGAGAAAAGAATGTCTGTTACACTACCTTTTTTAAATCATTAAATTAAATATTGTTTCCCATTTTAGAATCTTTTTGACGAAGATTTTAAGACTGTTTTTATGCTTGAGTTTAGCGAATACATTCCCTACCATTTTAGGACGATGACCCAGATTGCTTTTTTTGTTTTAGGATTTTAAAAAACCAGCTGGATTATTAATTAGCTTAGCAGCTTATTAGACTATTCAAACAGAATGTTTCTTTGTAATTAAGTTATCAAACGAATGTGATAAAGTGCTAACTGATTTTGATTATAGTACTTGATTGTTCTGTGTAAGTGTGCTAAAATCAATAGGTAATAAATATAAAAAAGAAGCGCCTTTTAGTATAGAACCTCTTCTATTAATGTTAATTTTAAACTTCAAACAAAAAGCCGGTAATTCCAAAAATTACCGGCTTTTTTACAACTAACACAAACATTTTTTATTTTACAAATTTGTCGATGATTTTGTCTGTTTCTGCTTTTGCAGTATCTGGTTTTAAATCAAACAAAAGAGAATAAAGTGCTTTTCTGTCCACTTTGGCTTCTAAGTTTAGGTCTTTGTGTCTGTCAAAAAGAGTCTGCCATTTGTCGCGAACATTTTTCCAAAGCGCATTGTTTTCCTTCCACCATTTTTGTCCGGCAATACATTTGCTGTCTTCTACTTTAGTGTAAACATCAAATCCTTTTTCCTGAGCTAATAAAACATCTTTACCGCTGTCGTCTCTTACCAGTTTGTCATTGTCCTGCTCGTGGTTCCATCCTGTAGCAGTGATTTCATGGATGTTTCTTCTTTTTAAAACATTGTAATCGTTACGTTTAGTCTGCTCTCTTCTTGGAAGTGGTGCATCAGCCACGTTAGCCCAGTAATCCTGCCCGTCAACATGTACCCAGGTTGATGATCCTTCGTATCTCGGGCTGTCGTCTACCTGATACACTTTTTGAGTCCACTGTCCTTTAACGGCTTTTTTATCTAATTTTTTATATTTCCAGGAATTTCCTTTGTCGAAAGCATATAAGTCTGTGTTTTCATACAGCCAGTCTTGTCTCCAGTGTTTGATGATCATATCAGGACTTACAATTAATAAGTGCTGCATTACGATTTTGTTTGGAGTATCTTCTACTAATTCGACCCATTCTAAAGCCGATTCGTGTTTCGTTTCAGATGGTTTGTAAGTAAGAGAGTCTTTAGGATATGAGAATGTTTCTGTAAAGTTAAACTTCACTTCATAGCAGCCGCACATAGATTTGATCGATTTTATGTCCTGCTGCTTTTTGTCCTGACCAAAACCAAGACTGCAAGTTAAAGCCATAATGGCTGAAAAATAAAGGCTTTTTGTAATCATAACTTATTGATTTGTTTTAATTTTTGGCAAATATATAAATTTAATTTAGAACAATTAAAAATAGTTATATATTTGCAGTGATTATTAAGATTGAATAAAAATAATGAAAATAAAATTAACCCTTTTTGCTGTAATCCTTTTATTTCAAATTTCTTATGCGCAGCAAAAAGATAGTATTGCGTCTCAGGAAAAACTTTCTGAAGTAGTGGTTACAGGACAGTTTGAACCGCAGTCAATAAAGAAATCTGTTTATGACGTTACAGTAATTTCCAGAAAAACGATTGAACAGCAAGCCGCTAATAATTTGGCAGATTTGTTAAATCAATATTTAAATATAACAATAACACCAAGTTCAGGTACTGGCAGGTCTACCGTTTCTATGTTTGGTTTAAATGGGGAGTATTTTAAGATTCTCATTGACAATATTCCTGTGGTGAGTGATATTAGTTTGGGAAATAATGTCGATCTGACACAAATTAATCTTGACGATATCGAGCAAATTGAGATTATAGAAGGCTCAATGGGGGTTACAAATGGTGCAAATGCAGTAACAGGTATTCTTAATATCATTACAAAAAAATCGTCACGCTATAAATGGGAGATAGGGGCAACAGTTCAGGAAGAAACAGTTGGGGAGGAATATTCTCCTTTTAACCAGGGACGACATATACAATCTTTAAAAGTTGCACATAGTATTAATAACAACTGGTTTGTATCCGCAGGACTTGACAGAAATGATTTTGACGGCTATCTGGATGGTAAAAAAGGTAAAGAGTATAACGAAACTGACCTGCAGAGAGGGTACACATGGCTGCCGAAACTTCAGTATGTAGGTAATGGTATGATCAGTTATAAAAGAGATGATTTTAGAGCTTTTTATAAATTTGATTATTTAAATGAAAATATTGATTATTATGATCCAACTGTTATAGTGGTAACAAACCCTCCTTTTGGCGATATCCGTTATTCTGAAGACAAACGATATTTGACAGAGCGTATAATTAATCACTTAAATTTTTACGGAAAGTTAGTTTCTCAATATAATTATAATGTTTCATTTTCTCATCAGAAGCAAACCCGCTCAACAGATTCATTTAATTATGATTTGAGTTTACATCAGGAATCTGAGAATAAAAAAGAAAGAAATCAATCTACAGAATTACTTTATTCAACAGGTACATTGGGTAATTTTTTTCCAGGCAAAGCTATTGATTTTCAACTTGGTTATGAATATGTAAGTAATTTAGGTTTTTCGATCGTTAATGGAGAAAATCAATCATTTGTTCCGGTTGAAAAAAGATTTGAGAACTATGATATTTTTCTATCATCAGAAATTAAAGCAACGAAAAAATTTTCTATCAGACCTGGTGCAAGAATTTCATTTCAAAACCAGTTTGATAATCAATATGCTGCTTCTGTAGGACTTTATTACTTATTTGATAAAGGTATCGAAGTTCGTTCGTCTGTTGGGAGAGGATTTCGAACGCCTAACTTTGAAGAGTTATACTCTAAAATTAAATTTTCTGGACATCAGTTTTATGGCAATGACGCTTTAATTCCTGAGACGAGTATGTCTTATGATTTTAGTGTTAAAAAAACAACCACTTTTAAATCCGGAATGTTGCTTTCTACAAATCTTTCTGCTTCTTATCTAAATGTAAAAGATAAGATTGATATGGCTTATGTAGGTAATGAACCAGATACTACAGATCCGATTTATCAATACATAAATATCAGCGGATATAGAATGTGGAATGCGGCGATAACAAATCAGATGAATTTCAAAGATTTGTCTTTTAATTTAGGAGCTTCTTTGGTTGGAATTTCGCAGGAAATTGATAATGGTGAAGTAGTTTCAGATAATAAATTTTTATACGCTCTTCAGCTCAATAGCAGTGTAACATACAACTTATCAAAATATAATACCCTGTTTGCTGTGAATTATAAATTTAATGGAGAACAACAGCAATTCAGACAGGTTACAGAGAATGGAGAAAATGTATATAAATTATCATCAATTGATCCTTATAGTTTTTTGGATGCGTCTGTAAAGAGGTCTTTCTGTAAAAAAGCATTTGATGTAACCCTTGGTGCCAGAAATATTTTAGATGTAACAAATATTCAGCAGAGTATTGCATCCGGAGGTGCTCATACAGCTTCGAATAATATTCTTTTAGGATATGGAAGGTCGTATTTCTTAAAACTAACCTATAATCTTAATTTTTAATCTAAATAATAATGACAATGAAAAAAAGCGTTCTTTTATTAATTTCATTTATTATGATCGGTATTACAGCTTGTAATAGTGATGATAATGATGTAGACAACTCTAATGCGGCTGCATTTGTAAATACAGCTTCTAATGTTTTAGAAGCCGAAACAGAGGTAAAAGTTGTGTTTTCTAAACCTACAACGTCAGCTGGTACAGTAACGTTAAATGTTACTCCTACTGCATTGACTTATGGTACTGATTTTACAACAACACCGGCTGTAGAGAATTCAAAAATAGTATTATCATATGCTGCAAATGTTAGTTCAGTATCTTTTACATTTAAAAAGATTGTTGATGCAATAGAAGGAGAAGTTAAAAATGTAAAATTTACTATTGCTTCTGTTTCAGATGCTAATGTGACTGTAGCAGCGGCAACAAATTATACACAACTTAATTTTAATGAGACAGCAGTTGTAAGCAAATCTTTGGCACCTGAAAATGGAGGAAATACAGTTCCAAACCAGGTATTTATTGATTTAAGTTCAGGGGCGATGACAAAAGTTCTAAGAACTAGCTGGGATTTAGGTTTTTATGGAGGATCAGAGTTTCGTGTGATTTCAAATGGAGCGATTAATAAATTCGCAGTAAAACAACTTAATACTACTAATATAGATGAGGTACAAGTTGAAGATCCAAGTGTAACAACTGGTAACTATGAAGCGATTACAACAAGCTATATAGATGATCCATACGGAAATTTAGCTCCAATTTCAGGAGTTGAAGGAAGTAAAGGAACAGCAATTGCAGAAGTTTCTGCTAACGATGCCGACAATAAAGTTTATCTGGTAAACATGGGGCAGGATATTTCTACGGTTCCTGGAGTTGGAACTGGAGTTGCTCTTACAGGAGCTTCCAGAGGATGGAAAAAAATTAGAATTTTAAGAGATGGTACTAATTATAAATTACAGTATGCAGATTTGAATGCTACAACTCATAGCGAAGTTACCATTACTAAAGATGCTGCTTATAATTTTACATTCTTTAGCTTTAATACTAAATCAGTAGTTAAAGTTGAGCCATTAAAAGATAAATGGGATCTAAACATTACTACTTTCACGGGAGAAACATTTTATACTGATGGCGCATCGGCAGGAGCATATTATTTCCCTGATTATGCCATTACTAATACTAAAGTTGGGACAAAAGCATTTCAAGTGTTAACATCAGATGTGACATATGAAAATTATACTTTAGCTAACGTAGTTGAGTCTAATTTTAATACTGATTTGGCAAAAGATCAAAGGGTAATTGGTGGAAATTGGAGAGCAACTTATCCATTGTCATTTAAGACCGATCGTTTTTATGTAATAAAAGATGTTGCCGGAAACGTTTATAAATTAAAATTTACAGCAATGCTTAGTGCTGCAGGAGAAAGAGGTAATGTGTCCTTTGAGTATGCACTTTTAAAATAATTCATTAATGAAAAAATCTAAAGAGCATAACGATTGTTTCATTTCGCTATATGGTATTTTATGCCAAAAAAATAGTTAATCATTAGCTTTGTTTTTTTTATTTTTTTTTGATTTAAGAGGCTGGATTTTTCCAGCCTCTTTTTTTATTTTCTTTATTGTTAAAATGAATTAAAAATGAATGATTTAATTCTATCTTTGCCCAGCAATTTTTTAAAACGGAATTAACAGGAATATTGATGATCAGTTTCCGGAATTCCATCCCTCAATATTATAATTAATAAGTGAACACAAAACCATATTTCTTTCAGTCTTTTGCCATTGTAGCATTAGCCGTTATTGCTTTCGCGGGATTTAAACAGGTTCTGCCGGATAAAATTTTTTCGGATGCGAAATTAGATTCCAAAAATGTGCTTATCGACAGCCTGCTGCTGGAATCGGTGGCAAAAGATTCTTTGTCTCTTGACGGGGATAGTATTGACGATACATCTGGTCAGGAAAAAATTGTTTACGATGCTTCGGAAGGAATTGAATTTCCATCTGAAACATTCGATAACTACAAAGGATATCAGTATCTGATTTCGTTTTATGAAAAACTATACCAGCTGGAACAAAATCCAAATGGGCATGTCAGAATTGCCTATTACGGAGATTCGATGACCGATGGCGATTTGATTGTTCAGGATGTACGTATGAATTATCAGGAGCATTTTGGAGGAAATGGTGTTGGATTTGTTTCTATCATTTCAGAATCATCTGCTTCCAGAGGTTCTGTAAAAACACTGTTTTCTAAAAACTGGAAAACACAATCCTATCTGAATGTAAAAAGACCAGCAAGTCCGTTTGGAGTAAATGGTCACGTGTTTTTTGCTAATGATAAAAATAATACTACTTGGGTGCAGTACGAAGCCGGGCTCAATAAATATTCAACTTCTTTAGATAATCCAACTTTGTTTTACGGAAGATCTTCTAAAAAAGGAAATGTGAACTTTATTATCGGGAAAGACACTTTAAAGAAAAACCTTTCTCCAAACAATTTGGTAAACAGCCTAAAAGTAACTTCCGGAAGTATAAAAGCGTTCAGGGCTAATTTTATCCATGCCGATTCCATCCCTATTTACGGATTTAATTTTGATAACGGAAGCGGGGTTCACGTGGATAACTTCTCACAGAGAGGAAATTCCGGGCTGCCAATTTCTATGTTTGATGCCGGGGTGATGCAGGCTTTTAACAATAGTCTCAAATACGATTTGGTGATTCTGCATTACGGAACTAACGTACTGAATTACGGAACCAAAAACTATTCATGGTATCAGAAAGGAATGACCAAAACCGTAAATAAAATAAAAGAATCGTTTCCGGGTGTTTCTATTTTAATTGTATCAACAGCCGATAAATCGACTAAATATGATTTGGAAATGAAAACCGATTCAGCTGTTGTACCTTTAATGAATGCACAGAAACGTTATGCCCTGGATACCGAATCAGGATTTGTTAACCTTTATACCCTTATGGGCGGCGACGGATCGATGGTAAAATGGGTAGACGAATCTCCGGCAAAAGCCAATAAAGATTATACACACTTTAACCAGAGAGGAGCCAAAGCCATTGGGAATTTATTATACAGCCAGCTAAATAAAGGTTACGAAGAATATAAACTTTTACGTCAGAAACGTGAAACAGGCGTAAGGCCCAGAGCAGTCAGAAAACCCAAGGCAGATTCCGTTTCTGTCGAAACAGATAGTGTAAATGAATAAACTACTTATGTTCTTTTGCTGTCTTTTTATCTCAGCAAATGATAAACCGCAAAATTCCGTCTCACCTCCAATAACTACTAAAGCTATGGTTACTAAAATCGATTCAACATCGGTTGAAACTTATATAGGAAATCACATTTACAATGCCAAAGCATTAGAAAATGTTTTTAAGAAACTGGCAGAGAATGAGAACAGCGGAAATCAGAAAATAAATATTGTACATATTGGCGATTCGCACATTCAGGGCGATTTAATGACCAATAAGATAAGAAAGATTCTGCAGCAGAAATTTGGTAATGCCGGAAGAGGTTTAGTTTTTCCGTATCAGCTGGCCAAAACCAACGGATCTTATAACGAACGTTTCCGCTGTAACCGAATCTGGGAAAGTTACCGGAATATTTATCCTGTTCGAAATTATCCCGTTGGGTTAAGCGGTATCGGACTTTGGAGGGATACCGGAGGTTTTGTAATGGAAATGAGCATTAAAGATCCGGCTTATAAGTTTAATACCATTCAGATTATAACGCCCAAAAATGAAAATATGTTTGATTTGTCAACGGCATCTCAGGCTAAATTTGTCGAAACGACTGAGCGAAAAATAATCACGCATAAAATCAAAAAAGGAGAAGCGATCTCTGTGATTGCAGACAAGTACAATGTTTCAATTGCCGAAATAAAAAGAGCCAATCAGTTAAAATCAAATAATATTCGTGCCGGCAGGATTTTAAAAATTCCAACTAATCAGATGCAGTCCCGAAATATTAAAACCTCTGAGTTTGTACCTGTAAATCTTGAATCGGATGCTTTCTGCCACTATTACAAATCGGAAAAAGCGCTGGACCGTATTTTTCTGATTCCGAATAAAGAAGCCAAAGATTTTGAACTTAACGGACTGGTTTTAGAGAAAAATGCTCCCGGAATAACGTACAGCGGAATTGGAGTAAACGGAGCTAAATTTTCAGATTACAACAAATATCCTTTGTTTTTTGAACAGTTAAAAGCCTTACATCCCGATCTGTTAATTTTCTCATTAGGAACCAATGAAAGTTTTGATAAACTCGAAGCGTCAGAATATATAAGAAGACTCCGTGATTTTATTAAGAATATAAAAGAACAGAATATCAACGTTCCTATAATTGTAATGACACCACCGCCTTCTTTATTTAGAGGAAGAAAACCCAATCATTTTGTTGGAGAATATGCACAGCGAATTAATGATATTGCCGAAAAAGATGGTTTTGCCGTTTGGGATTTATATGATGAACTGGGCGGTTTAAACGGAATAGGACAATTAAAAGCTCAGGGACTGATAGGGAAAGACTGGGTGCATTATTCTAAAAAAGGGTACGAAAAACAAGGAAGTTTATTTACCGAGGCATTTTTAAAAGCATACGATAATTTTAAATTAAAAAAGTAAGTTGACAACAATAGACAGCATTAATAATTGGTTCATTCAAAATTTTGGTGCAATTACAACAGAACAGGTTAAAAACTGGTTTATTTATAATCCGGACGAAAAACTATTATTCAATACGGGTTTGTTCCTGGGATTATTCCTTGTTTTTTATTTTGTATATGGCTTTTTATACAAAACATTTTATCTGAGATTAACGTATGTTATACTCTTTTCGCTTTTCTTTTATTATAAGTCAAGCGGAATTTACTTTTTATTGTTACTGCTTTCTTCTGTTGTAGATTACGGTTTAAGCCAGATTATTTACAAAGAAAAAAAAGACAGTGTTAAAAAGATATATCTGGTAATCAGTGTCATTCTGAATTTAGGACTGCTTGGTTATTTCAAGTATATGAATTTCATGATTGGGACTTACAATGATATGTTTAATGGAAATCTGAAATTTCATGACATCTTTCTTCCGGTTGGGATTTCGTTCTATACCTTCCAGTCCATGAGTTATATCATTGAGATTTACCGTGAAGAAATTAAACCGACAAAAAACTATATCGAATATCTATTTTTCGTTTCGTTTTTCCCGCAGTTAGTAGCCGGGCCAATTGTACGTGCGAAAGATTTTCTGCCTCAGATTTATCAGAAATTAAACCTGACCAGACAGGATGTAAATAATGCTTTGTTTTTAATCATAGGAGGCTTGATTAAGAAAACGGTCATTTCAAACTACATTTCAGTAAACTTTGTGGATCGTGTTTTTGATACGCCTTTGAGTTATACGTCTTTTGAAAATTTAATGGCTTCTTACGGATATGCAATTCAGATTTACTGCGATTTCTCAGGATACTCCGATATGGCAATTGGTATCGCATTATTATTAGGTTTTAAATTACCGGCCAACTTCAGAACGCCTTATAAATCTAATTCGATTACTGATTTCTGGAGAAGATGGCATATCTCGCTTTCTACCTGGTTAAAAGATTTCTTGTATATCTCTATGGGAGGAAACCGTGAAGGTTCTTTTGCCGGATTTTTATTCCCTAGTTTATTTTTCTTCGGATTGCTGCTGTGGGGGATCACAAGTTATACTACCAGTATAATTCCGTTAATAATTGCTTTTAGTTCAATTGCACTTTTTTGTTTGTCATTTATTCTTTCCAATAAAAGAAAACAAACTTTATTTACAAACCTGAATCTGTTTACCACTATGTTACTGGGCGGATTATGGCATGGAGCTGGAGCGCAGTTTATTGTTTGGGGTGCTTTACACGGATTGGCTTTGGCAGTTCATAAAATCTTTATGGAGTTATTTCCATCCAAAAAAGAAGGTTCAAATTTCTTATGGAGATTTTTCTCTATCCTGATTACATTCCATTTTGTAGTTTTCTGCTGGATCTTTTTCCGTGCCAGAGATTTCGAAACAGCATTGCAGGTAATTAATACTATTGGGCAATTATCATTCGAACCGGAACTTTGGAAAACCATTATTTTGGGATACAAAAATGTGTTCGGATTAATGTTATTCGGTTATGTCTGGCATTTCTTACCGGAAACATTTACAAACGGAATGAAATCTGTTTTTGATAAAACACCAATTTTAGTGAAAGCGATAATCTTAGGATTCGTTTACTGGATTGTTTATGCAACAGCAGTGGCAGGTTCGCAGCCTTTCATATACTTCCAATTTTAAAGATTCATAGCCGCAAAGGCACAAAGGCGCAAAGGTTTTTATTCTTTGCGCTTTTTTTATTTGTCACAAAGACGCAAAGTTGCGAAGTTTTTTTCTCCCGCAGATTACGCAGATTTGGCAGATATTTTATTGATGAGAATAAAAATCCCTTAAATCTGCGTAATCTGCGGGAGAGAAAAATTATTAGTTTAAGAATTGAGAAATTCGTGCAATTCGTGGCTAAAAAAACTTTGTGTCTTCGTGCCTTAGTGGCAAAAAGAATAGCAGTTAGGAAGCTCAGGAAATTAGTATAACTCGTAGCAAAAAAACTTAGCGTCTTAGAGCCTTCGTGGTAAAAAAATGCGTATAAATAAAAATTGCCTGAAATGTCTAATTAGATTATCTTTGCACTTCAAATAAACAAAAAGATATGTTTGATAATTTAAGTGATAAGTTAGATAAAGCGTTCCATATATTAAAAGGACACGGTAAAATTACTGAAGTAAACGTAGCCGATACCTTAAAAGAAGTTCGTCGTGCGTTACTTGATGCCGACGTTAATTTTAAAATTGCTAAAGATTTTACCGCCAGAGTAAAAGATAAAGCAATTGGACAGGACGTATTGACAACTTTACAGCCAGGACAATTATTAGTAAAACTGGTAAAAGATGAGTTGACAGAATTAATGGGAGGAGATGTTGCCGGTGTTAACTTGTCAGGAAATCCAACTGTTATTTTGATGTCGGGACTTCAGGGGTCTGGTAAAACTACTTTCTCAGGAAAATTAGCAAACTTCTTAAAAACTAAGAAAAACAAGAAACCACTTCTTGTAGCGTGTGATATCTACCGTCCGGCGGCGATTAATCAGTTACATGTTGTGGGAGACCAAATAGGTGTTGAAGTATATTCAGAACCAGAAAATAAAAATCCTGTAGAGATTGCTCAAAACGCAATCAAACACGCTAAAGCAAACGGACTTAATGTTGTGATCGTCGATACAGCAGGACGTTTAGCCGTTGATCAGGAAATGATGGACGAAATTGCACGTGTACACAAAGCAATTCAGCCTCAGGAAACATTGTTCGTTGTAGACTCTATGACAGGACAGGATGCTGTGAATACAGCAAAAGCTTTTAACGATATTCTGAACTTTGATGGAGTTATCTTAACGAAATTAGATGGTGATACTCGTGGTGGAGCAGCGCTTTCAATCAAATCGATTGTAAACAAACCAATCAAATTTGTTGGTACTGGAGAGAAAATGGAAGCAATTGATGTTTTCTATCCAGAACGTATGGCAGAGCGTATCTTAGGAATGGGAGACGTTGTGTCTCTTGTTGAAAGAGCTCAGGAGCAATTTGATGAAGAAGAAGCCAGAAAACTTCAAAAGAAAATCGCTAAAAACGAATTCGGTTTTGACGATTTCTTGACACAGATTCAGCAGGTAAAGAAAATGGGTAATATGAAAGACCTGGTTGGAATGATACCGGGAGCTTCAAAAGCCATGAAAGATGTAGAAATTGAAGATGACGCCTTCAAACATATCGAAGCCATCATTTATTCAATGACACCCGCAGAAAGAAGCAAACCAGCCATTATCGACGTAAAAAGAAAAGCCAGAATCGCAAAAGGTTCGGGAACAAAAGTCGAGCAGGTAAATCAGCTCATGAAGCAGTTTGACCAAATGAGCAAGATGATGAAGATGATGCAAGGCCCAGGCGGAAAAAACCTGATGAAAATGATGGGAGGTATGAAAGGAATGCCAGGAGGAATGCCGAGATAAAATAAGAAAAAGTTTCAAGTTTAAGGTTTCAAGTTATGAGACTAAAATTTGAAACTTTTTTAATTACATAAAAATTTAAGTTTCATTTTCAACTTGAAACGTAAAACAAATTAAACCTGAAACAAAACAACAAAATGCAGCTACTAGACGGTAAAAAAACATCTAACGACATTAAAAACGAAATTGCAGCCGAAGTTCAATCTATAAAAGCAGCGGGAGGAAAAGTGCCTCATTTAGCAGCGGTATTGGTCGGGAATAATGGAGCAAGTTTAACTTACGTAGGAAGTAAAGTAAAATCTTGTCAGGAAATCGGATTTGATTCTACTTTGGTTTCTTTACCGGAAACGATTACCGAAGATGAATTATTGGCTAAAATTAAAGAATTGAACGAAGATGATAACCTGGACGGATATATCGTTCAGTTGCCATTGCCAAAACATATCGACGAGCAGAAAATTTTATTAGCAATCGATCCAGACAAAGATGTTGATGGATTCCATCCAACTAACTTTGGTAGAATGGCACTTGAAATGGAAAGTTTTATTCCGGCAACTCCCTTTGGAATTATGGAATTGTTAGAGCGTTATAAAGTAGAAACTTCAGGGAAACATACGGTTGTAATTGGAAGAAGTCATATCGTGGGACGCCCGATGAGTATCTTGATGAGCCGTAAAGGAAATCCTGGTGACTCAACAGTTACTTTGACTCACAGCCGTACTAAAGATTTAGCAGAATTTACTAAAAATGCAGACATTATCATCACTGCTTTAGGAGTTCCGGAATTTTTAAAAGCCGATATGGTAAAAGAAGGCGTAACCGTTATCGACGTTGGAATTACTCGTGTTGATGATGCTTCAAATGCAAAAGGATATGTTATCAAAGGTGATGTTGATTTTGACGGCGTAAGTAAAAAAGCGGCATTCATTACGCCAGTTCCGGGTGGAGTAGGACCAATGACCATTGCGATGTTGCTTAAAAACACACTTTTGGCAAGAAAAATGAGAAGCGCAAGAAATAAATAATTTCTTTTTCAAAATAGTAGGAAAGCCTGTTCAGTTGAACAGGCTTTTTTATTGCAGTAATTTTTTTTAAATACATAGAAACATAAGATTTAATTTCTATGAAAAGAATACGAAAGAGAAACAAATTTCTATAACATAGTTAAAGCTTGGCTATGTTTATTTAGAAAAAGTGAACGTCTTTTTGCGGTAATAATATCTGTGTTTCTATGTGTTTAAAACCTGCGCAAAGATTCATTTTAATATATAATTAATAGTTTAAAGTTTTGGTTCTTAAAAATAAAGGATACTTTTGCAGCACTTTAAAAAATAACACTTCTCCAAATGGACGATTATTATTATTCGTTAGTATTAAATTAAGCAGCTTTTGAAATTTCAAAATGCTGCGTTAAAACCCTGTATTTTGAAATGAAAGCCTTTTACACCAACAACAACGGATTAGTAGAAATTCAAAAATGGACTTCAAATTGCTGGATTCACATCGAATCTCCAACAGAATCAGATAAAAATTACCTGCTGGAAGAACTTCAGGTTCCTGAAGCCTTTTACAATGATATCGAGGATATCGACGAAAGACCTCGTATCGAAATCGAAGACGGTTGGACACTTATCATCATGCGAATTCCCATTAAAAGCGGCGATGTTAAAATTCCTTTTCATACCGTACCACTCGGAATCATTTTTAAAGACGATATCTGCGTTACCATCAGTTTTTATAAAACAGAAATAATCAAAGATTTTGTCGCTTATTCACAGCGCAAAAACATCGAAATAGAAGACAATTTCAATCTGGTTTTACGATTGCTTTTGTCATCAAGTGTTTGGTATTTGAAATACCTGAAGCAAATCAATCAAAAAATAAAACTGGCGGAAGATAATTTAGAGAAATCCATCAAAAACGAAGAATTACAGGCCTTGCTTCAAATCGAAAAATGCTTTGTATTCTTTATCACTTCTTTAAAAGCGAATGATGTTTTGTTCCAAAGAATCAAAAACCTGAAAGCTCATAAAGCCAGTTACGATCCGGAATTACTAGAAGATGTCGAAATCGAGTTAAATCAGGCGCAGGATACAGCCAATATTTATAACAACATCTTAACGGGAATGATGGACGCTTATGCTTCTGTAATCTCCAATAATATGAACAATATTATGAAACAGATGACTTCCATTTCAATTATTTTAATGATTCCAACCCTAATCGCCAGTTTGTACGGAATGAACGTACCAAACGGTCTGGAAGAAAGCCGGTACGGAATCTGGATTCTGCTTCTGGTTTCAATAATCTTATCCACCTTTGGAGTCTTTTTATTCAAAAGAAGAAGATGGTTTTAAATCTCACATTATAAAATTTAAAAAAGCCTGTTCACTATGAACGGGCTTTTTTGGTTTTGTGTTCCGGCAATGAGTTGTTTACGGTTGTTTTAATCATTTGTTTTTTACTAAACTTTTAAAATTCTTAGATGTTTTTAAATCATAAAAATGATCTTTCTAATTAATGAAAACCAACTTTTTGTTTGATTTTAATTTTAATTTCTAATTTTTAACAATTAGTTATTATTTGTTTTGATTTATAATGTAAGTTTGTCCCTAATAAAAACAAACAATTTAAGCCTTTACAAGTATATCCGCTCCCATGATTAAAATCCTGCAGATCATTACATTCTTTTCTCATAATGTAGTTCTTTTAAATAACCTTTTCTCAATACAAAACAAGATAAAAACGATGGTTTTCTTTCTGTTTCTCTTGTATGGTCTTTCTTCCGCAGCTCAAAAAAATGCGGTAATCAGCGGTAAGATTGTTACTGAAAAAGATTCGCCTATAGAAGCCGCAACAATTTATTTGATGCATTCTAAAGATTCCTCGGTAGAAGCCTATACGATTTCGGATAAAGATGGTCTCTTTAAATTAGAAACCAAATCAGGATTTCAAAACAACATTTTAAAAATTTCGGCAGAAGGTTATCTGGAATTTTCAGATACCATAGAAAAACTCACTCACAATATAGATTTAGGAGTTGTCAGACTTATAAAATATGATGTTGAATTGGATGAAGTTATTATAAAAAACGAAGCTCCTATCCGAATAAAAAAAGATACTATAGAATTTAATGCTTCTTCATTTAAATTACGTCCAGATGCCAATGTAGAAGCTTTATTAAAAGAATTACCGGGAGTGAGTATTGATGCAGACAAAAAAATAACAGTCAATGGAAAAAAGGTAAGCCAGATATTAGTTAACGGAAAACCCTTTTTTGATGCAGATGGAAAAATAGCAATTCAAAACCTTCCGGCTGAGCTAATAAAAAAAGTACAGGTTTCAGATACTAAAACAAAAGAACAGGAATTTACTAAACAAGCTTCGACATCAGAAAATGTTTCAATCAATTTAACCATCGATAAAGAAAAAAATAAAGGCTTTTTTGGCAAACTTTTAGGAGGTTACGGGAGCTCAGAAAGATATGAAAGCAGTGCTTTCCTGAGTTATTTTAAAGATAAAAAGCGTATCAGTTTTCTGGCTTCTTCTAATAATATTAATGCATCTGGTTTTTCTATGAACGAGGTTTTTGATACTATGGGAGGCGGAAGAAACGATGGTTTTGGGGCTGCTTCCGGAGGCAGAGGCGGAATAACAAAATCGAATTTAATTGGGTTAAGTTATTCTGATGAATGGTTTAAAGGAGAAAGCACAGATTTGAATTATAATTTTAATAATTCTAATACAGACAACATAAATAGAACGTCAGAACTTACTTTGTTACCAACGGGTTCTTTGTTGTCAAAATCGACTTCAAAAAGCGATCAGGATTCTAATAGACATAATGTAAATTTAAATTTTGAGTATAAAATTTCCCCTTCGATAAAAGTTTTTTTTGCACCTGCCATTGAAACAGGAAAAGCTGTATCAGCAAATACTTCCGATAGAAAAACCTGGGATGAGAATAACCAGTTAATCAACTCCAGTAATTCTTTTAATATAAGTGAAAATAGTAGTACGAATTTCAGAAATAATCTTCGATTTTTTTTAAATGCTAAGAAAGAAGGTCGATACTTTACCGCTTCTTTTGAAAACGAGAATTCGCGAAACGATTTAGACACAAGGGTAAATTCATCGACGGTTTTTACAGAGGGAACAAGCCCTGACGATTTGCGTAATCAAAATGTTACTCAAAAAAATAACAGAGATAAGTATACAGGAACTCTTCAGTATTTTGAGCCGCTAACTAATTTGTCAAGACTGAATTTTTCGGTAATCACAAATTATGAAAAAACCAGCGATGATAAAAAGACATTCGACCGTAATGGTCAGGATATGGATTACGATGTTTTTAATGAATCACTAAGTAATTATAATTCTTTTAATAGTTTTGGAGTGAATCCTAAAATAGGTTTTAGTACAAGTATAAAGAAACTTGATTTATCGGCATCTACAGGAACTTCTGTTATCAGGAATGAAAATCATGCATTTTATTTAAAGGAAACAACAGATCTGAATAAAAACTATTTTATTCCAAACGGAACAATTAGTGCAAATTACAGCATTTCACAATCTCAGAATCTATTAATGATGTACGAGCGTAAATTTACAATTCCAAGAGGTAATCAGGTTTTGGCAGTTGCTAATTTGGATAATCCTTTAGCTGTTGTAACGGGAAATCCGAATTTAAAACCTTCTACTTTTCATTTTTTGCAGACAGGTTTTTCAAGTTATGATTTTCAATCGGATTCGAGTTATTTCATTCATTTTAGTACTACATATTTTGATAGTCAGATTGTGGGAGTCTCAGCCTATAACAGTTCTGGAAAACAGATCTCAACCTTTGATAATGTAGAAGGCACCTACGATATGTTAGTAGCAGGAGAATGGAACAAAAAAATAAAGAAAGAGGTAAATACTTTTGCGCTGCGGTTTTCTATGTATACCAATTATAATTTGAATAAAGGTTTTACAAATAATCAGTTGTATGAGGCAAAAGCATTCAGGCTGAATCCCGGTTTTGGATTTACGTATGAATATGGTGAATTATTAAGCATCCAGCCGTATTATAATTTTACATACAATGACATTCGATATAATAATACTTCTTTAAGTTCAACTTCAAATACAACTCATAATTTTAATATCCAAATGACAAGCTTCTGGCCTAAGAACTGGGTTTTTGGCAACGATTTTGGTTACAACTACAATTCGAATATTTCGGGACCATATAAAAAAGATTTTTATTTGTGGAACACTAGTTTATCTTACCAATTTGCGAAACAATTTACATTTAAAGTAAAAGTTTATGATTTGCTGAATCAAAATCAGAGCGCTTCCAGAATGATTACTTCAACAGCTGTTATTGATTCAGAAACCAATGTTTTAAAGCGTTATGTAATGTTCACTTTATTGTATAAATTTAAAAATTTTGAAACCAACAAAGAATAGTTTTTAATTCTAAGGCTGCTTTTTTGAAAAAAATGTTCTTTTTTAATTGTCGTTTCAAAATAAATAATAACTTTGTAACGCAAAGTACTTTAATTATGAATCAAAAGCACCAAGAAGATTTAGCGCATATTCGTTCCATGATGGAACGTTCTTCCAGATTTATATCATTAAGCGGGCTTTCAGGAGTTTTCGCAGGTCTTTCGGCTTTAATTGGCGGAATCTATGTGTACCAGCTTTTTAAAGCCAATGGAATGGATTATCTAAGTGACGAACATAGATTATATTCAGCTGATTTAGTGTCAGAACTTTTCTGGATCGGAATCATAATTATGGTGTTTGCACTTACTTTCGGGATCTTTTTTACTATTAGAAAAAGCCGAAAATACAATTTACCTATCTGGACTTCAGCAACCAAAAATATGCTGTTTAATCTGGCAGTTCCGCTTCTGGCGGGAGGTATATTTTGTCTCGCTTTACTATATCATGGATATTTTGGTTTAGTGGCACCTTCAACTTTAATATTCTACGGACTTGCTGTTATCAATGCTGAAAAATATACTTTTTCGGATGTAAAATATTTGGGCTTTTCTGAATTGATTTTAGGACTTATTGCGCTGTTCTATATCGGATATGGTTTAATTTTCTGGATTTTGGGATTTGGAATTTTACATATTTTGTATGGTTTAGTGATGTTCAAAAAATACAAATAATTGAATGGGAATTATTGACAAACTAAATAAAGATTTCGAAAGCCGTGTCAGACTGGGCATTATGTCCGTTCTGATGGTTAATGACTGGGTAGATTTTACCGAGATGAAAACCCTTTTGAATATTACCGACGGGAATTTGGCGAGTCATTCTTCCGCTCTGGAAAAATCTGAATACATTGAGATTAAAAAGGAATTTGTGGGCAAAAAGCCTAAAACATCTTATCAGGTAACACCGCTTGGCCGCGCGGCGTTTAAAGAACACCTTTCTTACCTCGAAAAATTAATGAAATCTTAGAAACTAAAATTTTTTACCCAAAAACTTTGAATTACAAAGTACTTTTAAAAATTAAAATTATGAAAAAACATCAAATTATTTTAGCCTGTACAGCAGTTTTTGCACTGCTTTTTTACAATCAGGGACCTGGAATCAATATCTCTATTTTTGGAGTGGTGCTGACGTTGTTAGTTAGTTATTTCTTTCAGGAAAAACTAGTTGACAGATCACATTTGGTCTTGGTTATGACTTCTATTCTGTCTTGTTTTGCCTTTGCGTGGTATGGAGATGCCGCATCGTTTTTCGCTTTGGCATTATCAATTTTGTTTTTACAGTTTAAAACACAGGATGGAGAACTCAAAATCATACAAATTTTTCCCTTGATATTCTTAAACGGAATAACAACTTTGGGACGCGTTTTTATTTTTAACCAGTGGCTTCCCGAACGAAAAATTCACAATGATTTTGCCAGGAAACTGGTCGCATTTGTGGTGATTCCGTTTGTATTTTTAGGCTTGTTCTTTGTTGTATACTCTTTCGGGAGCGATCATTTTTCGGCATTGTTTACGGATTATACTTTAGATATTGATCTTTTCCAGCTGATCCTCATCAGTATTCTTGGATTTTATATTTCTTTCAGTTTCTGGAATTACTGGGTTCCGGATGCCTGTTATGAATTTAATCCCAGACTGAATAATGAATTCAATACCGTCTCAGAAGTGAAAAATCAGAGCACATTTTCATTTCTTGACCTGGACTTTGAGAGAAAAAGCGGTGAAATTACCTTGTTTTTGTTAAACATTATGCTTTTGGTATTTATTGGAACTTACAACTATGAGCAGTTTTTTGAGGCTGTCGATAAAACAAATTTAAGTGTTGATATACACGAAAGGGTAAATGCGGTAATTTTTTCCATTTTAATGGCAGTCGGAGTAATACTGTTTTATTTTAAAGGCGGATTTAACTTTGATGAAAAAGCAAAAACTTTAAAAAATCTGGCTAAAATCTGGCTTGCGTTAAATGTTGTTTTAATTGTAAGTGCCCTGATTAAGAATACAGAATATGTTTCTTTTTACGGCCTGACCTATAAACGATTAGGTGTATATGCTTTTTTAGTGCTGGCTGTTATCGGACTGTTGTATTCTTTCTTGAAAATTGTAAAGCAAAAAACAAATGCTTACCTGATAAATCAGATGGTTTGGTATTTTTATGGCACCCTCATTTTATGCAGTTTTGTGAATTGGGGAAATCTCATTACAACCTATAATATTTCAGTAAACAAAGGCGTGGAACCCGTTTTTTTGAGCGGACTTAACTTTAATGATGATGCCCGTCGGGACTATTTTCTGAAAAACAACTTAAACGGTAAAAAGGCTGAAATAATAAGAGAGGAATTGATTTTAAACTACCAAAATGCGGGATTTCTGTCTAAAGCCTTGTATTATGATTTTCTGGAAACTAAAAATTAACATATAATTACAGTTTTCCTGCCTATAGCTTAATATATTTGCAGGGTAAATAGTACAAATGGTAATCATGCGCTGTTTTTGGATAATCTTATTTTTTTTGAACTGGACATTATCTCAGTCACAAAATACAGGGAATAGTCAATTTGAGAAGGACCTGCTTTTGTATCTGCCTTTAAATGGAAATATACAGGACCAAAGCCCTTTAAAGAATACTTCTTTTTCGGCTGGTATTAAGCCGGAGAAGGACAAGAACGAAAATCTTAACGGAGCATTTTCGTTTGGAAGTCACGGTTATATTGGTATAGAAAATGTTTCAAATTTCAACGGCTTACCTTCTTTCAGTATTACAAGCTGGATCTATTTAGAGAAATATACCGAACATAATACGATCATATCGAAAGTAAATCCCGGAAGAGATTTTAATCTGCAGGTTCAGGAGGACGGGACGCTTAATTTTCATACCTATAAAAATGGCTATCTCCACTTTAATTCCCAGAATAAAATTCCGCTGCAGGAATGGGTATTTGTTGCTTTTGTATATACCGGGAAGTCATTTGTAATGTACATAAACAGTGAACCTGAAAAATTTTCAATCCGTTTTGAAGGAACACTTATTCCTATGGAACAGCTTAAATTTAATTTTTCATGGACAGGTAACAAGTTGACAATTGGTAATTTGGATGCTTATGCTGCCGAAAATTTTAATGGAAAACTCGATGATGTCAGAGTCTATAAAAGAATGCTGTCTTTTAGCGAAATCAAAAGGATGTATGTTGCAAAAAACAGTGAACAGGGTGTCGTTTATCCTTTAGAAATTGTTAATGATATACCACAATATAAACAGGTTATTGAGGATCATAATGATAATAATACTAAAATTGGAGTTCCTATAAATGAGGATTCTAAAACTAAAGTTCCTTTGTTGGGGCCGCCACAAGTTGACCCTCCTTTGCAAGAAAAAAAAACAGACTAAAAAAGAGGAGGACTATTGTCCTCCTCTTTTTTTAAATCTTGGATCATTTTTAGAGATATAAGCAGTCCTTCTTTTATTTGAGTTTCCATTTGGATTCCTGTCAGGAGTCTCAGTTTTTGGAAGACTGGCTTCTTCTGTTTTACTGGAAGGCTCAATCAGTTTATTTAGTTCTTTTATTTCAGTATCAGTCAGATCGCGGTAACGCCCCACCGGAACATCCAGGGAAATATTAATAATCCGGATACGTTTAAGTGCAGTTACTTCATAACCCAGATATTCAGACATTCTTCGAATCTGACGGTTTAATCCCTGAGTCAGGATAATCTTAAAAGTATATTTGCTGATTTGTTCTACTTTACATTTTTTGGTAACAGTATCCAGAATAGGAACACCATTTCCCATACGCTGAATAAAACGTTCTGTTATAGGCTTATTGACCGTAACCGTATATTCTTTTTCGTGATTGTTTCGGGCACGCAGAATCTTATTTACAATATCGCCATCGTTAGTCATAAAAATTAAACCTTCACTAGCTTTGTCAAGCCTTCCGATAGGAAAAATCCTTTTAGGATAATTGATATAATCTACGATATTGTTTTTTACGTCAAGATTAGTAGTACATTCAATTCCAACAGGTTTGTTGAAAGCCAGATAAATCATTTTTTCGTGTTTTTCCACGATTAATTTTCCGTCAACACGTACTTCATCATCTGGCGAAACTTTAGTTCCCATTTCCGGTACAATGCCATTTATTGTAACACGGCCTTCTTCAATTAACTTATCAGCTTCACGGCGGGAACAAAAGCCCGTTTCACTAATAAATTTATTAAGACGTTTAAGATTTTCTTCCATACTGCAAAAGTAGGCAAAAAAATGATTTTACTTTCGATAGCTGTCAGGATAGATTTTATATTTTATATTTTGAAGACAACTTAGAATCTCAGCAGCTTAGGGTTTCAGTATCTTTTTATGATTCATGAAAAACGGAACTGTCTTCAGGGGTTTCCTTTCGGTCAAACATACCATAGTCACGAACAACGGCGGCGATTCTTAAATGATAATCTTTGAAAATTTCATTTCTTCCTTTTGCCTGTGCAAGGCGATGCATTTCAAGATTTCTCCATTGCCGGATGCTTTCTTCATCTTTCCAGAACGATAAAGACAAAATTTTTCCAGGATCGGCTAAACTCTGAAATCGCTCTATAGAAATGAAACCTTCAATATGGCTCAATTCGGATTTTAAATCCGACGCAATATTCAGATATTCCTCTTTTTTTCCTTCGTTCGGAATTACTTCAAAAATTACAGCTGTCATAATTATTTTTTTTAGTATAATGAAATCCAGATGTTTTTAGGCAGTCTGGCGTTAATTACAGGTTCGTACTCAATGTTGTTTTCTAAAAGTTTTATGCTTTTATATTGATTAAATAAAAACCATAAAGCTTCTGTCGCTAAATGAATCGAAAAATGTTTGGCAGGGCACATATGACCGCCGGTTCCAAAAGTCAGATTTTCATCAGTATTGATTCTGTTGATGTCAAAACCGGATTCATTTTCGAATTTTTCAGGATCACGGTTTGCAGCTGCAAGTATAACCAATATCGAATCATTTTTTTTAATAAGGCTTTCGCCGATAAGAATATCTTCTGCAGCAATTCGCCTTGTGTTATGAATTGGAGGATCAAATCGTAAAGTTTCTGCGACTGATTTTTGGATTTCTGTTTTGGCTGAAAAAGTTTGATGATTCAGAATCTGCAATAAGGAATTACTTAATATTCCTCTTCCCGCATCAAAACTCTGAATAAACAATCCTATTAAATTGCTGACATAGATGGTTTTTATTTCCTCTGAAGTAAGTGTTTTTAATTCAGATGTTTTCTCAAAAAGCGCCGGAAAGAAGTGTAAAGATAAAAGCTGTTTTTCTGTGAGGGCAAATATTTCTTCTGCAAATTGATTTATGAAACGGGTTTGTTCCGCTGTTTTCTTCGGAAGCATTATTTTGACAAAAGGTTCTATTTTTTCTAAAATGAAATCACAGTCAGTTTCTGTAAAACCAAAACTCTGCAGTACAATTAATACAGGAAGTTTTTTGCAAACGGTGTTTACCCAGTCGATTTTATTTTCAGCTGCAGTATCTTTTATCAAATGGTAAACCACCTGGTCAATTTGAACTGATTTCATATTGGAGAATAACAGCATTGCGATTTCTTTCGAAATTTCATGCTGAAGCCCATTCGATAACCGGGTTAAACTGGTTAGGATATTCAGAGCGTGTTTGTTGAGTTTTTGTTCGTTATCCGGGTTTATTTCCGGAATCTCAGCTTTGGGATTTTTTAGAATTGAAACACAGTCTTTGTAAGAATAGATTGCCCATATTCTATTGTTTTCATCCCAAAAGACGGAATTGTTTTGTAACATGTTTTTGTAGATCAGATAAGGATCGCTGACATCAGATTGAAGGAATAAAGTCGGGGTCATATAAATGTTTTTAGCAAAGTTGTTTAACTTTACAGAGCAATACTTCAGTCTGCACTTAACTATGAATTTTGAAATGGAAGATCAATTTATAAAAACAGCATCTTTAATTGGCGACCCAACCCGCGCCTCAATTTTATGGACTTTGCTTGACGGAAGAGCTTTTACAGCTACAGAATTGGCTGTTTCTGCCAATACTTCAGCGCAAAATATAAGTATGCATTTGGGAAAACTACTGGATGCCGATTTGCTTTGTGTAGAAAAACAAGGGCGTCATAAATATTATAGATTTTCAAATAAAGAAGTCGCTTATGCACTTGAGGCAATGGCAAACTTGGTTCCGAACCCGGAAGCTGCTGTAAAAAATAAAACAGATCATTATTCTCCAATAAAATTCTGTAGAACCTGTTATGATCATTTAGCCGGAAAAATTGGTGTTGCCTTAACAGATAGTTTGCTGGAACAAAAAATAATTGTTCAAAAAAGTAATGTTTTTGAAATTTCCAAAGAAGGAGAGAAATGGTTTTCTGGTTTTGGAATTGATCTGACAGAAGCTCAGAAACAAAAAAGAATATTTTTAAAACCCTGTCTGGACTGGAGTGAACGAAGAAACCATATTGCCGGTTCGATAGGTGCATTATTATTAAATAAAATGATAACCGAAGACTGGCTCAGAAGAAATAAAGACTCACGGGCCATAACCATTACAGGAAAAGGAGAAAAGGAGTTGTTTAAGTATTTTAAAATTGTAGTTTAGATAAATTAGAACTTTAGATCTGGAGCTGTTATCTCAAAGATTGTCATTCCCGGGAAAAAAGAATGACAATAGCAGGATTATTTATTTAAAAATCGGGGGAAAATTCATGGGTTCAAAACCTCAGAACTTCCGGAAAAAAGGAACTCAATTACTTTGTCATACAATTCATCATCGTGCATGCCGTGACCTAATCCGGTAGTCTCAATAAACTGACTGTTTTTCCACTTGCTGGCAATTTTTTTTCCTTCGGCAAAAGCTACAATTTTATCCGAAGTATCATGGGCTATAAATCCCGGAATAGCAAAATCAGCTGCAAATTTTTGTCCTGAAAAATCTTCTAATTTGAAATTGAAACGATTTATAAATTTATTTTCCAAAAGAGACAGCATTCTGCTGTTTAGGCTCAACATGGAGATATAATTGTCAATAAGAGTTTTCAGATCGGAAGGAGCACCAAGAATTACCATTTTTGCAATACTGGTATTTGGAAATAAATACTGATGATAAACGCAGGCAGCACCGCCAATAGAATGTCCGATAATAATTTCAGGCTGATATTTTTCGACCGCTTTATTAATAAATTCAGCATAAAGCGGCACATTAAATTCTTTTCCGCTGCTTTGTCCGTGAGCAGGTGCATCAAGGGCGATTATCGTACTTCCTGATTTTTGCAGATGCGGGAGGTTTTTTTTCCATCGTGAGGAGTTGCTTTCCCAGCCATGAACCAAAAGGATTTTAGTCTCGTTTCCTTTCCAGATGTAGGTTTGAAAATGATGTTCGTTATGGTGAAACGTTTCTGTTTCTGTGTTTCTTAGGGTTTTTGGGAGTTTTTCTTTTTTTAACCGACCCACTCTTGGCTGGCTAAAAAGTGCATAAGAAAGTTCCATAGCTTTTTGAGGACGAACATAACTTAGAAAGTTAATATAAGAGCCAACTGATTTCAGTGTGATAAAACGAATTCCTTTTTTAATTCCCAAAACAAATAGTTTAATGATAACAATAATATTCGAAAGCCAATTTTAAAAAGATTTGCCACGAATTACACAAATTTAGCACGAATTTTTATTTCATTTAAAAACAAACTAAAAATTAGCGAAAATTAGTGTAATTCGCGGCAGAAAATATTTTGGCAAAAAAAAAGTCCCGATTGAATCGGGACTAGTATTTAGAATTTTGAGAACAATTGTTCCATTTTTTCTTTTTCTTCTTCTGCTAATGCAGTATCAACTAAAATTCTTCCAGAGTGCTCATCAGTGATGATTTTCTTTCTTGAAGCGATTTCTACCTGTGTCTGAGGCGGAATCGTGAAGAAAGATCCGGCAGAAGCTCCTCTTTCGATAGAAACTACCGCTAATCCGTTACGAACACTGCTTCTGATTCTGTTGTAAGCAGCCAGTAAACGGTCTTCGATTTGAGCAGAAAATTCAGCAGATTTCTCAGATAAGAAGATTTCTTCCTTTTGAGTTTCGGCCATAATTGCATCCAGTTCAGACTTTTTATGTTTTAAGTGAGAACTTTTGGCATCTAGTTTTTCTTTTAGGTTAGAAATAACTTCTTTTTTGTGCTCAATAGAAGCTTTCATTTCTTTGATCTGCTTCTCTGCCAGTTGGATTTCTAATTCCTGAAACTCAACTTCTTTGGTTAAAGAGTTAAATTCTCTGTTATTACGAACTGATTCTTGTTGTTTAGTGTATTTTTTGATCACCTCCTTGTGCTCCTCAATAGCAATTTTCTTTGCTTTGATTTGCTCCTCAATCACCTCAAGTTCACCTTTCAGTTTTTCTGAACGAGTGCTTAAACCTGCAACTTCATCTTCTAAATCTTCCACTTCTAAAGGAAGTTCTCCTCTAACGTTTCTGATTTCGTCAATTCTGGAGTCAATAAGCTGTAAATCGTATATTGCTCTTAACTTGTCCTCAACACTTAATTCTTTCGTATTCGTCATATTCTATAAGTACTTAACTGGATTTGTATTTTCTTCCGATAAAATGATCGCAAAATTAAGAATTTTT
The DNA here is from genome assembly GCF_057809475.1 of Flavobacterium sp. FG19. Lineage (NCBI taxonomy): Bacteria > Pseudomonadati > Bacteroidota > Flavobacteriia > Flavobacteriales > Flavobacteriaceae > Flavobacterium > Flavobacterium sp. FG19. The sequence goes on along the minus strand of NZ_JBMDKA010000003.1, from coordinate 327,800 downwards.
TTTCGAAGATAATCAACAATATAGTTTTTTGTATAGCGTTCGCTTTCAAAATGACCAATATCGGCCAAAAGCAGCTTGTTTTCGGCTTCATAGAACTGATGGTACTTTAAATCAGCGGTTAAAAAAGCATCGGCTCCTGCCTGAATAGCATTCTTAATAGCGAAACTTCCGGAACCTCCCAAAACAGCAACTTTTTTTACTTTATTTCCGGTAAAGGCCGAGTGACGGATACCTCTTGCAATCATATGGTCCTGCACATACAGAAGAAATTCTTTCTCTTCCATTTCTTTTTCGAGTTCCCCAATCATTCCCAGGCCAATATTCTGAGGTGTATTTTGTAAATCATAGATTTCATAAGCCACTTCTTCGTATATGTGATGGGTTAAGAGCGCTTTTAGGATTCGGGACTGCAAATGCTTTTCAAAAATAACCTCAATTTTTATTTCGGTTCCGGTATGCAGTTTTCCTTTTTCGCCAATAACCGGATTGCTTTTTTCATTTCCTTTAAAGGTGAAAAAGCCTTCAGAATTGAAACTGCAGTTGTCATAATTTCCAATAGTTCCGGCTCCGGCTTCAAACATGGCATTTCGTACTTTTTCTGCATTATCGGGAACGGTGTAAGTAATTAATTTTTGAAGATACTGTTGTTTCGGGATTAGAATTCGGGTATTTATTAAACCTAATGCATTACTGAAAATTTTATTTACCCCCTGCGAATGATTGTCTAAAGCAGTGTGAACAGCATAGATCGCAATGTCATTTTTAATCGCTTTTAAAATAGCACGTTCCACATAATTTTTACCCGTAATTTTCTTGATGCCTGAAAATAATATCGGGTGGAAACAGACTACCAGATTGCATTTTTTAGATTTTGCTTCCTCTATTACATTCTCCAGAGCATCATGACAAACTAAAACTCCGGAACATTTTGTTTCCGGATTCCCTACTAAAAGGCCAACATTGTCAAAATCTTCTGCATAGGCCGGCGGGGCCATTTCTTCCAGTACGGTGATGATGTCTTTGATTTTCATTTTTTTTGAATTTTGTTTCAGGTTTTTTTGTTTCAGGTTTTTAACATACTGTGAAATTGGAAACCTGAAAAACAAATTAACGAAAAAAATTATACTTTCGTAAAGTGAAGCTGCTTTGAAAATAAATCTTCATTTTATGATTTAGCTTAAAATCAAAAATATTTTATTTTTTTTTCTTACATTTTAATACGGTTAAGGACTTGATTGAAATGAGAGAGGAGCGGGCTGAAATTTAATAGTATGGCAAAGAACAGGAAGATAAATGTTCAGGGAATAGATGTTGTTGTTTTTGAAGATAATAAAGAAGACTTTATGTCACTTACTGATATTGCCAGACATCGTGATAAGGAACGTAGTGATTATATCTTACAAAACTGGATGAGAAATCGCAGTACAATTGAATTTATTGGTTTGTGGGAAAAATTCAATAATCCGGATTTTAATTCCATCGAATTCGATGGAATTAAAAATATGGCTGGTTCCAATAGTTTTTCTTTGACTCCCAAAAGATGGATTGAAAGTACAAATGCTGTTGGGATTGTTTCAAAAACCGGACGGTATGGAGGAACCTTTGCTCATAAAGATATTGCTTTTGAGTTTGCAGCCTGGTTAAGTGCCGAGTTTAAATTTTATTTGATAAAAGAATTTCAAAGATTAAAGGAAGAGAAAGCAGCAGTAAAAAATTGGAATGGAACCTGCAGCGAACGATCTCAAAAATTAATTATTCGATACATACGGATGCTATCAAAGAAAAATTAATTCCTGTAAGCATTAATGTAAAACAGAAAAACTTTATTTATGCAGATGAGGCTGATTTATTGAATGTAGCTTTATTTGGTAAAACAGCAAAAGAGTGGCGGGATGAAAATCCGGAAGAGAAAGGAAATATCAGAGATATGGCCTCAATTGAACAATTGGTGGTATTGTCTAATCTTGAAAGCATAAATGCTATGTTAATACAACAGGGAATAATACAGAACAAAAGATTGTTAAAACTGAACGAAATTGCTATCAGCCAAATGAAATCATTAATTAAGTTAAATGTTCTGAATAAAATAAAATAATGAATCTACTTCGAAAACTACTTTTTCCTTTTGCTATTTTATACGGAATTGTGACCAGTATCCGTAATTTTCTTTTTGATAAAGGAATTTTAAAATCAGCCTCTTTTGCTGTTCCGGTTATTGCGGTTGGAAATTTAAGTGTGGGCGGAACCGGAAAAACACCTCAGATTGAATATTTAATCCGTTTATTATCTGGTAAATATAAGGTGGCTGCCCTGAGCCGCGGTTATAAGAGAAAATCAGAAGGTTTTGTTTTGGCCGATGAGAATTCTAATGCTGAGATTCTGGGAGATGAACCTTTTCAGTTTTATCAAAAGTTTCCAGATGTTCAGGTGGCTGTTGATGCTGATCGTACCAATGGAATCACACAATTGCTCTCACAGCCCGAAAAACCTCAGGTCATTTTATTGGATGATGCGTTTCAGCACCGAAAAGTAAAAGCAGGGTTTTACATTCTGCTTACAGCATTTGGCGATTTGTATGCGGATGATTTTATGCTGCCAGCAGGTAATTTAAGAGAAAGCAGAAGCGGTGCAAAACGGGCTAATATAGTAGTGGTTACCAAATGTCCTAAAAATCTTTCCGAGACGGAACAGGCAGAAATTCGTCTGAAATTGAAATTAAACTGTTTCCAGCAGCTCTTTTTTTCTTTTATCGATTACGATACTACAGTATATGCCAAAGAGGAAAAAATAGCAGTTGGGGAACTGAAGTCAGAATCAAAAGTGCTTTTGGCCGGAATCGCGAAACCCAAACCTTTTTTTGATCATTTAAAAAGTGAAAACGACGAATGCCTGACCTTTCCGGACCATCATCATTTCTCGGATGCGGATTTAGAATCTGTTCAGAATACAGCCAAAGAAAGAAAAATAATTACAACCGAAAAGGATTATGTTCGTTTAAAAGATTCTAAACTGGTCTCTCAGTTGTATTACCTGCCTATAAAAAGCACTTTTATAAACCACAGGCAGAATTTTGACACCTCTGTCTTAGAGTATGTTAAGATGCATACAGGAACTTAAACAGAGAGGTTAACCAAAGAATTTTGCAATTGTGCTGTAAAATTCATCGGGAACAAAAGGTTTTGTGATTACATCATTCATTCCAAAGGCTAAAAGCATGTCTCTGTTTTCGTCAAGAGAAATGGCAGTCAGTGCAATAATCGGGGTTGTTTTGTCAAACTCCCTGATCTGCTGTGTAGCAGTGGTTCCGTTTATTCCCGGTAAATGAACATCCATTAAAACCAGATCAAAGTGTTTTACTTTTAAAAGTTCAACGGCATCTTCACCATTATCGACAATTTCGCAGGAAATAGCTTTGTTTTCAAGCATTTTGCGTGTAATCATCTGGTTGATTTTGTTGTCCTCAATAAGTAAAATAGATTTGTTTTCTAATTGTTTATCGTTATACGCTTTTTCTCCTGTAACTGCTTCCAACGGTTCGGTATTAATTTTAAAATTTAATTTGAAAGTAAAAGTTGATCCTTTGCCTACTTCACTTTTTAGTTTGATTTCGCTTCCCAGTAGTTCAATTAATTTTTTAACAATGGTAAGTCCTAATCCGGTTCCTCCGTATTTTCGGTTTACTTCTATGGAACCCTGTGAGAAACTTTCGAAAACGGTCTGCAGCTTGTCCTCAGGAATACCAATTCCGGTATCTACAATTTCAAAATAAACAGTTACGGTTTCATCTTCTTGCTCAAGCAGTTTTGCAATTACATTTACATGTCCGTTTTGTGTAAATTTTAAAGCGTTGTTGATCAGGTTTAATATGATCTGGGATAATTTTGTAGGGTCGCCAATTAAATGGTCAGGTATAGTTTTGTCTATCTCAAGATTAAAATAATTTTTGTTGGCTGCAGCCAGCTCTTTTAGGGAGCTTTGAATATTAATAAGCAGTTCTTTCAGGTTAAAACTAATGTTTTCAACTTCAACTTTTGTAGAATCAATTTTATTAATTTCAAGGATTTCGTTGATAAAAGTGGTCAGGTAATTGCCTGAGAATTTTAAGGACTCAAGGTACTTTAGCTGTGCTTTTTTGGGGCTGTCTTCCAGTAGTAAATGAGTAATTCCGTTAATGGCGTTTAAGGGTGTCCTGAGCTCATGACTTACGGTTGATAAAAATTCGGACCTTGCTTTTGAGGCTTTCTCCGCTTTGTTTTTAGCCTGCATTAATTCTCTGTTTTTCTCTCTTAAAAGCAAATTATTCTGATTTCGGATAATATTGTTTTTATATAAAGCAAGACTTAGAAGAGATAAAATAGAAATAAGGGCAATGGCCAGAATGCTTACCAGTTTAGAATAGCGGTAAGTTTTGAGCTGTATTTTTTCTTCACTTTCCCGTTTAAGAGTATTGTTTAGTTCCTGATTTTTTTTGAATTTTTGAAACTCGTTAAAATCAATTTTGGTGTTTTTCAGCTTTAAAATATAATTCTCTAACTGATAATGTTCGTCTAAATAAGAATAGGCGAGATCAAAATTTCGGTTTTGTTTGTAATACTGGCTTATAGCGAAGGTTATTCTTGATTTTTGAGGCAGGTCGCTCGTCTTGTCATTATATTCTAAAGCTTTGTCGAAATAAAATACAGCCGAATCATTTCGTTTAAGCCGGGACTCAATAAGTCCCAGTTGGTAATACGCGTCGCTTTTGGTTTTGTAAATCTTTTGAATGTCCGGTTTTCTAGTTATATTTTGAAGAATCAGGGCAGCTGAAAGCAGATTTTTACTGGCCTTAAATGCCATTGCTTTTTGGTATTCTAAAATTTCAGAACTGTCTGTAATATGAAGTTGTTTTAAAAGTTTTTGTGCTTTGGCATAATAAAGGTCAGCTGTTTTATAATTTCCTTTAGCAGTATTGGCGGCGCCGGTATAATGCAGAGCCAGAACTTTGGTGCAGGTGGGTTTAGTATCGTCAAATGAAGCGGCACTTTTGTAAAAGTCCTCCAGAGCTTCATCGTATCTGCCCAGGCCGTAGTGAATTTTGCCAAGTTTAAAAATCTGATTGGCTAAATCTTCGGAGCGGTTATTGTTATGGCAGAAATCAATTGACTTTTTAGTGTAAAAGATCGCTTTATTATATTCTTTACTGCTTAATTTTTTATTGGACAGTTTATTGTAATAGGAAACACTATCTGTATTCTGTTTGGTTTGAGAATACAAAAATGGATTAAAAAAACAAACAACAATTATTAGACAGTACTTCATGTATGGCAGTGCTTTTACAATGAATCTTATGTTTTTCTTATCAGTAAGATCAAATCGATTAAGCGTGACGAATAGCCAATTTCATTATCGTACCAGCCTACTACTTTTACCATTTTGTCAATAACAGAGGTAAGCTGTGCATCAAATAAACACGAATGGGTATTGCCAATTATGTCAACAGAAACGATTGGGTCTTCTGTGTAATCTAATATTCCTTTTAAATTTGTTTTGGAGGCTTTTTGAAATGCAATGTTGATTTCTTCAATTGTAACAGCACGTTTAACATTGAATGTAATATCTGTCAACGAACCATCGGGAACCGGAACACGAATGCCGCAGCCTCCGATTTTTTGATGCAATTTAGGGAAAATCTTTGTTAATGCCTTAGCTGCACCCGTTGTGGTAGGAACAATCGACTGACTCGCACCTCTTGCTCTGCGCAGGTCTTTGTGCGGCTGATCGTGAAGGCTTTGGTCGGTTGTGAATGAATGTATTGTGGTGATGTAAGCCTGCTCAATTCCGCATAGTTCATCAATGATTTTGATCATTGGTGCGGCATTGTTTGTCGTACAGCTCGCATTAGAGACAATAACTTCCGTTCCGTCCAGTATATTTTCGTTTACACCAAGAACAACCGTTTTAATAGTATCTACCTCCGATGGGGCAGAAAGAATTACCTTTTTTGCTCCGGCTTCAATATGCCTGTTTAATTCTTCATGTGTTTTATATTTACCGGTAGACTCGATTACAAAGTCAATCGAATGACTTTTCCAGTCTAAATCTGAAATGCTTTTTTCATGAAAAAATATAAAATGTTTTCCGTCCACAATAATTCCCTTTTCATCATAACTTACGGAAAAAGGCAGAACTCCGTGAATACTGTCGTATTTTATTAAATGCGACATAGTGGTATTATCTGCAATATCATTAATTGCAACAACTTCAATTTCAGGATGGTTAAGAAGAAGACGGAATAAATTTCGGCCAATTCTCCCAAAACCATTAATGGCAATTCTTGTTTTCAATTTTTGTTTATTCGTTTAACCGTTTAAATCGTTTAATCGGTTGGGCAATTAAACGATAAACTTTTTATAAAATATGCTTTTGTGCTTTATAAGACGAACGAACCAGCGGACCGCTTTCGACATGACGAAACCCAAGTTCAATTCCGTATTTCTCATATTTAGCAAATAATTCCGGGGTTATAAATTCTTTTACCGGCAGGTGTTTTTTGGTAGGCTGCAGGTATTGGCCAATAGTTACAACATCGACATTTGCATCACGTAAATCTCTCATGGTCTGGAACACTTCTTCTTCAGTTTCTCCAAGTCCCAGCATAATTCCGGATTTGGTTCTGTTGATTCCTTTTTCTTTTAAATAACGTAATACTTCTAAACTGCGGTCATATTTTGCCTGGATACGTACTTCGCGGGTTAAGCGGCGAACAGTTTCCATGTTGTGCGAAACCACTTCGGGATTTGCTTCTACAATTCGGTCAATGTTTCTTTCGATTCCCTGAAAATCGGGAATTAAAGTTTCCAGAGTAGTATTAGGGTTCATTCTGCGGATTGCCTTTACGGTTTCCATCCAGATAATCGAACCGCCGTCTTTTAAATCATCACGGTCTACACTGGTAATTACCGCATGTTTGATATTCATGATTTTTATAGAACGGGCAACTTTTTCAGGTTCATCCCAGTCTACGGTCTCCGGTCTCCCGGTTTTAACACCGCAGAAACCGCAGGAGCGGGTGCAGACATTTCCTAAAATCATAAAAGTAGCTGTTCCTTCTCCCCAGCATTCTCCCATATTTGGGCAGCTTCCGGAAGTGCAGATTGTATTTAAGCTGTATTTGTCAACCAAACCGCGCAGTTCAGTATATTTTTGTCCGATGGGAAGTTTTACCTTTAACCATTTAGGTTTTGCAGGTGGTATATTTTCAATGACTGTTTCCATATATCATAAATCAGAATACAAAGATACAGAATGTAGTTTATTTTGAGGCCTAAATTTGCTTTTCGTTCACTTTTCATATTTCTACCCTAATCTATTACAAATTTGACTTTCAGCGATAACTGAAAATTCGTTCAAAATTAACTTTGCTGTGAATTTAATAGTTTTAAGAATATGAAAAGAAAATTTATTGCCTTAGGAATTTTATTTATGACTTTTAGTTTTGTTGATGTAAATGCACAAAAACTTTCAGATAAAGCTATGGGGGCTTTAGGTAAAGGAATTTCTGGTTTTACATTCAGTGATGCCGATGCGGCCGCTTTGGCAAAACAAGCAATTGACGAAATGGATGCCAATAATCCTGTTGCGGTTCCTGCAGATGGTTATTCGATTCGCTTAAACCGTTTATTTGCAAAGCACGCTTCTACTGATGGAGTTACGTTAAATTATAAGGTTTATTTAGTAAAGGATATTAACGCATTTGCCTGTGCAGACGGAAGTGTTCGTGTATTTGCCGGTTTAATGGATATCATGGATGATAATGAGTTGTTAGCGGTTATAGGCCATGAAATTGGGCACGTGGTAAATCACGATACCAGAGATGCCATAAAAGCGGCTTATAAAAAAGAAGCCCTGCTGGATGCCGCTTCATCACAATCAGGAAAAATAGAGACTATTACAAAATCTCAGCTCGGAGTTTTAGGAAGTGCCATGATCGACAGCAAGCACAGCAGAAAGCAGGAGTCCCAGGCAGACTCATTCTCTTATGATTTCATGAAAAAGAATGGATATGATGTAAATGCAGTAGAATCGGCTTTTAGAATTTTACAAAATTTAAGTCAGGGAGCAGATTCTTCTTTTATTACTAAGATGATGAGTTCACATCCGGACTCTGGAAAAAGAGCAGATGATGCTAAAAAAAGAGCCGTAAAAGAAGGTGCATATAAAGAATATGTACAGCAGAAAATTGTAAATACTGCTCCTGTTGTTAAAGCAGCGACAAAAACTACAAAAACTACAACTAAAAAAACAACGACAAAAAAGAAGTAATTTAAAACCATTTGAAAAACGACAGATCAAAAGAATCTGTCGTTTTTTTTGATTCTTATACGATTCTGATCGGCTAAAATTTATATCTTTAATTGTTGAAAAAACATACTTTTTGAGAAATGAAATAGCATTTTTGTTATTTACATTTGTTGTTAAATTGTAATTGAAAAAAACATGAAAAAGAAGTTTATAGTAGCAGGATTCTTGTTTGCAGTATTTGGTATAACTAAAATGACTGCGCAGATTAATTTCGGAGATAAAGCAATTGGTGCTGTTCAAAAAGGAGTAACTGCTTTTACTTTAACAAACGCCGATGCAGCGACGCTTTCTAAAGAAGCCGTAACAAAGTTAGATTCAGAAAATGAAGTGGCCGGACCAAATGACGGGTACGCACTGCGATTAAACAGAGTATTTGGCAAGCATACTGCGGGTGACGGATTTACTTTAAATTATAAAGTTTATAAATTGAAAGAAGTAAATGCTTTTGCCACAGCCGACGGAAGTGTACGTGTGTATTCCGGACTTATGGATATTATGGATGATAACGAATTACTGGCTGTAATTGGTCATGAAATTGGACACGTTGCCAACAATGATTCCAGAGATGCCATGCGTGCCGCTTATCAAAAAGAAGCTTTGATTGACGGAGTATCTTCGCAGTCGGCTAAAATTTCGGCAGTGACAGACAGCCAGCTTGGGAAAATAGGAAGCGCTTTAATTGACAGTAAACACAGCCGTAAGCAGGAAACAGAGGCAGATTTGTATTCGTATAATTTTTTGAAGAAAAATGGATACGATGTTAATGCAGAAGAATCTGCTTTCAGGATTCTGGCTAAAATGAGTGAAGGTGCTGAGGCTTCTTTTCTGGACAGAATGATGAGTTCGCATCCTGACTCTAAAAAAAGAGCTGATGATGCAAAAGCAAGAGCTGAAAAAGACGGTGTTTATAAAGCGTATGTACAGCAAAAAATAGACAATACCGTTCCGGTAGTGAAAAAGACAACTACAACGAAAAAAACGACGACAAAGAAAACTACAAAAAAGAAATAGTTTTGATTATCATAAAAGGGCAGATTTCGATCTGCCCTTTTTTATTTCGTTTATTATCCCAAAACATGATGTGCCAAAACCTTTTGTACATCGTAAACGTTTACAGATTTGTTAAACTGTTTTACAATACTTGGAGTTAATTCGCTTGAAACCCAGATCTTCAATTCGGCATCAAGGTCAAAAGTACCTGCGGTTTCTACACTAAAGCGTGTGATGCTTTTATAAGCAATAGATTTGTATTCGGTTTTGCTTCCGGTTAATCCCTGTACGTCAACTAAAATCAGTCTTTTGTTAGTGAAAATAAAAGTATCACGGATTAATTTAAAACCCATTTCAATTTGTTCGCTGTCTGTTAAAAGCGGACCGTATTTTTTTAATAAATCTTCCTGACTTACCGTTCCGGCATTGCCCATCAGGGCAGAAAATATTCCCATTTTTGTATCGTTTTAATTTTTTTACGGATGTTTTTTACGTGCTGTAAATGTAATTGATTTTCTTACTTCTTTCGGATTTTGTTAAAATTTAATAAGAAGGGAGCCAGCAGTAAGGCGATTAAAAAAGATGAGATGGCAGAAACGATAAGATGACCGTACTGACTGAATTTTAATCCGGAGAGGAACCGGATACAAAGGATCAAAGATGAAATTACAATTATATAAAGCCAATAGTATCTGTTTACAAGGAATGAATTAGCAGCTTTTTGAGGAAGCTTAAAAAAAACATAAATTATAATTACGACTCCTGTTAAAGTGCTGGCATGCTGCGCTATTTTTAAGACAGGAATTTTATAGTCCATAAAGAAAATGGTTTCCTGTAATAGTGAAATTCTACTGACGAAATAGCCATGATCATGAGTAAAACTATCCCATAAAAGATGTGCAGCAGTTCCGGTTAAAATTGAAGATAAAACGATAATTGGTTTTTTTGCAAAGAAAAGATTCCAGTTAAACTGCGTAAAAACCAGAATTCGGGATTGGAAAATTTCAGGAAGATTTTGAACTAATGGATCTCTGACTATATTGTGAAAAGCGAAACATAGTAATAAAGCCAGAGGTAAATCAAACCAAAAAATACCATACCATGTATGGCTGTAAGTACTTTCTACTCTCATTCTGATAAAATATTCAAAGTCCGGTACCATACTTCCGATAATGAGCCCGGTTAATGAAAACCATTTGTTTGAGATATATTTTAGAGGCAGTATTATGGCAGGATGAGCAAAGGTAAATGGCATTTATTTTAATTTAAAGATCAATTCTTTCGTAAAGATATCTTTAAACCTAACATAAAAAAAAACAGAACCGAAGTTCTGTTTTTCTATTTTTATTCTGCTTGTGTCTGTATCGTTATGGGAAGGTTGTAGGCAGTTCTTACCGGTTTTCCGTTTAATACTCCCGGAGCCCATTTTGTTTTTAATGATTTTAAAACTCTTACTGCTTCTTTTCCTAATCCGTAACCCGGATCATTTTTAACCATAATATCGGTCATTGATCCGTCTTTTTCAATAACGAATGAAACATATACGCGCAATACTCTGTCTTCGTCTAATTCCGGTCTGGTGAAATTTCTACCCACATAAGTATAGAAATTTTTTATTCCGCCCGGAAACTCCGGCATTTTGTCCAGCGCAGTTGGAGGAAGAGGATCACTTATCGTTGGAGTAATGTTTGTTACAGGATCTTCTCCGTCTCCGCCGCCTCCATTTCCCGGAATTGCGTTAAGTACATTTCCTGTTCCTGTATTTGCATTATCAATAGCAGGTGTGTTGTTGGCATTTGTTGCAATTTCAGGTGTTGCCTCAGTTGTTGGAACAATAACCGGATTTGTTAATTGACTTGAAGTAACAGGTGGTTTCGCAGCTGCAGCCTGTTTTGGTGCAGGAGGTGCGATAAGATCTTCTATTTTAGGTCTTACAAGATCCGGGTTAATTGGCGTAATAGGACACGAAATTACACTTCCTTCATCTTCTACCGGTGGTCTTAATTTACTAATCAGCATCGATACACTTCCTACGGCTGTGATTAACAACAATGCTGAAAATAATGCAGTAACTGTTGTTTTAGAATTTTCCTGGCGTAACTGGTAGGCGCCATACTCTTTGTTTTTGTTTTCGAAAACAAGATCGATCCACTTGTTTTCATAGATGCTTGATTTAGACATGATTTTTGGATTTTAAGGTTAAGTAACTTTAAATCATACGCGAATAGGGTTTGGGTTTGTAGCAAACAACGTAGAAGTTGTTGTTTTAGTATGTGAATAAATGATTTTTTTAAGAAAAAATATGATTATATTTTGTTCTTTTTCTAAAGATAATAAATTATCTTTTACGTTCGATAATCTCGGCCAGTAATTTTTTTGCCCGTAGTAATTTTACTTTAACATTGCTTAATGGCTCGCCAATTTTGTCGGCAATTTCCTGATAAGACAACTCCTGAAAGTAACGAAGCTGGATGACTTCCTGATAATGGGGTTTTAATTCTTTAATGCATAAAAGCAGACGCGAGAGATTCTGCTCTTTAATTAAGGCATCTTCTGCAGAAGGAGTAGTGTCGGCAATATTATAAGCCTGCTGGTCTTCTGTGTCGGTAATTTCTATAAAAAGACTGGTTTTCTTTTTGCGCAGCAGGTCAATATGAACATTTTTTGCAATAGCAATCAGCCAGGTATTGAATTGAAATTCCGGATTGTAAGAAGCAATTTTGTCAAATGCTTTTGAGAAGGTTTCTATAGTGATGTCTTCTGCGGTAGTTTCATTTTCGGTGCGTTTCAGCATGAAGCTGTATACTTCATTCCAGAAATAATCTAATAAAAAAGTAAAGGCGATCTGATCGCCTTTTTTTGCTTTTTCTATTTTAGAATTTATTTCCAATATACAGGTTTTGAAAAAAGATTGGTTATAAAGATATTAATTTGAGTTAATATAAGGGCAATCTCTACAACAGGAAACCAGATTTTGATATCATTTTCTTTTAATTTTCCGGCAGAAAAACCAATTACCGTCCAGACCACCGTATAACGTGTCGCTAAAATAGCTGTCACTGCGATCCACTGAAACTGAAAAGCCAGTAAAATAATAACTGATAAAAAGAAAAATAATTGTGAACAGAAGAAAAGTCCTAATTGGAATTTATCAAAAAACTTGTAATATCCGGCTGTCGAAATATGTCTTCTTTTTTGTGTAAACCAGTCACCAAAAGATTCTTTCGGTTTGGAATAGGTAAAACTTTCGGGTGTATAAGAAATGGTAGTATTTGATTTATGGGCTGCCTGATTGATGAATAAATCATCATCACCGGAACGCACCTGAATATGATCAATAAAACCGTTTACATTAAAAAACTCTTCTTTTTTATAGGCAAGGTTTCGTCCGACACCCATATACGGGAGTCCTGCTTTGGCCCATGAAAAATACTGAACTGCCGTTAAAACAGTTTCGAAACGGATGATTTTGTTTAAAAATGATCGTTCTATTTTTTCGTAACCTCCGTAACCTAATACAATAGTTTTATCAGCAGAGAACTGCGAAGTCATGGCTGTAATCCAGTCTTTGGACACCGGATAACAGTCAGCATCGGTAAAAAGCAGATATTCTTTTCTTGCTGCTTTTATTCCTAAAGTCAAAGCATATTTTTTATTTCCCCAGAAAGCTTCGTTATTCTCTACTTTAACCAGACGGATATTAGAATATTTTTGCTCAAATTCTTCAAAAACTTCAAGGGTTTCGTCGCTGGAAGCATCATCGATTAATACTACTTCAAAATCAGGATAATTTTGTTCAGCCAATAACGGGATAAATTTCTTTACATTTTCTTCTTCGTTTTTTGCACATACAATGACAGAAACCGGAATATTTTTAGGTACGATTTCCTGTGGTTTGGCAAAAGCAAATTTTCCAAAAATACCCAAATAGTAGCATAATTGGATAAAAACAACAGCAATAAAAAAGTAAAATAAAGTTATAAGCATATGGTTTTAATGTCTGTTAATACTTGAATTTTTGCGAGAACAAATGTAGGTATGAATTCCTAATTTCCAATGTTTAAAAACAATTTACTTTCGGCATTTTGACATTTCTTCCGCAACAGCAATAGACTGAGGGTTTTCGGTTTTTTTTAATTCCGAGATTATGTTTTTATAATTGTGGTCATCACGGTTCTGGGATAGCTTTTTTACAGCCTGAATTTCATCGATTTCAATTTCCAGCCCCCATATTCCTCTGGCTTCACGCATGGTTTTGGCAGATAAATTTTCAACTCTGACCGGATTTTCAGAATGGGCTTCGTATTTATCCACAAGCTTTTTAAGCTGATCTACCGTAGCGTCGTAATCCATAACTTTGATGCGTCCGTAAACATGTACGGCAGAATAGTTCCAGGTAGGCACGTTTTCATGATCGTACCAGGAGGAAGAAATATAACTATGCGGACCGGAAAAAACGGCCAGAACCTGATCATTTTCTTTAAAACCTTCTGCCTGAGGATTGAGTTTTGAAATGTGAGACTGCAATATCTCTTTTCCATCGGCATTTACATCCAGTTCCATTGGGATATGTGTGGCACATAATTTTCCGTGGGTCTGATTGATCAGGATTCCAAAACTGTTTTCATGAAGAAAAGCTCTTATTGATTCGGGATCTTCGTTTTTATATAGTTCAGGTATGTACATTTTTTTCAGATTTAGATCAGATTTTTTCCAAGACACACCGCTTCTGGTCTGTCAATATATTTTCCGTAATTGGGAATGACTTTGTATCCTTGTTTTTGATAGAATTGTATGGCTTCCTGATTTTTGAGACGTGTTTCGAGAACTAATTTTTTAAAACCAATTGCAACTGCCTGTTCTTCCAGAAAAGCCAGAATCGTTTGTCCGATTTTTTTACCGGGAAATTTAGAATACATTCTTTTTACTTCTCCGGTCTTATCTGCAATAGGTCTTACTGCACCACAGCCTACAATTTCATTATTTAGTTTTGCGACTGCAAACACAAATTCAGGATGGTTATTCTGCCAGTCTGTAAAAGAGTTTTTTCCATCGCTTCCAAAACGAAGATAAAGATTAGCGGATAATTCTTCGAGTACCAAAGCAGCTTTTTCATCGTCCGGATCTGTAATTTGTATGGAAAGCGGTTCTTTCATTGAGGTAATTTCAATTGATTTTTTTTGAGTTAAAATAAATCTGAATAATGCTCATATATAAAATAGCCACACCTATAAATGTAAAAAGAATTCCTTCAATCAGGCATTGTGTGCCAAAATCATCCGAAAGTGCTGCTCTTACAGGACGAAAAAACTGAGACAGAACTTCTTTTCTGAAAAACTTTACTCTCAAAAGAATGTAAACAACTATGGCGACAATGATAGTGTTTAACGACGAAAGTTTACTTTTCCAGTTTACAAAAGCCAGTATAACGATTCCTGTTAAAGCTCCCAGAAATATCCATACGTAGACATTAGGCCAGAAATTAAAAATACCGTCTTTAGTGGGCAGCAGATTGTTCCAGTATTTTGAATTATGGTATTGAAAGTGCTTTTCTGCCCAGATGATCTTTCCGGATACAGTATAAAGCCTAAGCTGCAGAATGCCGTTAACCAGGAAAATCATTCCCAATATCTGGAGTAAAACAACTTTGATGTTTAATTCTTTCATTAAAATGGCAGGGTTAGTTGGTTAGGTTAGTAAAGAAAGCTTTTAAATTACATTTACTTCGGCTTCAATCCGGATGCCAAAAGTTTCCAAAACGGTTTTTTGAACTTCTTTCGACAGGGCTAAAATTTCCTGCCCGCTTGCATTTCCGTAATTTACTAAAACCAGAGCCTGATTTTTGTGAACTCCGGCATCGCCAAAACGTTTCCCTTTAAAACCGGCTTGTTCAATAAGCCACCCTGCAGGAACTTTTACTTCTGTTTCCGAAACTTCATAAAATTTCATCTCAGGGAACTTTTTATGAATTTTTTCAAAATCAGATTTCAATACAATAGGATTTTTAAAAAAACTGCCGCTGTTGCCTAATTCTTTCGGATCAGGAAGTTTACTTTGTCTGATGGTAATAACCGCATTGCTGACCTCTTTTAAGGTGGGATCAGTAATATTGTTTTTGGCTAGTTCTGCCAGAATATCCCCATATGAAGTATTGATTTTATGATTGCGTTTGGTCAGTTTATAAATAACCGAGGTGATAATAAACTGGTCTTTGATCTCATTTTTAAAGATGCTTTCACGGTATCCAAAATTACATTCGGCATTAGTAAAGGTTTTTATTTCCTGAGTTTCGATATTCATGGCATCACAGGAAACAAAAGTGTCTTTAATTTCCGTTCCGTAGGCGCCAATATTTTGTACAGGCGTTGTGCCTACATTTCCGGGAATTAAGGACATATTTTCTAATCCGCCATAATTGTTGTCGATGGTCCAGAGAACAAAATCATGCCATACTTCACCGGCCTGGCTTTCTATCCAGACAAAATCATCGTCTTCTTTAATTATGGATTTGCCTTTTAAATCAATATGAATCACCAATGCGTCGATATCTTTGGTTAAAAGCATATTGCTCCCGCCGCCCAGAATGAATTTTTTTTCGTTTTTGTTTTCTTTTAAAATGGTTTTTAATTCAGCAATAGAATGTACTGCGGCAAATTTTTCGGCATAAGCCTGTATGCCAAAAGTATTGTAGTTTTTTAAAGAAAAATGGGATTGGATTTCCATATGTAAAAAAGCGTTTTAATCTGAGGTCAAAAATAAGGATTATAATTTTTGGTTTAACCGTAAAGGCACAAAGTTTGCCTAAAGTTCATAAAGTTTGGTGTTCCTTATATAACCGGCTGATAATTTTGAGGTTAATAACAGTCTTCTCTAAAAATAAAACCGTTGTAGTTTACTATGCCTTCTTTTAGATCTTCTATTCTGAATAAAAGAGATGCTGCATTTTGTCTGTAATACTGAATTGAATCGCTGTATAGTATAGAGGAATCATCCTTTTGTTCTTGTAAAGTGCCAAAAAATGAGAATGCTGCTTCTTTTAAGGCAGTTTTTGAGGTTATATTCTCTAGTTTGTTAAGTAATTCAGGCAGTTCTTCCGGATTAGTTTCGGTGTCGGAAATTATAAATTTAATCAGTAAAACAGCTAAAAAGTCTACTACTAGATTCATTTCTTCTGCATTTGAAGGAATAGATAATTCTTTCCAAAAAGAGTCTTTTTCGATTGTAGTATAATAGTGTTTATTTATACCGTCAACACCTAAATACAATATCTGCATTTCAAATTTAGCGTTGAGGAATCCAAATTCTTCTAAACCTAAATCACAGAAAAAATCATCAATATTTTCTGTTTCATTATAGTATCTGTGTAACCAGTTTAATATGGTTCCAAACTCATCATGATTAATTTGGTCGAAATCTGTTTTTACTTTAAAAATTACTTGTTCAAATGAAATTTTTGTAAAAACTGAATTTTGGTTTGTTTCATCTATATAATCTTTAAAATGGCTGATTCGTTGGTCTTCAAAATGAAATAATTGTTTCGGCTGTAATGTGGTATCATTTAGTTTTGATAATAAGGCGGCCGATGTTTTGTTCTTGTCGATTTTATAATAATTGCAATATCCTCCCATCTGATCTTGTTTATTTAAACAGAAATGCAATTTCGTTCGTTCAGTAAATCATGGTAACGATCTGAAATAATCTTCATATTACTATTATAATTTGCATTTTTCTCGACAAATTCTCTGTTTTGGATTATCGCCTGATCTCGATATTCTGCATTTTCAAAAGCCCAGTTAAGTTCTTCAGCCAGCATTTCGATATTATCAGTTTCAATTAACTGTCCGTTTTGTCGGTGTGTGATCCAGCTTTGGTTTCCGGGAATATCAGAAACAACAGGATAGCAATTGCAGGCCATAGCTTCAAATAAGGAGGCCGAAACGCCTTCGGTAATAGGCATGCTGATATAAATGTTGGATTGCTGTAATAATTGAGGAAGCGCTGTGTTTGGGATTCTGCCCGTAAAAATAACTTTGTTTTCGATTTGAAGTGCTGCTGCTAAATTCTTTAAGAACTGAAGTCTTGTTCCGTCACCCACAATGGTAAGCGAAAAATCAATTCCTTTCTGATGTAAAATTCCAAATGCTTTCAGGATAGAATCATGACGGTATTCCGGTTGTAAGGAACGGGTAACGATAGCTTCGATTTTACCGGAATGGTTGGTTAATGGTGTGAAAAGAGATAAGTCAATTCCTTTTGGAAGAACTAAAACTTTTTTCATGTCAACGCCAACGGCTTTCATCGAAATGGTCATTACAGGACCCCAGGCATGGATTAAATGCGCTTTTTTAAAGGCATATTTCTGAATGAATTTTTTAAACGGATATAAAAGAGAACCTTCGGGCCACAAATCTGTTCGTCCCTGCTGGGCAACAGCAATGGCTTTAGAACCGGATAAAGCAGCCAGAAAACCGTAACTGGTGGTTCTTTCCGCAATGACCATATCCGGTTTTTCTTTCCGGATGATTTTTCGAATGGAAACCGGAGATAAGAAATATTCTAAAATACGTTTAAAGCGGTTCAGTTTTGAATTGTTGGGGGTTTGGAGCTCCCAGGTAATCACTTCAAAATCGCCAAATTCTTTCAGCCCTTTCATCCAGGTTATCGCATCGGCGCGATAAGATTCTCCAAGAAAAAGTATTTTTCTTTTCATTTAATAAATGAGTTTTTGCCGCCGCGAATTTCACTAATTTCCACTAATTAATCCGTGCTGATTTGTGAAATTCGCGGCGATTTATCTTTTTCTAAAATTCTTCAGTATCTAAAGCACGATTGATAAATTCGTTTAAAGGTTTCAGTGCAATCAGTTTTTTGCTCATTTTAGAAACAAAATCTTTCTGAGTCACTTCTGAAATATCATATTTTTGAGTTGCAGTGAAACTCTTCAATTTTAAAAATTCGGCTGCAGGATGGTCTTTTTCGTAACCGCGGGGCATGCTTTTCAGTGAATTGTTTTCGTTGAAATCCAGGCTTTCAAACTCTTTTTTAAAATCTTTGTTATTTAGAATTTCTTCTAAATCTTCGTAGAAAAAAGCAATTTCTTTACGGACTTTCTTTAAATCTTCTGCTTCGGGCGAGTAAAAACCGCCGGCAATAAAACTGGCTCCTTTTTCTATATGAACATAATAACCTGCACGGTTTAAGCCTTTGGTTCCTCCGGACATCCAGATTCCTAGATGTGCTTTATAGGGTGATTTGTCTTTAGAGAAGCGAATGTCACGATTAATCCGGAAAGTACAATTTTTAACTTCCAGTAAATCAAGTGACGGATCAAGAGGTTTCATCTTCTCCAGAAAGCTGTTTACTAATTGATGGTAATCTTTTTTGAAAACTTCATACCGTTTTTTGTTGTCCTGAAACCACTCTCTGTTATTGTTCTTCTTTAAATCGTCTAAAAATTGCAATGATTCTTTCGTTAGCATATTCAGTATTTTTATTGCAGTTGTTTATTAAGTTCTTTTTCCGGCTAATGTAATGATTTCCTGACTGAGATCGGGGGTAAAGACTGATACAATTTGTATCAATTTTAGAATGATAAAGTGCTATAAGTTAAAAATCTTGTAGCTCTGATGTGTAGATTTTATAATAGCTTCTGTACGTTCCGGATGCGTGTCGGAAATAAAAAGCTGGCCAAAAGTTTCGCTGTTCACCATTTCTACAATTTTAGCTACACGGGTTTCGTCCAGTTTATCAAAAATATCATCAAACAACAAAATAGGGGTTACGCCGCTTTGTTTCTTTAAAAATTCAAATTGTGCCAGTTTTAAAGCTATCAGGAAAGATTTCTGTTGTCCCTGCGATCCGAATTTTTTAATCGGATGAGAATCAATTTCAAAAGACAAATCGTCTTTGTGAATCCCGGAACCTGTATACTGCAGGGCGCGGTCCTTATTAATGTTTTCCTGTAATAAGGTCAAAAGGTCTTTTTCGAATAAATGACTTTCATAAACAAGCTGTACCGATTCCTCTGATCCGGTTATGGCCTGATGGTGGGTATTAAATATAGGTATAAACTGCTCAAGGAAATCTTTTCTTTTTTCAAAAATAGATTTCCCGTATTCGTTCAGCTGTTCGTTATATATAGATAAGGTAACATTATCGAAAGTATGGTTAAGGGCGAAATATTTTAAAAGGGCGTTTCGCTGTACTATCACTTTTTGATACTGAATAAGCTGGTGCAGATAAGAAGAATCCAGCTGAGAAATTACACTGTCCATAAATTTACGGCGTGTTTCGCTTCCTTCTACAATTAAGTCGCGATCGGCAGGAGAAATAATTACGAGCGGAATAAATCCTATATGATCAGAGAATTTATCGTAGGCTTTTCCGTTTCTCTTTAAAACCTTTTTCTGCCCTTTTTTTAAGCTGCAGACAATTTGTTCTGTCCTTTCGTTTTTCTCCAGTTCGGCATCAATTACAAAAAACTCTTCACCATGTTTAATATTCTGAAGGGCAAGCGGGTTAAAATAACTTTTTCCGTAAGCCAGATGGTAAATAGCATCCAGTACATTGGTTTTTCCGATTCCATTTTTGCCAACAAAACAATTGATTTTGACATCGAAATCAAAACTGGCCTCGGAGAAATTTTTATAATTGAATAAAGAAATTTTGTTTAAATGCATTTTTAAGCAGCTCTAAAGAGAAATTACCATTTTGGATCCGGTAAATTAAGGATGCAAAATTATCTAATTTTATCGATATAAAGGGCTTTTGAGGTATTTCAAGTTGATTTATTTTGAGGCTGATGCGAAAGTACTCAGGCTTCCTGGAAATATTTTTTTTAAAATAGTGATAATTTTGATTTTTTTTGCCTCAGTTTCAAGAAAAATTTTATTTTTGCCGTTCACTAAATTAATTTTAAATGGCTACTTACAATAAAAGAGGATATAAAGCACCGAAAGAGAAGGAAGTTAAAGAAGTAACTGAAGAACAACAGGTAGTAATTGATGAGAAAGACAGCACAACAGCTGGTGTTTTTTCTAAATTAGATGAAACTGCTTCAAGAACTGAGGATTGGGTTGCTAAAAATCAAAAAATCATTATTGGTTTAGTTGCTGGTATTGCAGTTGCTACTATTGGTTATTTGGCTTACCAAAAATTTATTGAGGCTCCTAAACAAGACGAAGCAGCAAACGAAATGTTTGTGGCTCAGCAGAACTTTCAAAAGGCTGTTGACGGTGTAGCGAGCGATTCTTTATATAAATTAGCATTAAACGGTTCTGAAGGTAAATTCGGATTTGTAAAAATTGCTGATGAGTATTCTGGAACCGATGCCGGAAATTTAGCAAATTACTACGCTGGTATGGCGTATCTGAATACAGGTAAATTTGATGAGGCCATTAAATATTTAGGCGAATTCAAGTCAGAAGATCTGATCTTAAGCGCTTTGGCAAAAGGAGCTATCGGAGATGCTTATTCACAAAAAAACAATCAGAAAGAAGCTTTATCATACTATGTAAAAGCAGCTGAATCTAATAAAAACGATTTTACTACACCTCGTTTCTTATTAAAAGCCGCTAAAACAGCAATTGCTTTAGGTCAGAAAGAAGAGGCGCTGAAATATTTAAACGATATTAAAGATAACTTTGATGCCGCTCCGGAAGCAGCTTCAGTTGATGCTTTAATTGGATTAGCACAATAATTATACTTTTTGAGTTGAGATTTTAGATTTTAGATTGTAGATTTGTATTTAAGAATCTTCCCGACAGTTCGGGACTAAAATTAAAAATCTAATATAGTACAGATGGCTACCGAAAATAAAAATTTATCAGAATACGATAAAACCACAATCCCAAATGCGAAAGACTTTCGATTTGGGATTGTTGTTTCTGAGTGGAACGATGTTATAACTGAAGGACTTTATAATGGCGCTTTTGAAGCTTTAATTGACTGCGAAGTACCGGCACAGCAAATTATCCGCTGGAATGTTCCGGGAAGTTTCGAGCTTATTTACGGCGCAAAAAAAATGCTGCAGACTCAAAATGTCGATGCCGTAATTGTAATTGGCTGTGTAATTCAGGGCGAAACCAAACATTTTGATTTTGTTTGTGAAGGAGTGACCCAGGGAATTAAAGACCTGAATGTTCAGACTGATATTCCGGTTATCTTTTGTGTTTTAACAGACAATAACATGCAGCAGTCTCTTGACCGAAGCGGCGGTGCTCACGGAAACAAAGGAACCGAAGCAGCAATTGCAGCTATAAAAATGGCTTATATTCGCCAGCAGGCTTCTATTTCACATCCGTTCAGCCAGCCATTATTGTCTTCTGGTGCACTTCAAATCGAGGATAAACCACGAGAAATAGAGAACGAATAAAACACATTTGTTTTAAAGATATTAAAACCTGTACTGTGTAAGAATAGTATAGGTTTTTTTGTTTTTTTTATGATTACAGATATTTAAAAAGCCAATCAAAATTCACTAAATTTGTGCTTCTTGGTTTTTACTTTAAACCCTAAACCTTAAAACTATTTTTGCTTAATGTCGAGTATTATTCAATTACTTCCTGATCACGTTGCTAACCAAATTGCTGCCGGAGAGGTGGTGCAGAGACCCGCTTCAGTTGTAAAAGAATTGCTGGAGAATGCGGTTGATGCTAAAGCGACGGATATTAAATTGATTATAAAAGACGCCGGAAAGTCGCTGGTTCAGGTTATTGATAACGGGGTGGGAATGACGGTGACAGATGCGCGTTTGTGTTTTGCACGTCATGCTACCTCAAAAATCCGCCTGGCCGAAGATTTGTTTTCACTGGGGACCAAAGGTTTTCGCGGAGAAGCTTTGGCTTCTATTGCGGCGATTGCCCATATGGAATTAAAAACCAAACAGGAACAGGATGAACTTGGGACTCATATTGTTATTGAGGGCAGTAAATTTGTTTCGCAGGAAGTAGCAGTTCTGCCTAAAGGAACGTCATTTGCGGTTAAAAACTTATTCTTTAATATTCCAGCCCGTCGTAATTTCTTAAAGTCAGATACGGTCGAATTTCGTCATGTCATGGATGAATTTCAGCGTGTGGCACTGGCGCATCCTAATATACATTTTAGTTTTTATCATAACGGAAGCGAACTGTATAATCTGCCGGCTGCCGGTTATCGTCAGCGAATCGTGGGGATTATGTCAGGTAAAACCAATGAGAAACTGGTTCCGGTTAGTGAAGATACTGATATTATCTCTATTCAGGGGTTTGTCTGTAAACCTGAATTTGCCAAGAAAAACAGGGGAGAACAGTTCTTTTTTGTAAACGATCGTTTTATTAAAAGCGGTTATCTGCACCATGCTGTTATGGCGGCTTATGACGGACTTTTAAAAGATGGTACGCAGCCGAGTTATTTTCTCTATCTGCAGGTGCCGCCCAATACCATCGATATTAATATTCATCCAACAAAAACAGAAATTAAGTTTGATGATGAACAGGCTTTGTATGCTATTTTAAGAGCTTCAATAAAACACAGTTTAGGGCAGTTTAATGTGGCTCCGGTTTTAGATTTTGACCGTGATGCTAATTTAGATACACCTTATCATTATAAAGATGTAGAAGCGGAGATTCCAACCATTCAGGTCGACGGAACATTTAATCCGTTTACTGATGATAAAACCAATCAGCATTATGCCAAAGCAGGATCAGGATCAGGTTCCGGAAGTTACAGTTCGGGAGCGTCTTCTTCGTCTTCATCTTCTTCGTCTTCATCTTCTTCGTTTTCAGGTTCTTCTTATTCCGGTTATTCGAAAAGAATAGAGCCCACAGCAAGCTGGGAAAGTCTATATGTTGGTCTTGATACGGAGAATACCGAGAGTATAGAAAGTTCTCCTTTTACTTTTGAAAATGAAGAAGTGACCTCTTCTTTGTTTAATGACGATGAGGTGGAACAGGCAAGTCAGAAAACCTATCAGATTCATAAAAAATATATCGTTTCGCCTATTAAATCCGGAATGATCATTGTTGATCAGCAGCGGGCACATCAGCGTATATTGTACGAACAGTTTTTACTGAATATGACGGTTAATCAGGCATCCAGCCAGCAGCTGCTGTTTCCTCTGGATTTATTTTATTCGGCTTCAGAAATGAAACTGATAGAAGAATTAAAACCTTCTTTAGAAACTACCGGATTTGTATTTGATGATTCTAAAACAGATCATGTGGTGATTTCAGGGATTCCGGTTAATATTACCGAAAGTGAAGTTTCTATTGTAATTGAGCAATTGTTAAGTGACCTGCAGGATGGAATTCCGGCGAGCAGTTACAGTCAGAACGATACTATTGCCAAATCGATGGCTAAAAGTTTAGCGGTTAAAACGGGGGCGTATTTAACCGAAAAAGAACAGGATAATCTGGTAAACGGTTTGTTTGCCTGTAAAGATCCTAATATTTCACCTTTTCAAAAACCTACTTTCATCACCATGCGGGTGGAAGATATAGATAAAAAGTTTGCCTTATGATGAATATGACTCCGGTTGTAAAACAACTGCTTATAATTAATATTATTTTCTTTATTGGTGCTCAGTTAGTGCCTGTTTCGTATAATTATTTATCATTGTTTTATCTGGAGAGTGATAATTTCAGAAGCTGGCAGATTGTGACGCATATGTTTATGCATGCGCCATGGCCTAATTTTGCACATATTTTATTTAATATGTTTGCCTTGTACAGCTTCGGGTCTGCACTGGAACATTTTTGGGGCGGGAGAAAATTCCTTTTCTTTTATATTTCCTGTGGTCTAGGTGCTGCCTTACTGCATACAGGAGTGAATTATGTTCAGCTGCATTCTCTTTTAGAATCGGTATCTAACCTGAATTTATCAAAGGCTGAACTGCATTTGATTTTAAATGCCGATTATCCTTCATTATTTGATGCCAATGGTAAAATGCTGCCGGGACAAATTTCAACTATTCTCAATAAAGCCCATTGCACACAGGAACAGTTTAATGCGCTGGCACAGGCCGGAGCCATTACACAGTCTTCTGTTATTGGAGCATCGGGAGCTATTTATGGACTGCTTACGGCTTTTGCTTTTATGTTTCCAAATGCTCAGTTGGCTTTGATTTTTATTCCGGTTCCTATTAAAGCGAAATATTTTGTTCCGGGAATTCTGGCTATTGACTTGTTTTTAGGATTTAAAGGAAGTTCTTTGTTTGGAAGCGGAGGAACGGGAATTGCTCATTTTGCTCATGTAGGCGGAGCGATAGCGGGCTTTTTAATGATGCTGTACTGGAAAAAAAATCAGTTTAATAACAACCGATGGAATTAATTTTTAACTTTAATAATTAATTCTAAAAAAAAATAAAAAAGACTATATGAATATTCTTGACGATTTAAAACTTCAGTATAAATTGGGCGGTATTGCCATGAAGGTTATTTATTGGAATATCGGCTGTTTTATTATTTCATTGGTTTTTTTCTATCAGTTTTCAACAGGAGTATTTGTTTATCCTGACTGGCTAGCACTTTCTTCAGATCCGCAGGTTTTTATGTTTAAGCCCTGGACTTTTTTGACGTATGCGTTTTTTCATTTCGGATTTATGCATTTGTTATTTAATATGCTGGTTTTAAATTTTGCGAGTAATTTATTCCTTACCTTTTTTACTCAGAAACAATATTTGGGATTGTATATTTTAGGGGCTGTTTTTGCCGGAATTGTCTTTGCGCTTAGTTTTTATGTTTTAGGAACTTCTGCCTCAATGGTCGGTGCATCGGCAGCTATTATGGCTCTTCTGGTGGCCGCGACTACTTATCAGCCTTTAATGAATGTGAGGCTGTTCTTGTTTGGTAATGTAAAACTCTGGCATATTACAGGGGTTATTTTAATACTGGATTTAATGCAGTTTCGCCTTGATAATATGGGCGGGCATATTTCGCATCTTGCTGGAGCCTTTTTTGGATTTCTTTACATTAAACTGCTTCAAAACGGAACAGACTTAAGTGTAATCATCAGCCGGATAATTGACTTTTTTGCCAATCTTTTCAGAAAATCCCCAACCACCCCATTTAAAACCGTTCATAAGAATTACAAAAAACCTGCAGAAAAAACAACGTCAAAAATTGTTACAAAAGACAAAACACAGCAGCAGATTGATGAGATTTTAGATAAGATCAGCCAGTCAGGATATGACTGCCTGACCAAAGAAGAAAAAGATTTTTTGTTTAAAGCCGGAAAATAATCCTTAGCCGAATACTATGAAAAACCTTTCGTGGTTTAATAAGATAATGTTCTTTTTGAATATAGTGCTGACTGTGCTTACATTCAGTGTTTATATTCTGCCCTTTCTGGCACCTAAGAGTTTTCCCCTTTTATCGGTACTTACGCTCTTTATGCCGGCTTTTTTTGTGGCTAACGGGCTCTTCTTTATTTATTGGGGAATTCAGTTTAAAAAACGCCTTATTTTGTCCGGGCTGGTGCTGCTTACAGGAATTACGTTTATCAGTAAGTTTTATAAATTTTCGGCCAAAGAATATGTAAAGGATGAAAAGGATTTCTCGGTTATGAGTTACAATGTTCGTCTTTTTAATGTTTTTAAATGGCTTGATCGTGATGATATTCCTGAAAATATAAAAGCTTTTATTGATGAGAAGGATCCGGATATTTTGTGTATTCAGGAATATTCAAATTCTGCTCATCTGGATTTAAAAGTGTATCCCCACCGTTATATTTTTATAGACGGTAAAAAGATCAAGACGGGGCAGGCTGTTTTTTCAAAATTTCCTATCATAAACGAAGGAAGTATTGTTTTTCCAAAATCTGACAATAATGTGGTGTATGCAGATATTAAGCGTGGTAAGGATGTTATTCGTGTATACAATATGCATTTGCAGTCTATTAAAATATCTCCTGATGTAAGTGAAATTTCAGATGATATAGATAAGGTCAACCAGAAGAAATCACAGCGTATTTATGCCAGAATCAGTAAAGGATTCACGCAGCAGCAGGAACAGGCGGAAATTTTTAAAGAACACATCAAAAAGTGTAAATATCCTATTATTATCTGCGGGGATATGAATAACAGTCCGTTCTCTTACGTGTATCGAAGTATAAAGGGAAAACTGAAAGATGCTTTTGAAGAAGCAGGAGAAGGCTTTGGGGCCACTTATAAGTTTAAATATTATCCAGCCCGAATTGATTATATTTTTACCGATACTAAAATGAAAGTAAAAGAGTTTGAAAGTTTTCCTGACTTCGAAAATTCAGATCATTATCCAATAATGACGAGGCTGTCAATTGATCAGTTTTAGCAGTTAAAAGTCAGAAGGTTAAAGCTGAAAGTCACAACGCATAAAACGTATAACTCCTAAGGTAGGAATTTATATTATTTTCTGAGTCTTTAAATAATCCATTGCAAATTTCCCTTCATTAAAAAGCAGGTCCAAAACACTTAAATTGTTGATAAAACCATGTTTGTCATCAAACACCTGAGTGTATTTTTCGAATGAATTCTGGTCTTTTTTTCCATTAGCCAAATGTCTGAAATCACTAAAATCCGGTGTTTCATGAAAGTACTCCGTTGTTTTGCCAAATTCAAATTTCATACGAAGACATTTGGTAACGATATCTAAAACTTCGAAATTGAGGTCCATTAAATAATGGTGTTTTTTTTCGAAAACGGGTACAATGTCATCTTCGAAGTATTCGAAGAAAGGAGAGCTTCTATAGGCAGCTTCTAAGGATTTAAAATGCTGTTTCTGCCAGTCAAATTCATTCTCAATCAGAATATCTTTTGTTTTCTGATGTGCTGTTTTAGAATGCTTAACAGGGATATTTAATAACTGAATTCCGTTTGGACTATAGATGTAAGTTCTGTTTCTGTTTGTCTGTTTCTGGAAATTATCTTCCATTTCAAAAGTAATATTTTCAGATTGGGCCATAACTGCAAAATGGCTGATAGACGGAAAATAAGTAGGAAGTAATAAGGAATTCATGATTTTTTTTGTTTAATCGGTAAATCGTTTAATTGTTCTTTTCCAGAAACAATTAAACGATTTACCAGTTTAACGAATAAACGTTTTAAGCTTTATTTTGTTTTCTTTTTCTCCAAAAGAATTCGCCAACAAAGTAAAGAGCCAGTATAATTAGGAAATATTTAAAATACGAATGCGGTTGTCCTTCTCCGTCTACCGTTGTAAATACTCTGCTCCAGCGGATTTTGTTGATTCCTTTTCCGTTGGTGTCCCAGCTCATCCAGATGAATACCGGTTTCCCTACGATATGATTTTCCGGTACATACCCCCAATAACGGCTGTCTTCAGAGTTATGTCGGTTGTCTCCCATCATCCAGTAATAATTCTGTTTAAAAGTATAACTGTTGGTTTCTTTGCCGTTTATTAAAAATTTTGAACCTTTTAATGTTAGCGTATTTCCTTCGTAATTTGTGATGATTTCTTTGTAGAAAGGAATCGATACATTGGTTAATTGAACTGTTTTTCCTGCTTCAGGAATGTAAATAGGACCAAAATTGTCCTGATTCCATTTATTGATGTGAGGGAAAATAGCATTGTCGTTTCCTCTGTCGATTTCTCTTTTAACGGCAGTTATACCTGGTGTGTTTTTTAGTCTTTCGGCGCTGGCTTCTGTTAAGGCTCTGAAATATAAAGTATCTCTTTTTTCAGTTCTGAAACCTGCAGGATCAGTAATGTCCAGTTCTTTAAATAAACTTTCAAAATCAATAGGGGTTTTTCCGTCTAAGGCTACCGAATAAGAATACTGAGGTTTAGCTCTTTCCGGTAAGATTAATTTTTGCCCATTGATGAATACAAAACCATCTACGATAGACAGACTGTCTCCCGGAATACCCACGCATCTTTTTACGTAGTTTGATTTTTTGTCAATTGGTTTGATAACCCCGGGTCTTCCTTTTGGCTCATAAAAATAATGTACCGTGTCGACCGGCCAGTTAAAAACAACAATATCGTTTCTTTTTATTTTTTCAAAAGCCGGAAGCCTGAAGTAAGGCAGCTGCGGCCAGCTTAAGTATGATTTCCTTTTGGTTAAAGGGATAGAATCGTGTACCATTGGCAGTGCAACGGTCGTCATTGGGACTCTCGGTCCGTAGTTTACTTTACTTACAAATAAAAAATCTCCAATTAGTAAAGATTTTTCTAAGGAAGAAGTTGGAATTGTATAAGGCTGAATAACATAAGTATGTACCAGAGTAGCGACAATAATAGCAAAAAGCAATGAGCTTACAGTATCGGCCGTTTTGTTTTCTGGGGTTAATTTTCGGTTGGCATTATACTCTAATTTCTGTGTATAGTTGACGTAATAGATGTAAAAGCCAAGGGTAAAAATTCCTAAAATAGTATCTAAAGTTGATTTTTTACCAAAGGTTCTTAGTGTTTCTACCCATACTACCGGAAACATGATCAGGTTGATAATCGGGATGAAAAGTAACAAAGTCCACCAGGTCGGGCGGCTGATAATTTTCATTAAAATAATTGAATTGTATACAGGAATTGCAGCTTCCCAGCTTTTTCTTCCGGCTGCCTGATACAATTTCCAGGTGCCCAAAAAATGAATAATCTGGACAGCTAAGAAAAATACGAACCAAGAGTAAAGTGTCATAATATTGTATTTTAAGTTTCAAATACGGGATTTAATAATCCGGAATTGTATTCTGTTTATTGTAAATTTAATACATCTTTCATTGTGAAAATGCCTTGTTTTCCGGCAAGCCATTCTGCTGCAATAACGGCGCCAAGTGCAAAACCTTCCCTGTTATGGGCAGTATGTTTTATTTCTATACTGTCTATAGCAGAATCGTAGTTTACCGTATGTGTACCCGGAACCTCTCCAATTCGTTTTGCTTCAATATGAATTTGATTGCTTTTGGCTTCTTCCAGCGTCCATTCAGCGTAGTTGCTGTTCTGGATAACACCTTGTGCCAGCGAAATGGCCGTGCCGCTTGGGGCATCCAGTTTATGAATATGATGGATTTCTTCCATAGAAACTTTATAGGCGTCAAACTGCTTCATGATTTTAGCCAGATATTCATTTAATCCAAAGAATATATTGACACCCAGACTAAAGTTGGAGCTGGAGATAAATCCTCCTTTTTTCTCATGGCAGAGTGCGATCATTTCATCATAATGCTCCAGCCATCCCGTTGTTCCGGAAACGACAGGCACACTGGCATTAAAAGAGGCGGAAATATTGCTTACCGCTGCAGAAGGAACACTGAAATCAATGGCAACATCGGCTGTTGAAAGTCCGTCGTAAGTATTAAATTCGTCTTTTCTTAAAACAATTTCATGACCTCTTTCTAAAGCAATTCGTTCAATTACTTTACCCATTTTTCCGTACCCTAAAAGTGCAATTTTCATTTTATATGTATTTGTGAATTTTAAATAGAAATTAAAATACTATTTAAAACTATAATTAAAAGTTAATCCAACATTTGGTTTAAATGTTACGTCAGCCGGATAGATTTCCGGGCGCAGTGATAGTCTTTCGTTTACGTTAAACTGAAGCAGGGCTGCATCAACATTGGCATCAATGATATTCAAAACGTAAAAACCAACAACAAATAAAGCAGATAAATCTCTGTTTCTCTGGTAAAATTTCTGTCCGGCAATAAGTCGGCTTTCGTCCAGATACTGGTATTTGTCATCATTATAACCTTCAAGTCTTCTTTTGTAGGCATCACGATAATCATGGTATTTTTTGCTGTTGTCTATATAAAAGTACAAACTCGTTCCGATAGCACCGTAAACGAGCGGAATTTTCCAGTATCTCTTGTTGTATGCCTGGCCTAATCCGGGTAAGATAGCCGAATAAAAGGCTGCTTTTGCTGGTTTAAGCGGGTCTATTTCCTGTAATGCAGTAGTGTCTTTTACGACCAAAACCGTGTCTTTTTTTACCTGGGCAAAAAGAGAAACGGTTCCTGTGAGAAAGAACAATATGCTTATGGGGACAATTTTATTCACTATCCGTTTATTAATTTTATTATTCGGTTAAAGTCGGCCTCAGAATTGAAAGGAATAGTGATTTTTCCTTTTCCACTGCCGGCGACTTTAATATCAACTTTCGCACCAAAATAATCGTTGAAAGTATTTTTTTGAGTTTCTCTGACCATAAATGAAGAATCAGCTTTAGGTTTTCCTTCCGCTTTTGGCTGCTGGCCTTCGTGGTAGTTTTTAACCAGTGCTTCGGTTTCACGAACTGATAAATTCTGGCTTACAATTTTTTGGTAAATATCAGTCTGAACATCTAAGTCTTCAATATTGATTATGGCACGACCGTGTCCCATACTGATAAAACCATCGCGAATACCGGTCTGGATAATCGGGTCCAGTTTTAAAAGACGCAGGTAATTAGAAATAGTAGAACGTTTTTTTCCAACACGCTCACTCATCTGTTCTTGTGTTAACTGAATTTCATCAATTAAACGCTGATAAGAAAGGGCAATCTCAATTGGGTCTAAATCATGACGCTGAATGTTTTCAACTAAGGCCATAACCAGTGACTCATTGTCATTGGCAATACGAATATAAGCCGGAACATGAGTAAGTCCAACTAAAGTAGAAGCACGTAAACGACGTTCTCCTGAAATTAACTGGTATTTATTGAAATCTAATTTTCGAACAGTAATAGGTTGAATTACACCAAGTTCTTTGATAGAAGTGGCTAATTCACGTAATGATTCTTCGTTAAAATTGCTTCTTGGCTGAAACGGATTTATTTCGATAGCACTTATTTCAAGCTCAATAATATTTCCAACAACCTTATCAGCATTTTTATCCTCTACTGATGTAATGTCATTTTCGGGATCTTTTAATAAGGCTGATAATCCTCTTCCTAAGGCTTGTTTTTTAATTGCTTTTGTCATAAAAACTATTTGCTGTTTTTCTTTATAATCTCCTGTGCTAAATGAATGTAATTAACGGCACCTTTGCTTGTAGCATCATAATTAATGATACTTTCGCCAAAACTCGGTGCTTCACTTAATTTTACATTTCGCTGAATAACCGTATCAAAAACCATATCGTTAAAGTGTTTCTGCACCTCTTCAACTACCTGGTTTGATAGACGTAATCTTGAATCGTACATGGTTAATAATAAACCTTCGATGTCAAGATCGGGGTTGTGTATTTTTTGAATACTCTTAATCGTGTTCAGTAATTTTCCTAATCCTTCAAGTGCAAAATATTCACACTGAATAGGGATAACTACTGAATCTGAAGCGGTTAAGGCGTTCAGGGTTAACAAACCAAGAGATGGCGCACAGTCAATAATGATAAAGTCATATTCCTGTTTTGCTTCTTCCAATGCTTTTTTAAGCATGTACTCACGGTTTTCTTTGTCAACCAATTCAATTTCGATCGCAACAAGGTCAATGTGAGCCGGAATCACATCTACGTTTGGTGCTGTACATTTTAAAATGGCTTCTTTTGGTGTTACAGTGTGTTCAAGAATTTGATAAGTCCCGGTTTCAACCGTTTCCACGTCAATTCCAAGGCCAGATGTAGCATTGGCCTGAGGATCAGCATCAATTAATAATACTTTTTTTTCTAAAACACCTAATGCGGCTGCAAGATTTACTGATGTAGTAGTCTTTCCAACGCCTCCTTTTTGATTAGCAATAGCAATGATTTTGCCCATTTATTTTCTGAATTTTGAACCGTAAAAATACAATTATTTATGGTTTTTGAAAATCTATTTTGTTAACATTTATGAAACTTTGCTCAATCGTGGTTTCATAGGTGCTGGACAGATTTTAATTTTTCTTTTACAGATAATTATTAACGAAAATTCTTTCGCTTTGTTTTCGTTTTTCCGTCAGCTTTGATAAAATTGAAAACCAGAGCGGTCTTTTTTATTCCTTATTTAGTTTTTAAATCCCGAACCAGACTTATGGTAAAATAAACAATTGTTAATCCGCCCAGAACAATACAGAGCCATAAAAACCAGGACTGCTGCCAGAAAGATTTTGCCGCTGCCGGATTTTGGACAACAGCTTTGTGCGTAATACCGGAAATAACACTTTGAGGCAGGATTTTTGGAAGGTCGGCCCGAAAATCTGAAAGGTCATAATCCGGACTGTTCAGGTTTTTGTTTCCTGTTTTCAGGGTGTAATTTTCATCAGCATTTAAATCAGCGATAATAGAAGTTACTTTCTGTTTGTATTGTATTTTTTGAATAACCAGAGGCTGATTGTCGTGATTTTCAATTTTTATATAAAAGTCTTTTTCAAATAAGCCTGGAACGCTGAAAGTGTTTGTAGTACCTGCCTTAAGTTCAAAAGAGACGAGTTCTTCGTCGTAGATTATTGTTTTGCGTTTTGTAATTCTTTTGGTCTTTTTATACAGCACGGCCCTGCGGTTGTAATAAGCCGGTTTCGAAATTTCGAAAACAATCTGATCGATTGCCTGGGGCTTTGCAAGCTGAACATGAATCTCCGTTTCTTTTTTAGAAGGAATTTGGGTTACAGTATTTTTTTGAACGTTTACCTCAAGAAAGGGGTCTGATGTTTTGCTGGTGGTGAAACGACCCGCTTTCAGGATGTTAAGAGGAAGCGTTTTTTGATCGTCAAAATCAATTTTTAAAAATTTATATGTACTTAAAGGGTAGGAAATGGTCTTCGTTACAGTCGATTCTGAATCGCTGTTTAGGTCGGTTAAGATTTGAGTGTCTGAGACTCCAAACCACTCTTTTTGATCATTGCTTCCGGAAATGGTGTATTTTTTAGAAGAATTTGAATTAGCGATAATTAGTGAAATTTGATTATTTCCGGCAGCAGATGGAATTTCAACGATTAGTGAAGTGCTTTTTTTGGGATTTGCTGTTTTTGAAATAATAGGATATTCCTCAAAAGAATCCGAAGAAACAGGTTTGCTGTCCCGAAAAAAATAGGGTACTTCATTACCCTTTGAATCGAAAATCCGGATGTCGGTCAGTTCTTTTTCTGAATACGACCGGATTTCAGGAGTCAGGATAATTTCGTATAAGCCATTATGCAAAACTTTACTGAGTTTGGCAGTGGTTTGAAACTGCCCGAAAGAAAGCTGTACAGCAAAGAGAAGAAAGAAGAATTTATTTAGTTTCATTGTTGTTGTTTGGTTTGTTTTCGTCAATAACTAAAACTTTGATTTTTTGATATACAAAAGAGATAATCAGCACCAGGATTCCTAAAAGGATAAAGGAGATGATTTTTCCGGTTTCGGAAATATTGCTGATGTCATAAAGAAATAATTTTAAAATCGTGAGGCCAAGTAAAGACAGCGCAATAATTCGAAGTGATTTAAATTGTTTTTTTATTCCGGTAATTAAAAATATAAAAGCCAGAATTCCCCACAAAACAGGGAATCCGGTCTTAATTATTTTAAGCCGGGCCAGATCGATAAAATCCTGAGCGACGTAATAGCGGAGTGCTGAAAGGTCTGATTTGTAATACTGATATTTCTCGCTGATTTGTATATCATGATCTGACACAGGAGAATTCATAAATACCAAGCCGTGCAGCATTACTTCGGAACTGGCGATATAAATAATGAAAAATGCTGCCATCCACATAAAATATGGTTTTTGAAAAAAGGAATAAGCCGTTTTTTTGCTGATTTGAAACAGCTGATATCCAAAACAAATAATAATAGCCAGTGAAACATAATGCAGGTAGAAAGAAATGGGCTGCCCCTTTCCAGTACTGATAATATCGGTATGTTCGTAAAAAGCGTAATTGGAAAACCAAAAAGCAAACAAGACAATGTTTACAATGGTTATTAAAATAGCTGACTGGCGGGCTGTTTCTGTTTCCTTTTTCATCAAAACAAAAGATAGTACCGCGAAAAAGAGCAGGTGATATACTATAGGAAGTGAAACTGCACTATAGAAGTTCTCAATACGATGGCTCGACTGGTATATAATTTCAAGTAATCCGGTCATGTAAGAAAGCACCAAAGCCAGCTGAATGACATAGGATTTGTATTTTTCGGGATTAAAAGTAAGGCCCAGGAGAGCTGAATTTTCAGTTTCATTCTTTAGCAAATAATGCACGGCTGCCAGTGAAAACACTGAAAATACTCCGGTAATGAAAACCGGGTTTAACAGGAGGTTTAGTATTTCGACGCCGGTATAATATTTTTTCCAGTCCATTATAAGACTGATTATCATTAAAGTGTGCACAATAACAGAACCAAATCGATAGCTTGCAATTTTTGATTTTTGGGAAAGCCATAATAACAAAACAGCTTCTGCAGCCCAAAACAGAGTAATATAGTTTCCTTCAAACTGAATAGGAACGGCTAATGTTATAAAAGTCAGTGTAAGTCCTATAAGCAGATAAGCTGCTTTTTGATCGAGGTTGAATTTTTTATACAATATCCAGGCATAGATTAAATTCAGTAAGGCCAGGGCAGCAGTAAACAAACCTTGTAATTCAGGATGATAAAGGGATAAAATGGCCATTCCTGCACCATAAAATAAAAAAGTATTACTGGCTAAAATCGATAACTGTGCCTTAGAGAACTCTCCTTTCGATTTGATATTGTTGATGATATTCATTAAAATAAAAAGGAAGTAAAATATAAAACCAAAGACTAAAGCTCCCAGGTAATGTGGTTTTTCGGTAGTAAGTTCCTGAGTTAACCATCCGCCAAATAATAAAACCGTAAATACATAGGAGAGGATATTAACCAGGTTCCATTTTTTATAATAAGCAATTGCCAGAATACCGACATTCAGGATGATGATGTAAGTAAACAGAACGACATAATTTCCTTGTCCGGTACTGACCATGAACGGAACGGCAAAACCGCCTATTAACGAGAGTACGGCCAGTTCGATACGGTTATAAGATAAAGAGATCAGGGCACTGAAAGCGGTAATCACTACCATGATGCTAAAGGCAGCCGTCTGGTTGAATAAATGATAATCATGAAAAGCAATTCCAATCGTAAAATAAAAAATGGCAATCGCACCGGCTACAATAACAGAGCTGAAAGCGGCATAGTTTTTTCGCAGTTTGTGTGCAATTCCCATTACAAGAGCACCCGACAAAATACCAATTCCAACACGGGCCGGTTCGTTAATCCAATCTTTATCGATAGCATATTTCACAAAGTAGCTGATACCCAGTACCAGAATTAAAACCCCGATTTTGTTAATCAGGTTTTCACCAATGAATTTTTCTAAATCCGGATTCTGCTCCTTAAAGTTTTCCCAGAATGTTTTTTCAGGTTCTACAGGAACAACTGGTTTGACAATGGTTTCCTGACGTGCTGCGGCCGGTTTGGCTTCCATCGCAAAAACGGGCTTCTCTGCTTTTATTTCCGGTGTTTCTTCTTTTGCCGGTATAACAGGAACAGGTTTTTCGGCTATTGGGGTTTCCAATTTGATTTCCTCTTTCGGAATTACAACAGGAGCCGGTTCCCTTTTTTCGACAGGCTGCTCAATTGTTTTTAAAGAATCGATCTTTTTGTTAAGTCTGTTAACGGTATCTTCGAGATCGTTAAAACGTCCTTTGATTGTATTAAGGATGTAAATTAGGAAACAAAATAATCCAACTAAAAGAAAACTTTCCATGCAGAAATAAATATAATGTTACTAATCTGTAAATATAATAACATTTTGATACCGTAAGTTTTTTTTGCTTAAAATAAATAAGGAGTTGTAAAGGTCTGTTAAGAAAGATTGGGCATGCTGAAGAGGACTTATTTAGGAGTTAGAGTGCAAAACAGGGACTTTGTATAGTTTTTGATAAGAAATTCGAATTCAAAAATGGACCTGCAGGTTAAAGATTATTGCTATTTTGGGCTTCTTTAGAATTACTATTATTACAAACTATCAAACCACAAAAATGAACATTTTTATTAGAAAAAAAGCGATTCCAGTATGTACGGCATTGGTGTTTATGCTGACTTTATGCAGTTTTGTTTCGCCTTATTTGCTGCATGAAAAAGAACAGGAGAAAAAAACAGAATACCAAATTGTTTACGATCAGAAGAAAAAGACTATTACATTGTCATGGTCTTCTTTTGGCTCTTCGGGTAATTACATTGTAACAAGAGGAGGAAGCCGTCTCGCAGCAGACTTTGTACAGGTTGGTTCTACTTCTAAACTGACCTTTACAGACAATAAACCGAACAAAAATAAATACGAGAACTACTATAAAATTACCCGTGGTTCTGCAGTTATCATCATTTCACTGGAAAATCAGATTTTTGGCGACCATGTGTATTTCTATGACAGAAAATATGAAAAGGCAGAAACGGCACGAAACGATATTAATTCACAATTTGGAGCTATTGGTCTGAGTGGTGCAAATGGCGAATGGACTACCAAACGCCAGACGTATTATTTTAAACCCAATGTTAAAGGGCAGACTTACGATGCGGGCGGGTCGGGTTCTGCATCGGCTCCGGAGGCCAATTCCATAGAACTGGGATTTTATTCTCATATTGGAGGTTTAGGAAGAGTGCCGTCTGATGTAAAATTGGGTTCGGTGTTTACAAGACCTCATCTTTCGGGCGGTGCCAATGCAACCTGTACTTTTTGGCGTTCTATGGAAAATGTAACCGTAATGCGTGATTTTGCCTGGACGGTTTCTCAGTCCACCAGTGCCCGAAGAATGCTGATTGAAAGTACTTCAAAATACATTTCAGATATTGGAGATACTAATTTTTGGGGAAGCGGCGGATTTATTGCCGATACTCATTATACCACATCAAGACCTAACTGGGGAGGGCAGCAGCAATGGTATACCCGTAATACAATTTTTCCTTCGGGCTCCGGAACTATGGGAGGCTCTTATAATATGGTATGGCAGGGTTGTGTTAATCCGCCACAGGCAGATGAATCCAATTCACCCGTTGCGACTACACCTGTTATCAGGGAAAAACCTTTTCTTTTTATTGATAATGACGGTGAATACAAAGTGTTTGTTCCGGAGTGGCAGAAAGACAGGGTAGGTGTCTCCTGGTCGTCAGCCGATATGGGGAAAGGAAAAATTCAGGATTTGCTTACGGATTGGTATGTTGCCAAAGAAGGTGATACTGATGTAGAAATTAACGCAGCGCTGAAAGCTGGTAAAAATATATTTTTTACCCCGGGACATTATGCCTTAAATGCCCCAATTCAGGTAAACAGAAAAGATGCAATACTTTTGGGAGCTGGTATAGCTTCAGTAACGCTGGAGCCAACGGACAAAAATATCTGGGGTTGTATTTATGCTGATGATAAGGACGGAATTATTATTGCCGGACTTCTTATGGATTCTTTTAATAGTACCACTTATCAGGTGAGAATCGGCAATGAAGGTGCTGACAGCGATCATTCGGCAGATCCGATCCTGCTTTCAGATATTACGTGCAGGGTAGGCGGGGTTCAGTCAAAAAATATTCAGATACAAGTGTCTATGCAGATAAACAGTAATAATGTCGTAGGGGATCATTTCTGGTTGTGGCGTGCCGATCATGGTTCGCAGAAAGGAGGCGCTTTGAGATGGACGAGGGACAGATGTAAAAACGGACTTATCGTTACTGGTGATGATGTGACACTTTATGGGTTGTTTACAGAACATTATCAGGAATATGAAGTCTTATGGCTTGGTGAACGCGGAAGAACATATTTTTTTCAGAACGAACCTCCTTATGATGCACCTGATCAGGCCAGCTGGAGCAGTCAGGGCGGAAGAGTTAGTGGTTATGCTGCTTTTAAAGTTGCCAATACAGTTAAAGAACATCATAGTATCGGATTAGGATCGTATGCTGTGTTTACAGGAACGGATGGTAATGTAAACAAGAAAAATGGTTTTGAAGTGCCAAACAGTCCAAATGTGAAACTTGAAAAAATGTGCATTACCCGTTTTGCAGGTCCGGGGAATATTCAAAATGTTATAAATTCTACAGGAGGAAGCACAGCAACAGGTGTAAAACGTGTGGCATTATATAATAATGGAGAAGGAACACAGCCTTTTGATGAAGAATTTTCTTTGCCTAATAAGGAATCTTATCCTGCTCATATAAGTATGGAAAAATAATAAGAACGATTTTTTCGCCACGAATTCACGAATTGTTTTTTCAAATCTTCACGATTATTTATTCGAATTAATTCGAATAATATTTAGTAAAGTATTTAAAAAGAAAATTCGTGAATTCGTGGCGAATACTATTTATTTCGTTTCTAGTATGTTTAAGAAACAGCTAACAAAGGCGTAAAGCTTTTTATTTGAGTTTAAAGCAAAAAAAAGTCTTTTCAAAATTGAAAAGACTTTTGTCGGGGTGGCAGGACGACCTGCCTATTCCTTAAATCGTTGATTTTACTGGTGTTTCCAAGCACTCCTCAAAAAGGGGTAGCCGAATAGGTCTCATAGATATTTAGGCGCTTTTTAGCCCTTTGTACTCCATCAATTTTATCTCAGTCAGTCAATGTACATTAATATATGTAAATGTATTAAAAAGTTTTCAGAAAATCACTTAAATATCTATAGGATTATCCGCCTGAAAAATTTTCTTCTTATGGTTTAATCCCCAATCTTTCATAGCATAAATAATTGGTGTCAAGGTATCTGCGTAGGGTTCTAGGCAATACGATATTTTGACCGGATAATCGTTCGTTATAATCCGTTTGATCAGCTGGTGCTGTTCTAGTTCCTTAAGTTCTTTAGAAAGAACTTTTGGAGTTAATCCCGGAATGCTTTCTTGAATTTCAGTAAATCGGCTGTTTCCTACACCTACAGAGATAATGATGGATAATTTCCATTTTCCATTAATTACTTCAAGTGTGTCCCGTACAGGCTTAACGGTATTTAGGCACTCACAATAAGGCTTCTTTTTCGACATGATAAATTATTTATTTCGCTTTCCTTTGGGAAAGAGATATACAAAGGAAAGTAATTTTGGTTAATTTTGCAATATTATCAATCAAAATATTCAATTTATGAATGCTGTGGGAAAAATGCTTATTGGACTTCATCTTGGAAATGGATACGGATCTCAATCGGGGGCGTGGCGTATGCCGGGAGTTGACCCAGAAAGCTATACGAGTTTTGATATCCGTGTAAAGCAGGCTCAGGTTGCAGAGCGTGGAAAATTTCAATTTATATTTTTGCCGGACGGTCCCGGTGCAGTTATGACAGATATAGAAACAGAATCCCCCGTTTTCAATCTTGATGTGATGATGACCCTCGCCGCAGTTGCCAGAGAAACTCAATATATTGGATTGGTCGCTACCGGATCAACCACTTTTAATGAACCCTTTAATCTAGCCAGACAATTTAAGGCTTTGGACATTATGAGCCATGGCAGGGCCGGATGGAATGCAATTACATCAAGCGGTGAAGATGTTGCGGCTAATTACGGAAAAAGAATTCCGTCGAGCCAAGATCGTTATGGACGTGCTCATGAGTCGGTCCAACTCATTCAATCACTTTGGGGGAGCTGGGGCAAAGATGCCTGGATACACGACCAAAAGAGTGGTCAGTTTGCAAAGAAAGATCAGATTCTTCCAATCAACTTACAGGGTAAATATGTCGGTTCAAGAGGACCTTTATACATTCCGCCGTCAGAGCAGGGACAGCCAATCATCTTTCACGCAGGCGGCAGCCCCAATGCACATCAATTGGCAGGACGTTTTGCAAGCGTTGTAATAGGTGCAGCATTTACAATTGAAGATGCAAGAGCGCAGCGCAATGCATTTAGAGCGGCGGCAAAAAGTTACGGTCGTGATCCGGATGAAATCAAATACATTGCCGGACTGATGACCACCATTGCCAAGGACAGACGCACGGCGCTCGATCGCCGAATACAGTTAGGAGGCAGTTCGCTTATACAAAAAATTGACTACCTGCAAAAAATGCTGGGTATTTCAATAGACCCTTCCTTAATAAATGAACCGCTTTCGGAAGCGCAGCTGGAAACTGCACGTCCATCTCGTTATGATCCACGTTCTTCCAATGCATTGAAAATTGCTAGGCAAGGCTGGTCCGTTCTTGATATTCTTGCCCACGGCGTAATAGATTATCATCCTGTAATTGCAGGGCCTGGCGTAGAAGCGGCAGATCATATGCAGGCTTGGTATGAAGCAGGTGCTGCAGATGGGTTTTGGATTTCACCTGATGTTAATTCGGATGGAATTGATGCCTTTGTGGATCAGGTTGTTCCGCTGCTGCAGGAGCGCGGGCTTTTCCACAGAGAGTATGAAAGTAAAACTTTACGCGGACACCTCGGAGTTCCGGATCAGTATGGAATTGATCACCGTGTTGTTTGATAGAAATTACAGCTCTATTAAGGATATGTCTTAAATGACCATTTAAACCTTCCATATTGAAATGGAATGGATGATTAAAATTTAAATTAAGTAAAAAGATAAAATAAAAGAAAATGAAAAGATTAGAAGGCAAAGTTGCGATCATTACAGGTGGCGCAAGAGGAATGGGCGAGGCTCATGCAAGATTATTTGTTGAGCACGGAGCAAAAGTTGTAATCACAGATGTGCTTGAAAAAGAGGGTGCTGATTTGGCTGACTCGCTAGGTGATGATGCCATATTTATAAAGCATGATGTAACAAGTGAAGAGCAATGGATCAGTGTTTTGGAAAGTGCTGAAAAGTATTTTGGACACGTAACTATTTTGGTTAACAATGCTGGTATTGCCGGTGCATTTGCAAACGCTGCCGATCTGGAATATAATGATTTTAAGAAAGTAATGGCTATTAATGTGGATGGTACTTTCTTGGGAATGAAAACTGTAATACCCTCAATGCTCAAAGCTGGAATTGGATCTATTGTTAATATTTCCTCTGTTTCCGGCCTGCAGGTTGCACCCGGTTCGCCAAATGCAGCCTACGTTGGAAGCAAATTCGCAGTTACGGGGCTGACAAAAATGGCGGCTCTAGAGTATGCTACCAGAGGAATCAGAGTTAATTCAGTTCATCCTGGAGGTGTTATAACAGGCATTGCGCCAGCTGCTGCGTTTGATAATCCAAAAGCATTAGAACCTATTCCGATGATGCGTTTTGCAGAACCTAAGGAAGTTTCCAATCTGGTGCTTTTTTTAGCTTCCGATGAGGCTTCATACATTACAGCATCAGAATATAAAGTAGATGGAGGTATGACAGCCAAGTAAAATCTTTAATGTTAGAAAATGAAAATAGGAATAATAGGTGCCGGTCTGATCGGCAGAATACTTGCAAGAAAATTCACTGAATCAATGCATACAGTATTTTTAGCTGATGCAAAAGGGATATCAGAAATACAGGAGACAGCAGACGATCTTGGTGCGAAAGCAGTTGATTTGGATGAGGTTGTAATAGGTATTGATGTTTTGATTTTATCAATTCCACTACTGAGAATTCCAGAATTAGCAAAAAGCTTGAAAGGTAAGCTTGAAGAACGTGTTGTCGTTGTAGAAACAACAAATTATTGGCCGCATCGAGATGGTCTGATAGAAGAAATTGAAAATGGAATGGTTAACAGTGTTTGGGTACAGAAGCAGTTAGGCAGAACAGTGGTGAAAGCTTTCAGCAATATTGGAGCTTACAGCCTTTTAGCTGAAGGAAAACCAAAAAACAGTGATGGTCGAATTGCCGTAGCAGTTTCGGGAGATATCCAAAAAGAGATAGATGTAGTTATGGGCTTGGTTGAGGATGCAGGATTTGATCCCCTGGATGCTGGCCCATTAGAGGAGTCCTGGAGACAGCAGGCCTGCGGTCCGGCATATTGTACCGACCTGCAATTTGGCGACCTAAAGAAAGCAAGAGAGTCGGCAGTGAGGGAAACCTTAACAGAAAAGCAGAAACTGTCATTTAGCAAGATGAAAAATTTGGGACAGGAATTTTTTGACATCTTGGTTTCCGGAAACTATCCGGATGACTTTGTTGATCATGCAGTAGATATAAACCGTTCAATAAACGGCTTACCGTCAAGAAATAGTAAACAATAATAATTTTAATAAAATAAAAAAAATATGAAAATAGGAATAATTGGTACCGGTGCTATAGGCGGTACGATCGCAAAAAAGATGGCAGAAGCCGGTCATGAAGTGATGGTGAATAATTCAGATCAGGCTGACAAATTACAGACCCGTGCTGAGGAGTTGGGTGTTAAAGCTGCAACACTAAAGAATGTTGTAAAAGATGTAGATGTCATTATTTTATCATTGCCTACCATAGCAATACCAACTTTGCCTAAAGATTTGCTGGCAGGTGTTCCGGAAAATGTAATTGTGGTAGACACATCAAATTATTATCCATTCCGTGATGCCGATATTGAAGAGATCAAAAACGGAAAAGTAGAAAGTGTCTGGGTGTCCGAACAATTAGGAAGGCCTGTTGTAAAAGCTTTCAATAATTTGCTGGCAGAAACACTGGCAAACGGCGGAAAAAACAGCGGTGCTGAAGACAGAATAGCAATGGCTGTAGCTGGTGATGATCCGCAGGCTAAAAAAGTAATTGCCTCATTAGTTAATGATGCCGGTTACGATGCTGTTGACTCGGG
Organism: Flavobacterium sp. FG19; assembly: GCF_057809475.1. NCBI lineage: Bacteria > Pseudomonadati > Bacteroidota > Flavobacteriia > Flavobacteriales > Flavobacteriaceae > Flavobacterium > Flavobacterium sp. FG19. The sequence continues at coordinate 284,998 of NZ_JBMDKA010000003.1, read as the reverse complement.
CAGACTTTCTGAATCTTGGAGACATCAGCCTGGAACTCCTGCTTACTGTACGGAACTTAATGAAGAAGAATTAAAACAGGCACTCTCTGATGGTGTAAAAGAAGCAGCACCGTTATTAAGAGATAAGGCCATAGCTGATCTTTCTGCCCTTCCTTCCTATCCAACACATCCAGAGGTAGTAGAATACAATAGAGGATTGTTTCAAAAAAATCCTAAGTCAAAATAATTTATAGTGACTGCACTGCAAAATCCCTCTCAACAAATGTGATGGGATTTTGTGTTTTTATATACTCTCTTTGAAACAGTAAGCCAGAGCTGCAGCAATTTCGTTAAAATGTTTCATTATTGCCTACTTTTGTATCATAACCGTCTGTACTGTCTGTGCGAACTTTGTCCATATCAAAATATTAAAAATTAATATCATGGCAAAAACAATTTTTATAACAGGTGCATCGCGTGGATTCGGAAGAATTTGGGCAGAGGCATTTTTAAAACGCGGCGATAATGTAGTTGCGGCTGTTCGCAATCCTGAAACACTCACCAAGCTTAACAAAGAATTTTCATCATCGCTTTTGGTGCTAAAACTTGATGTTACTGATCGAAACGAAAGTTTTGAAGCGATTGAAAGTGCACAAAAGCACTTTGGCACCATCGACGTGTTAATAAACAATGCCGGTTTTGGACACATAGGAGCAGTAGAGGAATTAAAAGAGCAGGACGTAAGAGCTCAGTTTGAAACCAACGTACTGGGATCATTATGGAATATTCAGGCAGTTCTGCCTATCATGCGCCAGCAAAAATCAGGACATATCATTCAGCTTTCAAGTGCTCTGGGTTTGAATACCGTATCATTAATGGGTCTGTATAGTGCAACTAAATTTGCTGTTGAAGGCCTTACTGAAACACTCGCGGGTGAAGTAAGCCAATTTGGCATTAAAGTTACCATTGTAGAACCAGGTGGTTTTTCTACAGATTTCTTCGGGACCACTTCCCTTGCACTCAGCGAATCAATACCGGCTTACGACGGTGTACGAAAAGAATTTTATCAACATGCCGGCGAGCAGGATTCAGGTAACCCTGCATCCACTGCCAAAGCTCTTGTTAAGCTCGTTTATTCTGAAAATCCCCCACTCAGATTACTGCTGGGCAAAACTGCTTTTCCCTGGGTGCAGCACACTTACTCAGAAAGACTGAAGACATGGGAATCATGGCAGGATGTGTCGGTGGCGGCACATGGTTAATGAAAGTTTAAATTAACAGAATCCAAATTTACCGGATCTGTTTTTACAATTAAGAACAATGATACATTTCAAAAAAATCAGCGATCTGCATGAAGCGCTCGATATCAAACCTCCCCAGCACCCGCTCTTTAGTGCCGCATATGGTGAACGGGACACCTGCAGCGGTAATAATATTCTGGAATTTTCATCTGAATTTTATATTATAGGATTTAAAAAATTGAAATCTGGAAGCATGCAGTATGGCAAAACAAAATATGATCATGACCGCGGTTCCATGTCCTTTACAAAGCCCCAGCAGAAAGTAGTTTTTAAAAATGTGGAATTAGAGGAAAAGGGATTTCTAATTATGATTCATGAAGACTTTTTACCGGGAACAGTCCTTTATAACGAAATCAGGAAATATAGTTATTTTGATTACGAGGTTAATGAGGCTTTACATCTTTCACCTGCAGAGGAGGATATCATTTGGAATCTGTATTTCAATATTGAAAAAGAATACAACAATAATACTGACGAACTCAGCAAAGCCATTATTGTAAGCCATCTGGATTCCATGCTTAAATACTCACAGCGCTTTTATAAAAGGCAGTTTATAAACCGTACAGAGCTCACCGGTTCTACAGCCACAAAGTTTAACGCTTTGCTTGCTGCTAATTTTGAAGAAAGAAAAACACAAAATATTGGATTGCCAACTGTATCTCTCATGGCAGAAAAGCTGAATATATCTTCCCGTTATTTAACTGATTTGCTCAAACAGGAAACAGGAAAGACTGCTCTGGAGCTCATTCATCTTTTTTTGATCGGCGAGGCAAAAAATTTACTGACCGAAGGCGAACTGAATATAACTGAAATTTCTCATCTGCTTGGTTTCGAAAACACGACTTATTTTTCACGCCTTTTTAAAAAAGAAGTAGGGAGCACGCCAAATGAATTCAGGGCAAACATCTTAAATTAGGAATTGTAAACATCATAAAAAAGTAAGAGATAGACTGAACAAAGAATTAAGTAAAAATACATAAAGTTAAAAACAATAAAAATGTCAAACAATCAAAATAAAATAGCATTGGTTACAGGCGCAAGCCGCGGACTTGGAAAAGATTCGGCTTTACAGCTGGCGAAAAAAGGATTTGATATCATCCTTACCTATCAGACCAAAAAAGAATTTGCGGACCAGGTGGTAAAAGAAATTGAAACTATTGGGCAAAAAGCGTTTTCATTGCCTTTGGACATTTCTTCAACTGCCGGTTTTGACCAATTTGTAACTGAAGTAAAAGATGTTTTAGATGCTCAATTTTCTTCTGCTAAATTAGATGCGCTGGTAAACAATGCAGGTATCGGAATTAACCAAAGTTTTGAAACAACAACAGAAGAAATTTTGGATACTATGACAAATATTCATTTCAAAGGCCCATATTTCTTAACTCAAAAACTATTACCATTACTGAATGACGGCAGCAGCATTGTAAACACCTCTTCTGGTTTGGCAAGATTCTCTTTTGCTGGATATTCTGTTTATGGTGCCATGAAAGCGGCAGTCGATTCATTATCAAGATACCAGGCTTTGGAATTGGGTAGCAGAAAAATTAGAGTCAATTCCGTTGCTCCAGGGGCCATTGAAACTGATTTTGGAGGCGGTGTGGTACGTGATATTTCAGATTTGAATAAGCATCTGGCTTCTGAAACTGCTTTAGCAAGGGTCGGTTTGCCCGATGATATTGGAAGTGTCGTAGCCTTTCTTTGTTCTGATGATTCCAAATGGATTAATGCGCAGCGAATTGAGGTTTCTGGCGGATATAGAATCTAATATGCCTTCAAATAGAGAAATTATTCGGCTAGTTTAGAATAGATTTCTTAAAAAACTGACACAATTAAAAAGGATTAAATCTTCTAAAAAAATACCTTTTCTAGAAAAAAAGTATATTAAAAAATGGTGCCACTTGTCTTTAAGTGGCACTTTTTGGCCGTGACTATTCCTTAATGAGTTGATTTTAATGGTGTTTTCAAGCACTCCTCCAGAATGGGGAGCCCAATAGGTCTCATATATATTAAGAGCTCTTTTACCTCTTATTAAATTTGATATTAAAATACAGCAGAATTTCAAATAAACTTTATTTGATTCTGCTTCAAAATTTAATTTTTTTTCTGTCTGCGATAATTTTTCCAACAAACATGAGAAAAATTTTAAAACACTAAAAAACAGGTATTTATACTTATTCTGATTTGTTTTTTTATGCTACTTTTATAAAGTAATTCTTAATAACGTATCATGAAAAAAATTACTCTATTTACAATCTTTATTCTACTGTCAATCATTTGCCAGGCGCAGGAAAAACCTGTCGACACTGAGTTTTACAAAGGTCTGTTAGATCGGGAATTCACTAAAATCCTGACCGGCCAGAATACCAACTTTGGAACCTACGCAACATTCAGTACCAAGGATGAAATTGCGAGTCTGGCTGGAAACATTAAGATCAAGGATGAGTCCAGCTTAAATATTAATTTAAAAGGAGGCGTGACCGAGGGGCTTGTGCCGCTAGTCAATGGCGAGGATGTAAATTCAAATATCACCCTGAATCTTCAATTTAACCTCGGATTGTATAAAAATCTTCAAAATGAAATTCAAAGTGATGCAACAAAAAGAATAAACTATGAGTATTCTATAGACAGCCTTAAAATTGTGATTAAAAAAGCAAAGGACGAGTTAGAATTCGCTAAGCAAAAAACTGAGTTGGAAATTAAGAAGAAACAAGAATTGCTCACTAAGCTTGCAAAAATAGACTTAAAGCTGATTGAAGATCCCCTGCGCAAGGATATTAAAAAGGACAGTATCGAGATACAGACCAAACAATTGAATATTGATATTGACATTTTAAAAAATAAAGCAAAGGGAATTGATAAAAATGAAATCGCCAGACAGAGCAAAAATCTGGATGACCAGCTTGTAAAATTTAATAAGGCAAGGCTCGAAAAATTAGGCCTGCTGTCGTATAACATTAACTGGCTCTCTTTTTACGGCAGGCTGAATAACAAAGCATTCAATTCTTTTAATGAGACCGCTGCCTATGAAAATCAAATCACCAAAATTAATTTCAATCAGCTGGAATTCGGCCTTTCCTATAATATATACAATCTAAAAGATAACTCGCGCAGCACCTATTATTTCGCAGTGGGAGCTTCTTATCTTCTCAACGATAATTTTGATGACCTGACAAAGAAAACATTGAACGATAAGCAGGATATTGCTGCACCGCCAAACTCCCGAAACCTGACCGAGACAAAAACGGTCTATCTTGGAGAATACAAAAGAAACATTTCCCAGCTGAAGGCAAATGCCAATCTTTACTGGTTTCCAACTCTTAACCAGGCCTTTGCATTCCATATTGAGCCCAGCGTTAAAACCAACTTCGAAGAAAAGATAAAATTTGATAACATTGTGGGTTTTCTTTTAGGGTTTAAGAATAGTGAGAAAGACCAGAATGTAATCAACATCGAATTATATTACAATATGAAAGATATTTTCAAAAAATCCGAAGATGAAGATGATCAGTTCAGTGACAGATCTTCTATAGGTTTAAAATTAAATTTCCCAATAACATTTAAAACTTTATAATCATGAAATTTGAAGAATTTAAAGAAAAGGCCGCTGAATTAAAAAGAGAGTACAGAGCTGTATGCTACTCAAAAAATTCACATTGGAAAGGAACATGGAAACAGACCTACTCAGAAGCTTACGATGATGTGCAGAAACATATGAGTTCGTCACCTGGCAATGATCTCCATAATATTAAAATTGTGGAACGTGTTTACTCTGAGACTGCAATGGTGTAAAGTATAGAATTTAACAAAAGGCAGGCGATATGAAGGAAACTTAAATCCGCCCAACCACCTTTCTCCATTGATTAAAATCTTTGTCAGAAGGGTGTAAATCATTGTCACTGCCTATTGATTTAATTTCAACTATATAATATCGATCCTGCTTACTCAGCTGATGTTCCATCATTACTTCTTTATCTTCCGCAGGAACTGTTCAGCGTGTGCTTTGAACAATTGGAACAGCATATAATACATTAAAACTCTTTTTGTACTTCAGCCAAAAAAGGCTGTCTGGCAAAGACAACCTTTAATGACTAATAAAATAAAAAAAAATGTTATCTAAAGTTCTTATTTACCTGTTTGCTCATCAGGGCTCATAAGTACTTCGACAGTTGTAGAACTATCCAAAACTGCTGAATAGTTTTCTTAAGATCACTTACGAATTAACTAAGAAAAACGTTACTTGTACAATAGCAACTAACCTTCAAGTAACGAGTTAGATATTATGGCTAAATATAATTTAGTTTTGTTGCATTACTTTCAGTAATGAGTATTGCGAGTCCAGTAATTCAAATAATTGCGGGTCCACAACATCACCTGTATATATTCACAAATAGTAGATTGATCTAAACTTAAGTTTAAAAACGCGCCTGCTATTGGCGAGTACAGCTATTAGCGAAGGCAAATGTGTGATAGCGATTATTTCCTCTTGCAATATTATCAGGATGCGGAAAGCTATATTAAGTCAAATCCCGGAATACGTTCCTGCCTTTATTATTTATCAAAAATATGATTATCGAAAAAATACAAGCCAAAATTATGGAGCTTTCTTCTTCTGCTGGAAGTATGCCTTATGTACTGAAGCCTTTCAATATTACTTCAGATATTCGGGAAAGTATGCGGCAGCAGAATATAGAAGCATTCACCGAAGGCATTGCATTTTTAATTTGGGAAGACTATGAGCTTGATGATTATCGGGATTACCTGATAAACAGCAGGGAATATTTTGACAGGGATGAAAACGATCGCGAGAAATTTATAAGTTATCAGCTGTCCAAGCAGAATAATGCTGCTAATTTTGCCAAGTGGAAGCTGGGCCAGCTTTATACCGCTCTAGGCTTTGCTCTGTTTGAGTTTAGAGCTGCTTCAAGGAATTACAAGGAAGTGGAGCATGCCAGCATAGAATTTTTTAAACCTCTGATCCGTGTCAATAATGCAGTTTTGATTGAAATTATACTGTTTTAATTCAGGACGCTGCAGCAGTAAAGGCCCGATTAATAATACATTCTTAATTTGATAATCAGAAAGTATAATTTTTGCATCTTTACAATTAACTGCATACTAGTAACTGCGCTGTCTGCATATTTTGGTCGTTCTGGCTGTGCAGCCCGGCAGAATCTTTCAACAGAAAAATAACAATTATTATTGATGATCTCCCGACATAGAATAAAATACCATCTAACTGAAATCCTTTACGTGATTGTCATCTGGATCATGGCCTCCCTGCTGATATCCTATACCAAGGTAAACGATATGTCATCTGAATCAATTGTCAGTGTTTACAAGCTGCAGCCCGATATGACAAAAGGAAAGCTTTACGGCTTTGTTGTTCTTATAGCCATAGGCGCAGGATTGGTTATGGGAATACTTCACAGCTTTCTCTACCCTAGAATGATACGAACAAAAAGTTTCCTGTTAAACTCATCTTTTAGGATTATGGTATTTGCAGGACTGATCACCCTGATTTTGCTGGGGGTTGCATTCATATACAGCCACCCTGACCAAAGCAGTACCGACCCATTGACAAAACTGCCGCAAAATGCCATTGAGCAGGTATTCGTTTTTCCTATTCTTATTGAAATTGCAGCCGGAACCATCCTGACTTTACGGCGTAATCTTGGAACAAACTATTTTTCGAATTTTATCCGCAATGCCTATTTCAACCCCAAAGATGAGCAGCGTGTATTCCTCTTTATAGATCTCAAGGACTCAACACCCATGGTCGAAAGATTAGGTAATGTGTCTTTCAGCAACCTTTTACAAGACTGTTTTCGTGAACTGGCAAAAATTACACTTGATAAAGGAGGTGAACTTTACCAATATGTCGGAGATGAAGCTGTGATTTCTTGGGAGATAGGCCAAAATTTTGATTACCTGAGCTGCGTTTCAGTACATTTTGCACTCAGGGATATCTTACTGCATAAAAAGAATGAACTGTTAAAGAAGTATGGCGAAGTTCCCCAGTTTAGAACTTCCATGCATTGCGGGGTTGTCTCTACGGCACTGGTAGGGGAATACAAAACAGAGATAGCTTATCACGGCGGGGTGCTCAACCTTACATCCAGACTTCAGGCAGTATGCCGAAGTCATGAATCGGATATGGTAATCTCAGAGGCTTTCTATAAAGCGTCAAAGACACAGTTGAGCCGCTTCAAAATTAAGTTAATTGAAAATATTGATCTAAAGGGAATTTCCGGACTCCAGAACGCTTACGCTGTAATTCGCATAAAAGAGTAGTGACAAGTCTTGGTCTTCTGACTCTCAAAGACACTTTTTGCAGTCTGGTGCATTCATTACAGCTTCTGGCTGCATAAAAAAAGCTGGCCGCGAGGCCAGCTTTTAACTTAAATCTTTATACTAGATTTTGCTATTCTTTATTTTAAAGATTTAGTAAAGAATGCTTCAATCTTATCGAAAGGTATTTTATCAACCCTGTCATACAAATCCACATGGCCTGCATCCGGAACAACCAATAATTCCTTTGGTTCAGCAGCACGTGCGTAAGCATCCTCACTAAACTCCCTTGAATGTGAATGGTCACCGGTAATAATTAGCAGTGGTCTAGGTGATATTGTCTCAATATCATTAAATGGATAGAAATTCATAAACTTCACCTCAGTGCTGATCTGTCTGTTCTGTGTTAATTCCAATGTACGGTCTGCTGGTATATGGATACCACGAGGGGTGCGGTAAAAGTCGTAGAATTCCGTTCTGATAGGATCGGCATCCGCAGGCAGCTTAACAGGAAGGTAATTGACCCATTTGGAATCACCACCCTCAAAGTCAGTGTAGCGTTCGTTGGCTGTAGAAGCGATAAAATCTTTGCGCTGCTCCAGTGTCTGGCCTTTTTTAATGCCATTACGTGTTACAGAACCCATATCATACATACTTACAGTTGCGATTGCTTTAATCCTGGTGTCTATTTTGGCTGCACTGATAACAAAGCTTCCGCTTCCGCAAATTCCCAAGGCCCCTATATTATTTCTGTCCACAAATGGACGGGTTCCCAGGAAATCGACCGCTGCCATAAAATCTTCCTCGTACATTGCAGGTGCAACAGCATTGCGCGGCTGTCCTTCACTCTGACCCCAATAAGACAAGTCTATTGCAAGGGTCACAAAGTTGCTTTCTGCAAGTTTTGCTGCATAAACATCAGCTCCCTGTTCCTTAACAGCTCCCATAGGTGCTCCAAAGATTATGGCTCTGTGCTGTTTGCTCTGGTCCAGATTTTTTGGCATAAACAAATGGCCAACTACTTCCAGTTTGTACTGGTTTTTAAATGCTACTTCGTACATCGCGACATTGTCGCTTACCTTAAATGTGGTAAAGTCTTTCGGATTAATCTGTTTCATTTCGATTTTAGTTTTAGAATCTGACTTTTTCTTTTTTGTCTGCGCTGCCATTTGTCCGCACAGCAATACTATAGCAGCTGCTAATAATGTTAACTTTTTCATTTTTTTCATTTAAAATTAATTTCAGGCCATTTGAACAAAGGAGATCTTGATGGTACCCTTTCGGAAATTTTGCAATCAAGATCTACTTCATCTGAAATGGTTTAGCAAAATTATGGCTATATGAAATAACTGCTGTTTCTTAGAGGCTCAACTTACGTTGCTGTAAGGCTCATATGAAAATGCTCATCCAGCGCACCGAGAAGATGTTAAACTTAACATCCTGCTTTTCCCGCATTTTGCTTCAATTCTTTGAATTTGAGGTACTTTTAAATCTATCTAGTTAGCTGCTAACCTTTAGGTAATCAGATCTGTTAAATTACTTTATAAGTACTAATTTTGAATATACCCAGGAGAATCACTCTCCGTCTGAGATAACCATCAGAAGCTATTTAGCGATGGACTTAATAGCAGCTTTGAGGTGATGTTTTTCCTCAGTATTGCAGCTCTGACACTCCCATCAGTTATCATTTAGTGAGCCTTACAGTAATGTTTTATGAGCTTCTGGGCAAGATATAGTTATAGAAAAATGGTATTTTTGTTATTATAATATTTGCGCACATTATGGATAAAGCGGCTGGCCTTCAAATAGTAGATTATTCCGGGATTTTTCTATCCTGCTTCTCAGAGAATGATACAAAAGACATTGAATCAATACCTGTACATTATTTAAATTATGTAGTTTCAGGTGAACAGATTATTGAGGATGGTGCCAATACTATAGTTACCAATGCCGGAGAAGCAGTTTTCGTTAGGCGCAGCCACCGTACCAAAATTCTTAAGAAAAGTAAAGACGGCCAGCCCTATAAAGGCATATCCTTGGTATTCGAGAGAAACGTACTGCGTGACTTCTACCAAAAAATGGACAGAAACAACTTTCCCCAGGATACGGAAATGCCAGATGAGAATGTTTTCAAAATCGGGCAGCGTCCTGAAATAATGAGCTTATTTGAATCCCTCACACCTTATTTTAACTCAAATATTAAACCCACAGAAGCTGTTGTAAACTTAAAACTTCTGGAAGGAATTTATGGACTGCTGGGTTTATCTGATATCTATTACCGCATTCTTTTTGATTTTGCTGATCCATGGAAAGTGGATATACTTGAATTCTTGAATGATAATTATATGGATGAGCTCACAATGGAGCAGATAGCCGTTTATACCGGACGCAGCCTGGCTACATTTAAAAGGGATTTTAAAAAAATCAGCAGTCTCAGCCCGCAGAAGTGGCTGATCAAAAGAAGACTTGAAGCGGCCTATTTACTTTTGAAGGAAGGAAAAAGAAAAGTACAGGATGTGTATGCTGAAGTTGGATTTAAGAATCCCTCGCACTTTTCCACTGTATTTAAGAAACAATACGGCATTCCTCCGACAGAAATTTAAAGATATAATTTTATTGATTGCGCACAGCCTGATGGGATTCCCATCAGGCTGTGTGCATTCCAGATGTTCCTCTTTCAGATTTACGAGCCTGGTGGCAAAGGAATTTGAGCTTCTAAGAAAGATGAGTTTTGAGGGCTCTTTGTAACTTGCTTTAGGAACTTGCTTTTGCAAGTGCTGTGTTAACTTTTTTACCCACAGTCAATTACTATTTTGTATAATTTAAAACAACTATATTTATGAACACACAGACAGTAAAAGCATTTGGTACTCAGGCACCAGATGCAATATTAGAGCATATGGGAATCGGACGCCGTGAGGTTATGCCCCATGATGTAGAGATTGCAATCCAATATTGCGGGGTCTGCCATTCGGACCTGCACATGGCAAAAAATGAGTGGAATTTTACCACATACCCGTGCGTACCTGGACATGAGATTGTTGGGAAAGTAATCAGTGTCGGAAACCATGTAAGCAAATTTAAAGTTGGCGATCTGGTCGGAGTAGGATGTATGGTAGACTCTTGCCGCGAATGTGAGTATTGTAAGGATGACCTTGAGCAATTCTGTGAAAAAGGGAATATCCAGACCTATAACTCACCGGACAAATTTTTAGGAACACCAACTTATGGAGGGTATTCAGAGAAAGTAGTGGTCGATGAGAATTATGTGCTCCGCATACCAGATAATCTTGATGCAGCTTCTGCTGCACCGCTGCTTTGCGCGGGTATTACAACCTATTCGCCGCTTAAGCACTGGAACGTAGGTCCGGGCAAAAAAGTTGGTATTGTGGGTATCGGAGGACTGGGACATGTAGCTATAAAAATTGCCAAGGCTATGGGCGCAGAGGTGATAGCTTTCACAACATCGGAAACCAAATTTGAAGAAGCATTAAGATTAGGAGCAGACAAAGTAGTCTTGTCCAAGGATGAAGCACAGATGGAAGCATACAGGGGCAGACTGCACTTTATACTGGATGCGGTATCTGCTCAGCATGATATCAACGCCTACCTGAGCCTGCTTAGGATAGACGGATCCCTTGCATTAGTGGGTGCCCCTGAACATCCGCTGCCTGTTGCCGCATTCAGCCTAATCATGGGAAGAAGAAGTTTCGCAGGATCAATGATCGGCGGTATAGCCGAGACACAGGAAATGCTTGATTTCTGCGGTGAACATAATATTACCGCGGACATTGAAATGATCGACATACAAGAGATAAACGAAGCATATGAACGCCTGCTGAAAGGCGATGTTAAGTACCGCTTTGTCATAGATATGGCTTCAATTAAACAATAATTTAAAACTCTGAGCATGGCAAGAATTTTTATCACAGGATCATCTGACGGACTCGGGCTGCTTACTGCCAAAGCGCTCCTTAACAAAGGGCACGAGGTGGTTCTTCACGCGCGAAATGAAGACAGGAAAAGAGAAACCCAAAACAAGGTCGACGGTGCCCTGGTCCTTACCGCAGACCTTGGTGATATTGATCAAACCATACGTCTTGCAGCAGAGGTCAACACTTTAGGCCGTTTTGACGCTGTTATCCATAATGCGGGTGTATACACTGCACCGGAGCACCAGATCCTTAATGTGAATGTGCTCGCGCCTTATATACTTACCAGCCTAATAAGCAAGCCTCGTCGACTGGTTTACCTCAGCTCGGGCATGCACATGCAAGGACATCCTGACATTACTGTATCGGGTCAAAGCGGTAAGGCCATCAGTTATTCCGATTCGAAGCTGCACGTGCTTACACTGAGCATGGCCGCAGCAAGGCAGTGGCCGGACCTATATTCTAATGCTGTTGACCCGGGCTGGGTGCCTACTAAAATGGGCGGCTCCGGAGCACCGGACAGTCTTTTACAAGGCTGGCAGACCCAATTTTGGCTGGTGGATGGAGAGGACCGAAATGCAGATGTTACAGGGCAGTATTTTTTTCATCAAAAACAGCAAGGTTTCAGGCCCGAAGCAAAAGAGAACAGTTATCAGGAGAAGTTATTAGGCCATTGCCATAAGCTCACTGGTGTACCCTTTCCGGATTATATAACTAAATGATGCAGGTGCAGGGTCATTCGCCCTCCGCCCGCCTGCAATAAAAAAGAAAAACTATGGAATACGTAAAATTTGGAAATACAGGAATGACGGTTTCGCCCTTATGCCTTGGGACAATGAGCTACGGAGGCCCGACGCCTCAATTCCCCTGGGCGCTGAGCGATGCTGAAAGCCGCCCCTTCATTAAAAAAGCCTTGGAACTGGGGATCAACTTTTTTGATACCGCCAATGTGTATAACGAGGGCGGCAGCGAAATAACGATAGGAAAGGCACTCAAGGACTTTGCCAGCCGCGAAGATTATGTGCTGGCCACTAAGGTTTTTAATCCTGTGCATCCCGGCGATGGACCAAATAGGAAAGGCCTGTCACGCAAACATATCATGAATGCCATTGACGAGAGCCTGAGAAGGCTCGGCACAGATTATGTAGATTTGTATCAGATTCACAGGTGGGACGAAAGTACGCCTATTGAAGAAACAATGGAAGCCCTTCACGATATTGTAAAGCAGGGTAAGGCACGCTACATCGGGGCTTCTTCCATGTACAGCTGGCAATTCGCCAAAGCGCAGTATACCGCGCAGCTAAACGGGTGGACACGTTTTGTATCCATGCAGCCGCACTATAACCTTTTATACCGCGAGGAAGAGCGAGAAATGATACCCTTGTGTATCGACCAGAAAGTTGCTATTATTCCCTGGTCGCCGCTGGCAGCAGGGCTTTTGGCGCGAAAAGATGCAAAAGACCCCAATGAGACCAAACGTGCCAAAACCGATAACTACAGCGGGGACTATTACAATGACCCTTCCGATTTTGAAGTTATAAAGCGCGTCCAGCAAGTCGCGGGCGATAAAGGCGTTTCAGCAGCGCAGCTTTCACTGGCATGGATGATGAACAAGTCTGAAATTACGGCGCCAATAGTTGGTGCAACCAAGCTGCATCACCTTGAAGACGCTGTAAATGCACTGTCGCTGAAATTATCTGAGCAGGAGATCAAAAGCATTGAGGAGCTTTATCAGTACCATAGAATTGTTGGTTTTGACGAGTAGATTTTATCGACTATCATGATGTGTATCTGGAAATCTTTCAGTTAGTGCAGCGCACACATTATAAATTACAGATAAAAGAACCGCATACAGCGGTTCTTTTTTTTTATCAGAAATTCTTGAAATAAGTTTCATCAGGCTGACCCATATATGCTTTAATTTATAAAATGGGATGATATCAATATTCAGCCTGATCACAAAAAAGCCCCGCAGCAAAATTGCCCGGGGCTTTCCATAAAAGTAAAGTAAATAGTAAACAAAGAAGATTTGCTGCACAGAGCTAATCTTTTAATTTACAAACGCAGTATTGTAATCCGCTGCCCTTTAAACCTGTCCCATTCCTCCGTCAGCAAACAGCTCGCTGCCGTTTAGCGCACGGCTGTCATCCGATGCAAGGAATAATGCAGCACCCGCAACTTCCTCAGGATTAGCCATGCGTCCCAGAGGGCTTTGCTGCGCGATACTTGCATTAAGGCCGTCAATCATGCCAATATCAGTAAGTCTCTGTACGACATTAGCCGTTGAGGTTGCTCCTGGAGAAAGCACATTGACACGGATGCCTGTACCTTTTAAATCAAGAGCCCACGATCTTGCCAGATTACGGACAGCGGCTTTTGTAGCACTGTAAAGGCTCATTGCAGGGGTGCCTTTGGAACCGTTGATAGAACCTGCCAATATAATCGAACCCCCTTTTGACATCAAGGGCAGTGATTTCTGTACAAGAAATACCGTACCTTTAACGTTGGTGCCGAACAGCTCGTCAAAGGAGCTCTCTGTTATATGTCCAAGCGGCTCGAAATGGGCGGTGCCCACATTTGAGAATAAAATATCAATCTTTCCATGATGCTCCTTTACTTCTGCAATCAGGCGGTCAAGGTCTGCCATATTGGAAACATCACCCTGTACTGCTGTTACATTGGACCCGATCTCGTCAGCAGCTGCCTGAAGTACAGCCTGCTTTCGTCCGGTAATGTATACATGTGCACCATGTTCTGCAAACAATTTTGCCGCAGCAAAGCCGATGCCGCCATTGCCTCCGGTGATAACCGCAACTTTATTTTCTAATCTTTTCATTATTTTTTTATCTAATTTTTTTAAAATACCCATTCCCCCAGACAGTCATACTTTTTATGACTGGCTCTAATTCCCTTCCATTCGATGTAAGCTCATAATCGACGCTTGTGAGCTTAGGATCCTTTACCTTCCGCAAAACAAGCTGCGACTGTTCCAGTTCCTGCAGGTCCTTGGACAGGACGCGGGCCGAAATTCCCTCAACTCCGCGCTGCAGGTCCATGAACCGTGTTGTACCGTTATGTAGAAGAAAGAGCACAATCTGCATCTTCCAGCGTCCGCAGAGCAATTGCATTATGTCCCTGACCAGCAGCATTTGACGCAGGCCTGTTTCATGCTCGGTCATATTATTATCTGAATCTTCCATCATGGCTTATAGTAATATATAGTGTCGTGGCAGAGAACTTCTGCTGCTCGGGGACAATTTTTCCAAGGCTGTATTACACAGTTAAAAGTTTTATTTTGTAAGGGGTCTGGATTCCACCAGGACAAAGTATGCCGTACGTTCTTTGATCAGCCATCTGCCGGTCTTTCGGATGTAGACATCAGCGTATCGTACGCTGTAGTCAGAAAGAACATCTTTTCCATCGGCTTCCCTGACCATTTTAATCTGACTAAAGGACAAACCTGTCGCATGATCGCCTTGAAAGTCGACAGTATGCTGGCCGTTGAGGGTAAAATAAGTTTTTACCTGCGCGGCGTGGCCTGTGAATTCACGTTCCAATTTATCAGTTCCGGTAATATTAACAACAAGGCTGCCGTTCATATACACTTTATATACCGCATCTGGAGTAAGCAGACCCATCTGTTCTGAAATTTTCTTCTCATCTCCCAAATACGCGTACCCATCAATCAGCTTCCTGATTTCTTCTTTGTCACTGCTGTTTTGAGCAGAAGTGCCTGATGTGCCGGCTTTTCCCTGAGCATTAGCAGGGACTGCCACTGCAAAAAAAAGTACAGCTGCCAGCACTGCTGCATATATGTTGCCTTTCATTTGTATCATCTTAATTGATTGGTCGTGCTTCAATAATGATGAAATGCCCAACGCGGTCTTTGATCAGCCATTTGCCGTTCTGGCGTATAAAGGTATCGTCGTATCTAACGCTGTAATCCGTCAGCACGTTCTTTCCTTCAGCCTCCCTGATCATCTTGATCTGCGAAAAAGAAACACCGCTTGCAGCATCACCATCAATTGTCACACTGAACTGCCCATTTAGGGTAAAGTAGGTCTTTACCTGGCCCATGTGTTCTGCAAAATCTTTTTCAAGCTGCTCCCTGCCGTTGGTAGCGACAACCTGCTGACCGTTCATAAACACATTATATGTAGTATCCGGGGTAAAAAGTGCCATCTGCTCCGCAAGCTTTTTCTCATCCCCTAAAGTTGCATAAGCATCTATTACAGCTCTTAATTCTTCCTTGTCTTTTAAAATTTCCAGTGTCATCATTATTATTTATTAGTATTAAAATTCAGTTTTTATATATCGCAGCTGCGAATTGCCGTGCGGTTATCACACAGTCTTTTTTTTATTTGCTGATTGCAGGCGCCTTATACAGATAGTCATTGGTGTCAAGCTGTGCCAGCAGGAAATTTGCCAGATCAGCACGGCTGAGTTCAAAGAAGCTGAACTTGCCGTCGCCTGCGTATCCTATATGGATATTGCCCTGCGCAGGCTTGGTTTTTAGAACAGGCACACGAGCCATAGTCCACTCCAGACCGCTGTTGCGGATCAGGTCACCAAAGGTTACGATATCTTTCAGGATACCGGGGGCCAGAATTTTCAAGACGACCACTCCGAATGAAACCATAAACTGGAACGTATCATTGGGATCGCTGTAACTTGATGACACCGCAGTAATCAGACGCTTGGTGCCGGTCTTTTTCATGGCGTCGATAATAATCCTGTAACCGTTTGAAATATCCAGCTCTTTTGATTTTTTCTTAGGCCCCAGAAGGCTGATCACCGCGTCGGATCCAATAACCGCCTGGTGTATTGCAGTGGCGTCGGTCAGTTCGCCCCGAATTATCGTAAGATTGCTGTTTTCAATTGCGATGCTTGTGGATGGCCTTACGTAAGCCACAACCCTGTGGCCGTCCTGTAGTGCTTTTTCCACCACCAGTAGCCCCGCCGGGCCTGTGCCTCCAAAAATAGTTAGGTTCATATTTCTTAATTTAATCAGTTATTTATATGCTGCCCGGAGGCATAGTTATTCTTTACAATATCAAAAATGCAGTAGGATTTCAGGCAGATATCGGCCAGACCCAGGCGCTCATCGAGCCGTTTGGGATCCACAGCAATGAGGCTGAGCCTCAAACCGCTCCGCAGAGCAAGCTTCTGCAGTTTTAGTACGGCATCATCTAGGGCGTTCTCGGACCACCGGTCAAGTTCATCTCTGCTCATCAGCATGTGCCGGTATGCGGTAACGTACGCCAGCTGAAGTTCGGAAGGGACATTTTCAAAATCTTCAGATGAGGTAACGTAGTTCAGGGAGTCAAAGTTTTCGTAGTCGGTTCGCTGGACTACAACGAGCTGCATGTAAGAGCAGGTCTGCGGATAAACCATGCCTTGAAGCTCCGACCGCAATACCGGAATAATAGAGTACGGCCTCCAGCCGCGGCAGATGATAAGGGCATAACAGTAATACAGGAAGCGGTCGATTTCCGCCCTCGCTGCCCCGCAGCCTGTCGAATATGAGCCTGATAATTTATGTACTTGCATAACTGTAATTTCATTAGCTGTTATCTAAAATTCCCGCGGAGAATGCGTCGTTGCTTCAGTTCCTTTCTCCACTTTAAACCTGAGCATCGCGAAAATTATGCGCTGAATTAAACTTGAAAAAAAAAGCTTTTGGTTTATACAAATTTACCGTATATTTGCTTACATAATATTAGTAGTTACCAAAAGGTTAGCGACTAACTAAATAGTGAAACAATGGAAGATTTAAATGACGGCAAGCCCGTAAGCAAAGAATTTACCGATGAATGTACCGTGGTGCTCAATGCTGTAAGCGATGCGCTTTACGCTATCGGCGGCAAATGGAAACTCATGATTATCATTGCAATGGCCAGGGGCAATAACAGGTTTTCCGAACTGCAGAAACAAGTCAAAGGTATTTCAGCACGCGTTTTATCCAGCGAATTGAAAGAACTTGAACTCAATGGCTTTATAATAAAGAAGGTGGCCGTAGGCTATCCCGTTACCATTGAATATGAACTTCTGCCTTACAGCCACACCCTTGAAGAACTTGTGGGGGCAATGACCCGATGGGGCATCCAGCACAGGGAAAAGATAAAAAGCGAGAGGTAGGCTTTTCATGCAAAGCCGGTCGCTGCTCAGGATTCCCAGTGCATATGGAAGCCTGATCAATTTAGATTAACGGACAACTGTGTTTGGCTTTACAATCTGATCCATTCTGCCGCCGGTCAAAACCGTCCTATGCTCAGGGGCATTGTTGAAGTCGTAGGGATATCCCATAGGAACACTGCTTGCCTTGTCCAGCGCGCTGACCTGCGCATGGGTAAGCTGAATTTCGGCAGCTTTCAGGTTTTTCTGGATCTGCTCGAAGGTTCGTGCTCCAAGTATCGGGATAACTCCCTTTGCCTTCAGCCATGCAAGGGCTATTAGTTCAGGCTCGCTTTCTATAACCGCCGCAATGCTGAAAAGTTCATCCAGGACCGCTTCGGCAATTGGATTTCCCTGGTAGGGAATGCTGCCCTCAAAAGCTGTAGCCCTGCCGGTTTCTCCCTTGCGGTATTTACCGGTCAAAAGACCGCCTGCAAGCGGCGACCACGCCATTACGCCAAGACCGAATGCCTCAGCCATTGGAAGCAGCTCCCTTTCAGTCTCACGCTGCAGAAGGCTGTATTCAACCTCTATTGCACTTACCGCAGACCAGCCTCTAAGGTCAGCCAGTGTCGCAGCGTTGGCAACACGCCATGCCGGGAAATTAGAGATTCCCCCGTAAACAATCTTGCCCGCACGAACCAGGTCATCCAGGCCGCGCACAATTTCCTCGATCGGGGTAAAAAAGTCATCCTGATGCACGAAGTAAAGATCGATCCTGTCAGTCTTCAGCCTCCTAAGACTTTCCTCTACCGACTGCACCATATTTTTACGGTGATTGCCCAGCGTTCCCAGACTTTGTCCCGGAAAAAGCCCTCTTGTATATTTTGTACTTATAACTATATCATTTCTCTTGGATGCTAACACGCGTCCCAATATCTCTTCAGATTCGCCGCACTGGTAGTTGTCTGCGGTATCGATGAGGTTGCCCCCTGATTCTGTGTAAAGCGATACAATACGATCCACTTCCTTCTCTTCGGCGCCATAGCCCCATGCTGTCCCGAAACTTCCCGCTCCCAGTGCAAATTCGCTTACCGGCAGTCCTGTTCTCTTTCCTAATAGCTTGTAATTCATCTCTCTGATATTAACATTGATAAGGCAAAGGTATTTGATAAATTGTTACATTTTATTACTAGTAATCAAAAGGTTAGCGGATACGTTTCGGTTATCAATTTAGTGCCGGCGACCGATATGCTGATTGAAAACAAATGGCTAATTTTGTATTCTTATCTTAAAAATGCCATGGAAAAAATTGCTGTTATCGGAGGTTTGGGTACGCTCTCCGGAGGGGACTTGTTTTTTAAGCTCCTCAAAAATCAGCGCGTCTTAAAAAACCAGCTGGAATACCACCTCATATTTGAACAGCAGCCATACAGCCAGATAAATCTTCCCCTGTATCATGAGCAGGACATCAAGTCAAGGAAGTTTTATACCTACGCAGTCTGTAAAAATTTTGAAGAGAAAGGCGTGACAAAAGTGCTTTTGCCATGTTTTGCCAGCCACTCGTTCCTGGAAGAACTCCAAAAGGAAATTACTGTGCCCATCGTAAATATTTTTGATGCGCTGACCCGGCACCTTGAGGCCACGATTCAAAAAGGTTCAAGAATAGGGATACTGGCCTCTGATTACGTAAAGCGCAGTCCGCTTCTCTCAAGTAATTTTAGCGGCTATGAGATAGTATTTCCCACAAGGCAGGATCACCTCATGGAAGCAATTTATGGAGACAGCGGTATCAAGAATGGTAATTTTGAAGGACTGCCGCTGGAATATGCGGTTCAGGCCTGTAATGAACTAATGGATATGGGCTGCAGTGTTGTAGTGCCCTGCATCACCGAAATATCGCTGATCGCAGACCAGCTGCGCCAAAGGGGTATTTCCCTGGTGGACGTAAATCAGGTATATGCCGACTACGCCGTTGAAAACGGGATCGGCTCGCCCGAGAAAAAGTTCAAGCTTGGTATCCTTGGCGGCGTTGGCCCATCAGCAACAGTAGATTTTATGAACAAGGTCATACAGAACACTCCTGCATCTAAAGACCAGGACCACATCAAAATGGTCGTTGAGCAAAACCCGCAGATACCCGACAGGACAGCCAATCTTATCCGGCAGGAAACTGACCCCACTGTGGCAATGTTCTCGACATGCAGACGCCTTGAAGCAGAGGGAGCCCATGCAATCGCTATCCCCTGCAATACTGCCCACGCTTTTGTGAAAAGCATTCAGGAGCATCTCAGTATTCCCATTATTAATATGCTGGAAACTACGGCACTGCATATTGCCTCGAAATTTGGCGCTGGGACAAGGGTTGGATTACTGGCTACCAGCGGTACCATAGAAAGTAAAGTATATCACGAGGTATTGACAGCATCCCGTCTGGCAGTACTCACTCCCGACAGGGAACATCAGGATCTGGTTATGGAAAGTATCTACGGAGAACAGGGCATCAAAGCTGGTTTCAAAGACGGCCTGTGTAAAGAGTATATCTTAAAAGCTGTAAAATATCTAATGGACAGCGGAGCGCAGGTTATTGTGCTGGGATGTACAGAACTGCCGCTGCTTTTTCCGGATGAAAATGAAATTATTGTACATGATTATAGAGTCCCATTAGCAGATCCAACAGTCATACTGGCAAGGAAAGTAGTTGCATTGGCACAGGAATTTACTCAGCATACAGGTAATTAAAACTGAAACAGTAATCCGCTGGGAGATTTCAAAGGCAGATCAATATCATGGAAGAAGTAATTTTATCAAGGGCGGTACTATGCCCCGTCCATAAATGAGGTAAGTGCCGGCTGTCAGGAGAGCCGCTCTCATGCAGACCCTCCATAAACAGACAGGCATACTACAAAACGTAGGCGGTTTTCAAAAACTCACGTACGCTCTGCGGCTCGCTGCCCAAAATATCTTTTAGATCAGAAGATGGAAAATCAAATTCACCCTGTGCAATGGCCGCGCAAAATGTAACTATACCCTCTATGTCCTGGGCAGACACTCCAAAATTCTGGAGCTGGATAACAAAGTCCTTTTCAGATGGCGATACGTACTGTATTTCTTTTGAAGACAGCTCACTCAGTATCGCAGCAATCTCTGGAAACGAGACCGACTCTGTTCCGCCGAATTCATAAATTTTTCCCTCATGGCCTGCGCTCGTAAGTACGATAGCCGCCGCCTTTGCCAAATCCGAACGGCTTGCAAAAGATGTTTTTCCGCTGCCGGCAGGAAGGAATATCATACCGGTATTAATTACATCGGGACCCATGAACATCGGCAGTATATCACTATAAAGACCATGCTTCAATAGCGTAAAGGGCAGACCTGAATCTTTAATCATGTCGTCTGTCTTCCAGTGTGCATCCGCCACGTAGGCTATGGCTGATGTACCGTCTTCAAATTTTCGCTGGGCGCTGGTATAAATAATATGTTTCACACCTGCTTCCATTGCAGCATTGACAACATTCTGGTGCTGAGGCAGGCGGCTGGCAATGTCGCTCGACGAAACAAAATAAAGCTTTTCGATGCCCCTGAAAGCGGACACCAGAGAATCATAGTCATTATAATCCCCCTGTCTGACAGTAACGCCTTTAGATTTGTGCGTTTTCGCTTTTTCAGGATCGCGGGCAAGGGCAACAATATCTTCCGCCGGAATTCTATCCAGCAGTTCATTGACAACTGATGCCCCCAGGTGCCCCGTGGCTCCGGTTACAAGAATTTTTCCCATAATTTTTATTTAATTTCAGTATTATTTCCCGGCAGGAAGATAGAAGCGTCGCGCACTGCAGCGGTGATCCAAAGCAGTACTAAAGGTACCAGCGAATTCAGCGCCAGGCCGTAAGATACTTCGACAGCCAGAGCGCCTGCAAAATACGATGCTACTAGTAAAAAACCAATTTTAAGCGTTTTGGGGAACGCAAAAAGGGCAGCAAAAACGATTTCCGCCAGCCCGAGCATAGTCGCATACTGCGCGACGCCGACTGCCTCTAAACCCTTGACAGATTCCGGATTTCCCATTAATTTCATAACGCCGCTCAGCGCTACCATTCCGACCGCAAGTACAGTAAGTACAATACCTGTAATTTTCTTTATTTTCATGTTTGTAATTGTTTAAAAATCAAAAATAATCTAATTTTACTATCGAATTTTTACCTCTAACCTAAAGGTTAGTAACTTATTGATCCATGGAAATAATAGAAAACGAAGGCCGTCCCAAAATTACAACTGAGGCAGCAGGCCACTGTAAGGCGAGCATTAAAGATGTCAGCGATGCTTTGTACGTAATAGGTGGAAAATGGAAGCTGAGCATAATTGTTGCCCTTGCCGATGGTGACAAACGCTTCACCGAACTGCAGCGCCAGATAGAAGGCATCTCTGCCCGTGTCCTTTCAAACGAGCTCAAGGATATGGAGCTTACCGGATTTATATATAAAAAGGTTACAGTGGATCCTATGCTTATAGAATACGGACTTGCACCGTACAGTAGAAGCCTTGAGCAGGTAGTCAGGGCGCTGGGTGAATGGGGAAGCCAGCACCGCGCGAAATTAAAATCCGATAGCCGCCAGTAAAAAGCGGAAATAAATTACTGCAGCATCTTATCTATCCACATTGGTACCAGCTCTCTGCGTTCCTGCAGGAGCTTATCGTAATCTCCCTCTCCAATTCCCCGGCTTCCGCCAAATAACGGTTCTGCAATAAAAGGAAATACGACCAGTCCCACTATGTTCAATACATAATGAATAGGGTTGGTACCGCCGGACTCCCTCATGCTGGCTGCCTGCTCAAGCTGGTGCCAGAATACTGAATTCTTTACCATATCGTACATTGGCTGCCTTGCAATAAGTTCAGAAGCACTGCTTCTCATTTCCGTAAGGATAAAAATTGGAAGTTCAGGATCTTCTGCCATCATGTCCAGATAATGCAGGACCAGCTGCTCGACCTTAAAGGCAAATCCGGTGCTCTCATCATTCAGTATGTCTTCCAGGCCCTTCATAAGAACTGAGAGAGATTCGAGTATAACAACTTCAAAAAGCAGTGCCTTACTCCTAAAGTAATAATGGAGCATCGCCGGACTTACATCTGCTTCCCTTGCAACTTCAACAGTTCGTGCGGCGGCGTAGCCTTTCCTGTAAAAAATGGTGCGGGCCGCCGCTTTAATCCTGCCTTCCGCCGTGTGGTCTGTATCCCGGATTTTTTTCATTTTTTTCAATTCTCTTCCTTATTTTTTTCAGCACCGCCAGATAATGGATCAGGGCGTGCATTCACTTTATAGCCCGCAGCCTGCGTGCAAGATGCAGTAAACGTTTTCAAAATTAAATTAATAATGCCTGCAGATAATGGCGCCTTACCTAAAGGTTAGCAGCTATTTGGAATAGCGGCGGCACAGACTGCCAGCCATACAGTGCCTTTTCCAATAACATCCGCCTATTGCTTCCCTGTCTTTTCTGTATCAAAAAACCAGTATGCTTTTGTCTCATTTCACAAGCAAAGGTAACTCCGTGTTCTTAACGCACCAGCAAGGCCCAGCCTTACAGGTTTGCTAAAAAATCTCCACCCATGCGGGTCGTATTTTTTAGCAAAGCCTTGCTGCTACTAAACACTAACCTTTTTATGCTTATGAAACGAAACATAGCATACTCCGGCTCTTTAGACGAATAAAAAAAAATGTCAGCAATGAGAAATAAAATATTGAAAACGGCAGAGATGAAACAAAACAGCGCCTCCTCTCATTGCCGAATAAATTTTTTAAAAATAAAAAGAAAGTAATCATTTAAAAACCACGAATCATGAACATTACAGGAAGAGTGACAAAAGATGCGGAGGTACGCACTTTGTCAGACAACAGACAGGTAGTAAACTTTTCAGTAGCCATCAACGACAGCTACAGAAACAAGGCAGGTCAACGCATAGAACAGACCACCTATTTTGAGTGCGCCTACTGGCTCAGCGCCAAGGTAGCAAAGATACTCACAAAGGGTACGGTCGTAGAACTGACAGGCAGGGCAAGCGCAAGGGCGTGGAAAGGCTCAGACGGGGAAGCCCACGCAGGGCTGAACTTCAACACCTCGCAGATCAAACTGCACGGGGGCGGTAAAAAAGCCGAAGCGGTAAAGGTTCCTGCAGGAAACAATACTGACGATACAAAGGACGACCTCCCATTTTAGAAACGGAAAGCTCAATAAATTAAACAATTTAAAATTTTAAATCATGGCACATAATATCAGCTTCAACAGTGAAACAGGACGTTATTCATTCTTTAGCGTAAAGGAAAAAGCGTGGCACGGACTAGGGCAGGTTGTAACGGAGTACCCGACAAGCGAGCAGGCTATCAAATTTGCAGGCTTAGACTACCAAGTGGTTAAAAGTCCGCTGTTTACCAAAGGTTCGGGTATTGTTCAAACGGCAGACAGTATCGAGATAGGCAGTAACGAATTGGAAGTCCCTAACTATTTTGCCAACATACGCACCGATAACAATGCAGTACTCGGCGTGGTAGGGAAAGACTATCATATCGTGCAGAACCGTGAAGCCTTCAGTTTCTTTGATGCCATCGTAGGCGGTGGCGATGGAATACTCTATGAAACCGCAGGGGCGCTGGGCAACGGGGAACGCATATTTATTACAGCCAAACTGCCCGATTATATCCGAGTTGGAAATGGCGATGATGTAACCGAAAAATACATTTTCCTTACCACTTCGCATGACGGTAGCGGAAGCATCACAGCCGCTTTTACCCCTATCCGTATCGTATGCCAAAACACTCTTAACGCCTCCCTGCGAAATATGACAAACGTAGTGCGCATCAAACACACATCGGGAGCAAAACAGCGTATTGAGAACGCCCACAAGATTATGGGCTTGGCAAGCACCCTGAGCAGTCAGTTGGAAGGGATATTCAATGAGTGGGCAAAAGTAAAGGTAACGGACAAAGAGGTAAGAAAGCTTATCCAATTGGCACTCTGCCCCAACAAGGAAACGTATGACCTGCTTAAAAAAGGTGCGGAAGATGAAATCTCGACCGTGTTCAAAAATACCGTTGAGGATGCCTTCGCATACGCTATGGCTAGTGACACACAGCAGATGGACACCACAAAAGGCACATTGTTCGGAGCGTATAACGCTGTCACAGGCTACTATCAGAATGTACGCAGTTACAAAGATGGGCAGGCCAAGTTGCAGAGCATCGTTTTGGGCGGTACTGCACAGCTCAAATCACAGAAAGCATTTGAGTTGTGTACAGGCTTCGCCTTAGATGGTGCAGAAATCCTAAACCTTAACTAGATAACCAAAGGCTGCCGCCCTAATCGGTGGTAGCCTGTTATAAACAACCGTTATGGAAGCCAAATCAATAGACCAAGCTGAAAGTATGGCTCAATTGCAGAGCCTTGAAACGAAATACAAAGACCAGGCTGTCTATATCATTTACTGCAATAGAATCGAATGTTTCTATATAGATACCAACAGCCTTTTAAGGAATTGGGAACAGCTTATAGGATGGTATGACAATGGAATTTATACCCCTAAAAACTGAAGTGCTAAAGCAATGAAGATAACAGATTTGAACGGCTGTCCCATTGAGGTGACAAACCTGAAAGAAGCCATCAGGATGGCAGGACAGTACAAGGAATACCGCCACGAGGATAAGAGTTTCTCCGAGTTCGATAAAAGGCAGAAAGCCTATTGGACAGATATGTACGGGAAACTCAGAGCCATAAAAAACAATCAGACGACAATCAAAATTTTAGAATTATGAATGCAAATTTTTTCCATCAGATAGCGCAGTTGCAGATTACAGGCGACTTGCAGATTACCATAGCAAAAGGAGCAGAAAACAGCCTAGTCGTATCGGTTATGCTCCAAAACGAACAGTGCGGGGACAACGCAAAGAACATCATACCGCCACTTAATCTCAGGGGAACAGCCGAGGAACTCGACAACGGTTTTTTCGAGAAGATAACCACACCCATGCAGACCGCTTCAGGCTTGATGGTCGACATGGAAAGCTTTATGAAGCAGTTGGAAGAAACCAAAAAGCACTCGGCAATGGAGAAAGAGAAAGCCGACAGGCAGAAGAAAGAACAGGAAGCCAAAGACAAGAAGTATAAAGAAGCAATGGCAAAGGCGGATGAACTTGATAAAGAAGGAAAGCATCGTGAAGCATGGGTAAAAGTACCCGAAATAACAGAGTTCCCTGAAAAGGCTGACGAGATACGCAGACGCAGAAGAGAACTTTCCGACAAGTTTTCTGCGCCAAGCCTTTTTGGAGCTGTCGAGGAAGAAAAACCCGAAACCGAAGAAGCAGAACAGGCAACTGCCGATTACCCGACAGAAAATGCACAGGAAAACCAAATGTAATAACCTAAAATCCATCATCATGTTATTAGCAACTCAATTGGAAAGAGTGTTCCTGCTCAAAGACAAAGGACACGATATTATATTGACCGATCCCGAACCACGTTGGAGCGTGGAAGCAGTACTAAATTTTTATGCCAGCACGTATCCCATTTTGACAACCGCTAAAATATCCGCACCCGTCATTAAGGATGATGCAGTAGAATACCGATTTGAGAGCGTAATGGGAACTAAAGGTTAAACCAAATTTTAAAGCAATGGACTATGCACAAACATATCATATCGGGGACAATCACACCACCCGAACAAAAAAGACAAAGGCAGTTGCACAAACAGCTCGGCGAGTTCGCCCATTGGATGCAGAAACCCAAAGATGCGGGCGAGGTTCAAAAGGACAGGCGCAGGTCAGTACCTGTGGAAATGTTGCCAATGGTTTTCTAAAAACTTCGTTCCTGCCAAGACTGAAAGCAACAAAAACGGTACAGGCTTGTACAGAAACGGTAAAAACAGAAAGTGATTTTTATCAGTCCCTTTCCAAACTAGCCGAGCATTATAAGATAGAACCAATGCAGACCAGTCAGTTTCAGTACCCATACAATCTGGCGTTGGCGATATGGGATATGGAAGAAAAGTTAAAGCAGGGTGTTCCGAATTGGCAGGAATTACGTTTGGTGCAGGACAGCAGGAAAACCTACTTCATCAGTGAGGAAAAATACAGCACAGGCACAACCCTGTATTATATACCCATCGAACCGCTGTATCAGATGCTCCACGACCCCAAGCGCAAAAGAAACGCCCAACTGCTCGTTTCGGTCTGCTCGTACCTGTACCACATAGCAGACATTCCTTATTTCAGGCAGGAAAACAGTTACCTGTATTGGATGTATGAAATGCACAAGGAATGGGCGGAGCAGGACGATGAAACGGACGACAGCCAAGCATATAAGCTTGAGTTTGAAAAAGCGGAATTCATTGGAGACTGCATCGGGCAGAAGATTTTTAACCCAATGAGTTTACAGCTGTTTCAAAAGCGTTTAGACATTTTTAAAAAAAGTGATGCATTCGACCACGAGTGCTGGCTGACAGCTTACAATGCCTTTGCGCTCTATGCGCAATATCCCAATGCAGGTATTTTTCGAAATGCTCCGATGCCCGAAGAAGACCCCGACAATGATGACTGCGGTAATGAAACCATTGGTATGGAGAAGTACATTTCCTTTATATCGCACACAAAAGGAGGACTGTACGAGAACCTTGCCGAGAGCATCAACAGCGAATTCAACGAGTACGCAGAAATGCAGGAACCGACCATCAGCAGACGTTTTGACAAAAAAGAGCAGACAGAAAACAGTCTTGATTTTGAGAACAGGCTGTTTGCCCTTTTGGACGATATATGCAGTCTGCTTTATAACTATAAAACCACAAGAAAATGAAAAATACAACCGACATCACAGAAAGCTTCCCTGCGCTGTACCATCCTAAATCCGCACTCGTTTTCTATGAAACCAAAGGAATGGACGGCGATGTTTATGTGGAGCATTTAGATATGGACAAGAACGGCACTCCTGTCAATGCCCACCCGCTCACAGAACGTGAAGCAAAAGTATTGGCAAAGGCGTTGGTAATAGAAAAAGATAAGGATAAAGCCTTTTTAAAATCCAGCGGGATACTGCCGACAAACATACTGCATATCAATCCGAGCAGAGAAAAGGGTGTGGTACTATGGTACACCAAAACACAGCAGAGGCAGATGTATTTTGTGGACAGTCTGGGCATAAAGAGCGGAAAGGCGCAGGTGCCTGCAATGCTTTGGATGGCGGGCAGAAGCAGTCTTACCGTTTTTGCTTTAACTGCTGACAGAAGACCGACAGAAAAAACACCCCTGTATTACGCTCCTTTTTTCAATATCTACGAAAAGGGCAATGTCTGCATGGGAACTGTCAATATTGAGATAAAAAATTCGGCTTCGGTGGAGGAATTTACCCGAGCGTGGGAAGACTACTTTTTTAATTCCTATTTCAGCCACTCCTTATGCGAAAACCTGACAGGGAAAAACATTGTAAGCCTATGGAAAGAACTTGTACAGACAGGAAACCCCTTTCCAAAAGAAGCATTGAAAAAGAACAACAAAACCCTTAAAAATCTATTGTGATGAATACCGAGAAAATAAAAATGCATTTTACCGACAACAGCCTCATAAATCCGACCAACCCCATTGCGGTAAACCTGATCGGTGCAGGGGGAACAGGCTCAAAAGTATTGACCGCCCTGATGGAAATCAGCCACAGCCTGATTGAACTTGGGCACGCAGGGCTGTCTGTCCGCCTTTGGGATGATGATGTTATCACGACTGCCAATCTGGGCAGACAGCGTTTTGCCGAGTCCGAGGTTGGATTATATAAATCTGTAGCCCTGATAAACCGAGCCAATCGTTTTATGGGAACTTATTGGAAGGCGGAAACGGTGAAATTTGAGAAAGATACTTTGGGCAGACTGCCCCAAAATGCACAGGCGGCTATCTATATTTCCTGCGTGGACAGTGTACAGGCTAGGTTTGGCGTTGCTGAAATACTTAAAGAACTATGCGCCCACAGAAATCATAGAGATGCACCTAAATATTGGCTGGACTTTGGCAACAGCCAGCATACAGGACAGGTAATATTAGCGACTGTCGGACAGGTTAAACAGCCTGACTCAGAAAAATATGAAACGGTGGCAGACCTGCCGTTTGTAACCGAAGAATTTGGGGAATTATTAAAACAGTCCGAGCAGATGGACGATACGCCGAGCTGTTCCTTATCCGAGGCTTTGGAAAAACAGGAACTGTTTATCAATTCAGCACTGGCACAGATGGGATGTTCGCTGTTGTGGAGCTTGTTCCGCTATGGGATGACCGAGTACAGGGGATTTTTCCTTAATCTGGGAAACTTCCAGTCACAGCCCCTAAAAGTCGGCTGACCCGAAAATCGGGCGGCAAAAAGACACCCCCTCCCCAAGGTCGGGGCAGTCTTTTTGCGGTAAAGCGGTGCAGCCACTTTGATAAAAATGCACCATGCGCCATTTTATCAAACAGGATGCGAAAATTTTGTAAGGGATAGGCAGTATCCCTTTTGTTACTTTAGCGGGCTTCTTTTCTTTCCCTGGACGCGGCCAAAGAAAAGATTCTGTGTTATAAACCAAATATATTTAGAAAAAAAATAGAAAATTATTACCGTCTCTTTTGTAATTCTCCATTTATATTATTTAAAAAATAACAGTAGATGTTCTAATTGTTTATTACTATGATAAATTGAGCATAAATTTATACATTTGCCAAATGAAATATTTATCATTCATATTGGCTTTTATGGTGTTGATTCTATCAACAGCACCATTGTGCTTAAGGGAAGATAGATGTATTAAACCTCGACAACAAACAACTCAAAACCACCAACAAGGAAAAGATGGTTGTGCGAAATGTTGTTCGCCTTTTATGAATTGTAATACCTGTATGGGGTTTGTAATGACCTTTTTTCATTTTTCAATTATACATCCTGTCGTACAAACTGAAAAAAAAATAGCAATAACTTTCATAAAACCTATTTCAGATTTCCCATATTCTGTTTGGCATCCCCCACAACTTACTTAATTTGTAGCTCTTACAGCATATAATTAGTAACGATACTTCGGTATTGTTATCTTTATTTATTCAAATTAAGTATCATCTATACAATGAAAAAAATACTCATTGTGTCATTTTTTATGGCACTAAACCTTTGTGCATATGCACAAAATACCTTAAATGTTGTTGTCAAAAGCATTGAAACAAATGAACCCTTAAATGGTGTAACAGCATCTATAAAGGGAACGTCGCTTGTTGCGACGTCTGACGAAAATGGACAAATTACATTAGCAAATATTCCTGACGGATTACAGGAAATAATTTTTAGTTATATAGGCTTCAATGAACATATTGACACCTTAAAATTTCCATTAAAGGACACAAATGTTATTGAAATTTTACTACAAGAAAGTTCAGAAGAATTGGATCAAGTAATAATATCGTCTACAAGAAGTACCAGGAGCATACAAAATATTCCTACCCGGATTGAATTTATAGGTAGTGAAGAATTGGCAGAAAAGGGTAATATGAAACCAGGAGATATTCGCATGCTTTTAGCAGAAAGCACAGGTATTCACGTCCAGACCACATCGCCAACAAGCGCCAACGCAAGTATCCGTATTCAGGGACTTGACGGTAGGTATACGCAAATCCTAAA
This sequence comes from Flavobacterium sp. FG19, assembly GCF_057809475.1. Taxonomy (NCBI): domain Bacteria; kingdom Pseudomonadati; phylum Bacteroidota; class Flavobacteriia; order Flavobacteriales; family Flavobacteriaceae; genus Flavobacterium; species Flavobacterium sp. FG19. Next base: position 254,722 of record NZ_JBMDKA010000003.1, on the reverse strand, counting down.
AGACGGTTTTCCCATTTATTCTGGCGCATCAAGCGGATTGGGTCTTTTACAGATACCGCCACTTGATCTCAAACAAGTTGAGGTCATCAAAGGTTCGGCGTCCACTCTATATGGTGGCGGAGCGATCGCTGGATTGGTAAACCTGATCTCTAAAACACCTACTGAAGAAAGGGATTTACGTTTTCAAATCAACGGAACATCAGGCAGAGGCTTGGATATTAACGGTTTTTATGGGCAACGGTTCAATAAAATAGGAACTACCATATTCGCTTCGCACAATCGCAACGGAGCTTACGACCCTGCTAATATTGGCTTTTCTGCCATTCCAAAATTTGAACGCTACGTACTGAACCCTAAATTATTTGTTTATTTCAATGATAAAACAAAGATGAATTTTGGAATCAATACAACCATTGAAAACCGTTTGGGAGGCGATATGCTTTACATTAAAGGTAAGGGAGATAATATCCATCAATATTTTGAGAAAAACAAAACACAACGTTATTCCACACAATTTGTTTTAGACCATTTAATTAATGAAAACAGTTCTTATCAAATTAAAAACAGCGTAAGCTATTTCAATAGGAATATAACGATTCCTAACTATGAATTTGAAGGAACACAAACAGCCACTTTTACCGAAGCCAATTATACCAGTAGTACAGAAAAATCGGAATGGGTTGCAGGAATTAATATATGGACAGATAATTTTAAAGAAAAGCAGTTCACAGCTTTTCCGTTAAGAGATTACAACCAAAGGACATTTGGAGCTTTTATCCAAAATTCATGGAAAGCTGCAGATTATCTGAATTTAGAAGCAGGTTTCCGTACGGACTACGTTGTGGATTATGGTGCAGTGTTCTTACCGAGAGTTTCAGCTCTTTTCCAAATTGCCGAGGGTCTGACATCAAGGATTGGAGGCGGATTTGGCTACAAAACACCTACTATATTTACGGAAGATAGCGAAAGAATACAATATCAAAACGTATTGCCTATCGACGATAAAACCAATAAATTGGAAAAAAGCTATGGTGCAAATGCAGATATTAATTATCGTTTTCGTATCGGAGAGGAATGGTCATTCAGCATAAACCAATTGTTCTTTTATACATACTTAGATAATCCATTATTGCTTGAAAATCAATCTGTAAATCTGTATCAGTTCGTAAATTCACCGGGCTACATTCATACCAAAGGAACAGAAACCAATATTAAAATCGGTTATGATGACCTGAAATTATTTTTAGGTTACACTTATACAGATGCCCGACTAAACCAGAACGGAACAAATACTGAAAGTCCACTGACACCTAAACACCGCATTAATTCTGTGCTGATGTATGAGATAGAAGATAAGTGGAAAGTCGGGCTGGAAGCATACTATTTCAGTCCTCAAAAAATGAACAACGGAACAACTGGAAAAGATTATTGGACTTGTGGATTTATGGCTGAAAAGATCTGGGAGCGATTTTCTCTATATGCCAATTTTGAAAACTTCCTTGATACCCGACAAACTCGCTTTGATAGTATTTATACTGGGACAATAAGCAATCCCGTTTTTAAAGATATCTATGCACCATTGGACGGGTTTGTAGTTAACTTAGGGATAAAATTAAAACTCTAAGCGGATGAATAAAACCATATTCAATATAACTAAAATGGATTGCCCGAGTGAGGAGCAATTGATTCGTATGAAACTGCAAAATTTTGATACGGTACAATCATTGGAATTTGATATTCCTAATAGAAAACTGGACGTTTACCACAATGAAAACCCAGCGCCAATTTTATCTGCTTTGGAATCACTTAACCTGAATACAACATTGATTTCTACTGAAGAAAGCCAAGCTGTCTTTGGAGCAGATACAAGCAATAACCAACGGAAACTACTTTGGAAAGTACTGATTATAAACTTCCTCTTTTTCGGATTGGAAATGTTGTTTGGTGTTCTTTCTAATTCAATGGGATTGGTAGCGGATAGTCTGGATATGCTTGCCGATAGCATTGTGTATGCATTGGCATTATTTGCCGTTGGCGGCACGATAGCGAGAAAAACTAAAATCGCCAAATTTGCGGGTTATTTTCAAATTCTATTGGCCGTTATAGGGTTAATTGAAGTTATCAGACGTTTTACAGGAATGGAAAAAATGCCGGACTTTAAAACAATGATTATAGTTTCTATTTTGGCATTGATAGCAAATATACTGTGTCTTTACTTATTGCAAAAGAACAAAAGCACGGAAGCGCACATGCAAGCCTCTATGATTTTCACATCGAACGATATAATTATTAACTCAGGTGTTATCATTGCAGGTCTTTTAGTCAATTTGGTACACTCAAGTTATCCTGATCTTATTATTGGAGCGATTGTATTCCTTATTGTAGCAAAAGGGGCATATCGCATTCTAAAATTGGAAAAATAGCACTGAAGGTTACGAGAATTGTTATTGAAAAAGCATAATACTGCTGACGAATTTACTAATGTGAATTCATCTTGTTTGCATAGCTATTTTGGGGTAGCTAGATAGAATAGCTACCCTATTTTTTTTATTAAATGGTTATTGTTTCTAAAAGAATACTTTGATTGTGATAATTTGGGCTATAAGTCGTATTCGATTTCCATAGGATATACGTTAACTCCAGAAGCTTTCTTTGAATGGCGACAATTGCTTTCATTTTAATACCATGCCTTGAAACTAATCTTAAAAAAATATATCTGAAGCTCTCATCGGTTCTAATTGCTGCCAGTGCAGGGAAATGCATTACTTTCCTAAGATTACGATTACCCCGCTTAGATATTCGGGGTTTGGATTTCACAGAAGTTCCCGATGTTTTTTCTCTTACATCCAATCCGGCATAACTGACCAGTTGCCTTTTATTCTTTATTAATTCGAACCCGTTAGTTTCAGCGATGATAGTTACAGCAGTCAGAGTTCCTATCCCTGGTATAGAAGATATTATTTTCATCTTTTCTGCTAAAGATTCATTTCCTTTGATATGCGTAGCAATTTCCTCCCTTATTTCCTTTTCCTGTGTATCAATGAGGGCAGTTCTTTTCTTGGTTCGTTTTATTGATTTTTCGCTCGATATTGCAGAAGTATGTTCAGCGTGCAATTGATTTTTTAACATTGTACGCTCCTGTACTAGCTGCTCACGTTCCCGACAAAGCTGTCTTAAATCATTAAATATTTTTAAGGGAGGTTGCCATACTTCTAATTTCCTTTCCAATCCAAATCTTGCAATGGCTTGTGAAGCACTTTTGTCAGTAATTGTTTTTATGTCTAGTGTTCTTGCATAATTACTGATCTTGTTTGGTAAAACGATACTGACTTGTTTTTGATTACTACAAAGATAATAAGCTAAAGATTCGTGATAAACTCCGGTAGCTTCCATTACGTACCGTACCTCTGTACTGGTTAATGTTTGCTTATTTACCCATGATACAAGACTTGAAAATCCTTTCCTTGTATTAGGAAATACTTTATAGGCATAAACTTCTATGCTGATCTGTTCATCCATTCGACCAAGCGATACAACCAATTCATTTTGTGCGACATCAATTCCTACTGTCTGCTTTAATAATACCTTCATCTTATATGGTTTAGGTAAGTGATGACCTTTCTTCATCTTTTCTCCTGACTGGATATACTGGCTATTCGACCCATATTTATAGTGTAGGTGAATTCCTTACATTCTGTTCAGATTCTAAAAGGTAAAAGAAGAGGAGGCAGTCTCTTTTCTTGAATATACTATTAAGCTATTTAAAGCAAAATCTGCTCTCACTCTTCCTCACTTATATTATAATATACAAACATAGGAGGTAAAAGAAGAAGAGGAAGTTTCTTTGCTTGAATATACTATTAAGCTGTTTAAAGCAAAATCTGCTCTCACTTTTCCTCACTTAGATTATATTATACAAACATAGGAGAAGCAAAAGAACGCCGCAATTTCGGACAGCTTTTTATAATTGCCACCACTATTTAAGCGGGACTGTTTTCCAGGCACCAAAGCCCTTAAAAAGATGTTCGATGTGCTCAAACTCAATAAAAGCGATCAGCTCATCTTTGCACTTTCCTTTAAATCCCCTGAAACGCTGAAAATCATTCAGCGGGATTGCTGCAAGTTCGCCTATGGTAGTGATGCCCAAATATTCGATTATGGTAAACATTCTTCTGCTGAAAGGGAAATGGGTATCATACAGCAGTTTATTCAGGTCAGTTTCAGCTTTTGTCCTTCTTTTTTTAATCCGTCCTGTTTCGTATTCGAAATCCTCTTTCAACTGCCCTAATTTCTGTTTATAGGAGTCTATATCGGCAAGCATCCCGGTAACACACTTCACTTTTTCAAATGTCCTCTCGTATAATCTGCGGACACTCTCGCCGGTTACCCCGTAATTGTCGCCGACTTCCTTAAGTGTCATTTTTTCTATCAGCAGTTTCTGGAGTATGTCATATTCCTTTTCCGAAAGTACCTTTCTGGACATCTCGATATAAAATCTATTGGTGCGGTCAATCAGTTTATTAGCTGCCATCATTCGTAAGATTGGAGTTTAGTGCCGTCACGCTATACAGTGCCGCACAAATGTATTTGTAAAGAATGCTCCTGGATTAGGGAAGATTGCGGTTTTCTGCTCAATAAGCTTAAAGTGGTTTTGCTTATCGTCCCGCCTGCTGAAGCAGCAATAAACGCCGTTTTGTAAAAAAAAATATGGCGCAGACCACTGCACTTATCGGAACTGAGGCACTGGTATACCCGACCACGAATAAGCGAGCGCCCACGCCAATGGCATGAGCGTTCTTACTTATTTGTCTCGCGGTCGTTAAAAATTACCAGTTTTCAGTTACCGAGCCCTAAGCAAAAACACTATAATGAGTTTTTTATATTTTGTCCAAAGATAGCAACGTTTATCAAGTTATCAAATGTTTCTCTAACGGAATCCTTTAACGAATGCCAATAAAACAGCCCGAAGATGTTCTCCGGGCTGTGCTTATAACCAGAAAGGCTGCTGATTTTACTAATGGGATGCGGTCCTGCTAATCGCTGCTGTTAAATTCAAAACTCAGCTGTTTTTCATTTCCAAAATTATCCGAAATCCATACTTCAAAAGACTGGGAAACCGCAGAACCTGAAGTGTAATAGAGCCTGAACTGCTCTGCTGGGATCGGATACAGATCATTTGGCTGGTAGGGCGGTTCGCTGTAATAACGCAGTGCGCCCTGCCCCTCAAATTGAAAGTAGCGGATGAAATAGTGCGTGCCTGTATAATGACCTGACGGCTGTATTGTAAACCTTATCTCAACGGTATCCCCATTGGCAATGGCTGCAGGTACAGGCATCACCTTTACCTCAAATGGAAAATCATCCTGTATTTCCAGTTCTCCCTTATCGCACCCTGCCAGTGTAACGGCGATTGTGAGCAATACCGGCAGTAATCCCCTGCTGAACTTGTTAAAAAATGCTGTCATACTTTTTCGTTTTAAAAATTAAACCTTAAACCCAAACCTGCCGATGGGCGGAACTCTTTCAGGTCGGTACCCCACAAGACTTTTGCACGTCCCTGAAGCACTAATACAAGATGATCGGACAGGTAGGTTTCAAACGACAGCCGTCCGCCTGCGCCGTAAACGAAATTGTCCTCACTTGTTATTTCCGCCCCGTCAGATAAAAGCTCTTCGCCCCGGTTGATGCTCTCATAGCCGGCTGCAGCTGTCAGGGCTGCATTAAGGGTCATGTTCTTACGGGCATCGCCCAGCAGGAAGAAACTATAGCCGCCTTCTGCGGTAAAGGTCTCGTGCGGAATGCGGAGGTTTTTGTACTGGAAGTATTGGTGTGAATACTCCAGCGCCCAAAGCTGGTAATTCCCGTTTTTGCCATTGACGGTCATAGCCGCATTGATGTAATAGTCACTGCCGATTTTATCATCGGATAGTACCCCTGCGTTTATTTCAAATCCTTTTTGTTTAGGCAGCATTCGCTGTGCCTGTGCCATTGTGATGCTCATCAGAATGAGCGTTACTGTATAGATATGCTTTTTCATTTTCTATTGCTTAATGGATTACTAAAACTTCAGGTGCATCTCGCTGATCAATCGGGCTTTTGCCAGATCCGAATTTTCCACATGAAGCGTCTGATGCCTGCCGCCGTTTTTCTCGAATATCTCAATGAGCAGCACTTTATCATCTGCAATGGTAAACTGGTCCAAAAGGAATACATTCTGTCCGGTTTCTTTAGCGCCGATAACACCAAGGGGCTTGTAACTTCGCAGCGGTATCATAGGTCTTTCCTGTATCACGGTGCGTCTGGCTATTTTCTTATCGGCTGCCTTGAAATTTATAAAATCAATCTGGAAAGGGACATTGGTGCGGTTTTCCAGTTCGGTATGGAAATAGTATTTGCCGTTATGGATGTAAATTCCCTTGAGGATGAACTGGACACCGAAGCTTTTTGCCCCAATATGTCTGACAAATCGTTTGTCCTTTTTATAGATTGTTTCCAGTATCAAACCTGCCAGGGACGGCGGGTTGTTCCCAAGCTCTTCAAACAGCACGCCCCCTGAAGCGGAGCTGTCCGCTGCCTTTTGCATTTCCAGAATATTGTAACTCAATGCAGATGGGCAGGCACTGTAGTAGGCGTTGAAGCTGTAAAAACGGCCGTCATCGGTAATTACCGAAAAATTAGTTTCAGGCCCAAAGTCCTTTACCGATGCTTTTACGCGAAGCACATTTTCTGCGTCTTCTGCTTTTCCTGCAATTAGGTACTCACTTCCCAGATCCACGTAACGTATTGCGCTGGGGAAAATCAGATGGGAAGTCTTATCGTAGGTAACCTGCATTTCGTACGATTCAATCCTGCCCGGTGCAAGCGATATTTTTTCAGTTTCCTGCGCAAGAGAGGCGTCGGCAGAGCCGATCATAAGGGCAGCTGCCCAAAATGTTTTTAAATAATTTTTCATTGTTGATTTATTTAGTTAACTATTATTTTTTAGAGACCAGAAAGAGCTGATAGCCGGCTTTCAGTGTAACTTTTGGTGCTTTTACTTTTTTGGAGAAATAGCCTGAAATGCCCTGCACAACGCCTCGGCTCAAATCTGCCGCAACCTGCTGTCCTGCCGATCGGGTCAGCATTAGGCTCGTCCCTGAAGTCTGGCTCATATTGCCGGCCATCTCCGTAAGGGCATTCATTTCTGCAGAATACGGGACGTTGAGTCCCTGCTGCCCGTCAAGGTCATAAATGGTTATGTCTACCGGTATAATATTGCCATCGATTTCTATGGAAGTAACTTTCATCTGCAGGCGGCCGCCCTGGAATTTGGCGATTGCCGTTAAGAGCGTTGCCTGCGGGATGGTGCGGCTGGGGGTTTGGGCAGGTTCCAATAAGCGCAGGCGCACCCCGCTTTCACCAATAATGGTCTGTGTTTCCTGTATGCAGGCTTTCACGCTGTTTCTGGGCTGTGCAGTCTGCTGTACAGATCCCGGAGTATAAAAAGTCCTATTTTTCTCTGCGCTCCAATCCGCAGAAAAAGCACTGTCTGAAGGTTCCCTGTACAAAGCAGAAACGGCACTTTTTCGCGCAGGTGAGAATGCCGCAAAATATTCTTTCTGCGTGCCGGCGGAAGCTGTACTGCCTTTGCCGGGTGACGCCTCACCTGTATTAGTGCCTGCCGGAAGATATTTGGCCGCCATCTGATAGGACTTTTCCATGAGTGCCAGCTGGTCATCTACTGTGACGCTTTTGGGTACATCTTTATCAGCCAGCTTTTCTTTCAGATCATCAAGCTGTCTGCGGAGCTCGCGGGTTTCATTACTGTCATCCTTATAAAAGGATCCAAGCGCACTTTGGGAATTGCGGTAACTGTTTAAGGCGGGATTTGCCGGCCTTCCCGGATTGCGGCCATACGCCGTGCTTTGATCTTGCTGGTCGGTGATTGTATCCTTGTTGTCCCCAGGCGAACTGTCCTCATTCCAGTAGTTGGAGAGCGTGGTCAGGGCATTTCGCTTTTCCTGGTCTTTCTGTTCCAGCATTTCCTGCTCATATGCCTTCTGTTTGTCTGCCTGCATTCCGGCTTCGCTGGCCTGAGGGACGTCATCGTTCAGTCCTGTGTTTTCGATTGCCTCCTTATCTGAAGACGGTTTGAATATCAGGTACATGCAACCTAGAAAAACGATTCCCATAAGGATGAAGATTGCGGGTTTTTTAAGCCTTTCGCTGCCGCTCTTTTTATCATCAGGCAGGCTGGATGTCCTTTCTTGGCCAGCTTCCTCCACCAGAACGCTGACCCTTTTTTCATTTTCTTTCATAAATATTTTCTTTTGCTATTGTTGATAATGTGTCCAATGGGATGGCAGGACTTGCTTTTTTTCTGGCAGGGCTGTCAATATGATCGATCACCATGCTGTTATCAGATTGCGCCGTGTCGTAACACACTTTTAAAATAACCGTTGCAGTAAGCAGCAGATATGCTGAAAAAAGGTATAGCGTATATCTTCGCTGTTTGTCCAGGGACAACGCCCGCCAGCTTTTATCCTGCTTGTCAAACCACTTGTCAATGTTGATTCTTATTGTTTTCATGCTTTAAAGATTATGGGTTATCACATTCTGAACCCCCTTTTTCGGGGAGCAGCCTCTTCTTTAGGTTTTTCTGATACCAGGGCAATGGCCTCCCTTACTGCCGGAATCGAATTTGCCGTAAGGTTTGTAAGTTTGGATTCCTTCAACAGCTGCCCGTAGCGGTCTATTCTTCTTATATACATTTCCGACTGCCCTAAATCGAATTTCCCGTTCTCGTACCTTGCCCACATATTGCACTCAACCTTGGGTTTGTCTTCGCCGTTCCATTCCAGATAGGTGGATAAATGCAGATAATCTGCTAATAATGGAGCATCAGTGCCATTCTGCCAAACCTGTAAAAATGCACCAATGCTGTCCTTTAGTTTTCCTGCACAACAGCTCTCTGTGTGGAAATAACCGTCATATCCCTTATCTGTCAGGGCTTCTGCAAATGCATCCAAATCAAGTAAAAGTTCCATATCACTAAATTTTTCAGCGTTCGATGACCTCTAAGTCCTGATTCTCTACCACGGAGAACTTTTCGATATTGAAACCCTGCGGGTTGTTGTCCGAACGGACTGAATTCACCAGGAAACAGGAGGTAAGAAGGCTGCGCTTGGTCACATTGCTTGAACGGATGATAAACTGTCTGGCATAGGTGCGTACGGCATACGGATAATGCTCAAAATTGCAGGCCACACTGTCTATTTCCAGCCGCTGCTGCACATTGCCGCTGATGATGCGGTTGTAATAGCCCTTCTCTGCCAGGTCTTTGTAATAATCAAAGGCACTTTTATCGGCAAGATTGAACGCGCGTTTCATATTGCTTTCGATGGCATCCTTATCTGGAGCAAGGGTGAAAAACAGTTCATGGAATCGTCTTACGTGTTCCCTCGCTTCCACAGGACGGTTGATGGACGCGTCCTGCGCGAGTGCCAGCATGAGCGACTTGCCATTGTCCAGCACATATATTTTCTGCCTCTGCTGCTCGGCAAAACTGTAGGACCGCCAGACGGCATATCCTGCAGTGCCTGCGCACAGCACGGCAAACACAATGGCATACAGGCGTATCTGCCTGAAACTGTTTTCGATATTTCTTAGCGTTTTGAATTCCATTTTCCTGAAGTATTAGTCGTTTTGTTTATGCATCAGCCTGCCGCCGATATTTCCTGCTGCCGAGCCGGCTCCGGCTCCGGTTAGATTTCCTGCTTTCATTGCCGTCTGGTTTACATTGCGGGTAAAGTTCCCGGCCCCGCCGGCCTGAATAATCCATCCTGTTACCGTGGGAATAGTGAAGTAGCCCACGATGCCTATAATCATGAAGATGATGTACACGGTATTTGAAGTGTCGGGAATGAATGTCGGGTCAGACAGCATTTCGATGTCACGCTCCAGTATCAGCGACTGTATCCTGGCCAGCATGGAGCTGAAGAGGTCTGCCACCGGAAGCCAGAGGTAGACGCTTATGTATCTTGTAAACCACTGGGTAAGCGTTGACTGAAAGCCGTCCCACACGGATATAGCAAAGGCAATGGGCCCGAGTATGGATAGGACGATAAGAAAAAATGTCCTGATGGTATCGATTACCAGTGCCGCCGCCTGAAACAGTACTTCCAAAAGATTGCGGAACCATTCCTTCATGGCCTTCTCAATCTTATATTCCTGACGGTCCATGTACATTCCTGCCATTGTCCCGATGTCCGAGGGCGACCAGCCGAGTTCATCGAGCTTCTTGTCGAACTCCTCGTCAGATACCATATAGGCGGTTTCCGGATTTCGCACCATTGCTTCGTATTCGAGCTGGTCTTTCTGCTGCTGCAGTTTGTTGAGGTCCAAAACCTGGCCTTCGAGTATGGCATGCGTCCCTGTGACTACCGGGCTCAGTACCGCATTTACGGTTCCAAGCACGATCGTGGGAAAAAACATGATGCACAATCCCAGGGCAAAAGGACGCAGCAGCGGAAACATATCGATAGGTTCAGCGCGGCTTAAAGCCTGCCAGACCTTCAATGCCACATAAAAGAGTGCGCCCAGTCCGGCCAGTCCTTTAGCTACCGCAGCCATATCACCGGCAAGCGGCATCATGTCGTCGTAGAGCGAACGCAGGACTTCGTGAAGATTATTCCATTCCATCGCTTACCAGTATTTTTGGTTGGAAGTACCATAGAGTTCAAGAACACGCTTGGCATCATTTTTCTTTTTTGCCCTGAGATAGCTTACTGAAATATTCTTGCTGGTATAGTAGCGTACAAGACTGTGAAACTCCTTGACTTCTTTATAAACCCTGTCGATAACGTCCATTCGCTCTTTGTCATTAAGGGAGAGGTTTGTTGCAGTTACGATCTGCTTGAGTTCCTTCAGAAGTTCGGTACTCTCGTTGAGCAGGGCAGAATACCCGTTGCCGATAGCAGAGAGTTCCTGCGGCGAGAAATTGGGATCGTTCACCATCTTGCCGAAATTGGTAACATACATTTCAGATACATCACCGACAAGAAGCACGGTCTGCTGCACTTTGCGGGCATCTTTTACAAGGTTGCTTACGGCTTTGAGCTTGTCGTAATACTCTTTTCCTTGATTATACACCTTTTCCACCTCTTTGAAGTTTTTGACAACATTGGACACTGTAGATGAAGTCTGCACAATTTCATTGGCACTGTTGAGGATGCCTGAAGCCAGGTTCGTAGGGTCTGTAACCACCCATTGGGCTTTCACCGATGGTGCCGCGGCAAACATAAATGCCGCATACACCCAGAACATTAGTTTTTTCATTTTTTCTTTAATTTAAATTGTTTATTATCTATTAATGATTTGATCACCGCGCCTCTGCATGGCAATACGCTTGATAGCGAGTTCCACATTGCCTCCCAGTTCTGATGCGAGCTGCATCACTTCCATTTTTTCTGTTTCTTCCGTTGTGTAGGCCAGATACTCCTCAAGGCTCACTTCTGTAGCATATACTGCGGAATCCGTGCCGCCCAGGCCGATCCATACTTCCTTGTAAAGGCGCGAAGCATCATTATTCATATTGATGGAAAGCACCTGTGCCTTCTCCTTGTCAGTCAGTCCCAGCATCGCCTGGATATCATCGAACTTGTTCATGTATTTGCGCTGGTCCAGCAGGATCTTACAGTCGGAGTTGTTGATGATGCTTTCCTTCACAATCGGCGACTGGATAATGTCGTCCACTTCCTGGGTAACGACTATGGCCTCACCAAAAAACTTTCTGACGGTCTTAAATAAATACTTGATGTATTCTGCCATCCCTTCCTTGGCAATGGCTTTCCATGCCTCCTCTATGAGGATGAGCTTGCGGATACCTTTGAGTCTTCTCATCTTGTTGATAAAGACTTCCATGATGATGATGGTCACAATTGGAAAGAGGATTTTATGATCCTTAATGGCATCAATCTCAAAAACAATGAACCGCTTGGAAAGCAGGTCCAGCTGCTTGTCGGAATTGAGAAGGTAATCGTACTCACCGCCTTTGTAGTAAGGCTCCAATACATTTAGGAAATTGGCAATATCAAAGTCTTTCTCCCTTACCTGTTTTTGCTGAAGGACCTCGCGGTAATCGCCCTGCACATATTCATAAAAGCCATTGAATGAAGGATATAGATCATCGTGCCTGATCTGTTCTATGTAGCCGCTTACCGCGTTGGACAATGCTACTTCTTCAGAACGGGTCGGCGGCTCGTCATCGCGTTTCCAAAGGGTGAGGATGAGGGTTTTGACGCTTTCCCTTTTTTCAATGTCGAATACACCATCGTCGGTATAGAAAGGATTAAAAGCAATAGGATTATCTTCGGTGTAAGTGAAGTAAACACCGTCTTCACCTTTGGTTTTGTCTTTAATAAGTTCACACAATCCCTGATAGGAATTACCGGTATCGACCAGAAGTACATGTGCCCCCTGCTCATAATACTGCCTTACCATATGGTTAGTGAAAAAAGACTTGCCGCTTCCGGACGGACCCAGAATAAATTTGTTGCGGTTCGTGATAATCCCGCGTTTCATCGGCAGATCAGAAATATCCAGATGGATGGGTCTGCCTGTGAGCCTGTCTGCCATCTTGATACCGAACGGCGACGGCGAGTTGTGGTAGTTTGTTTCTTCCGTGAAGAAGCACAAGGCCGGCTCAATGAACGTGTAAAAACTTTCCTCGCTTGGAAAGTCCCCTGCATTGCCCGGCATTCCCGCCCAGTAAAGCGTAGCTGCATCGGTGGTATTGTGCCGCGGCTTGCATTCCATTAACGCCAGTGCACTCCCGCTGTCGTTTTTCAGCTGTTTGAGTTCTCCCGGATCATCTGACCAGGCCATAATGCTGAAATGTGCCCTGATGGAATGCAGCCCGAAAGAATGTGCTTCGTTCAGGTATTTTTCAATCCACTCTTTGTTGATCTGGTTGGCACGGCTGTAACGGGCCAGCGAGTGCATATTTCTCGCGGATTTTTCAAACTTCTGAAGGCTCTCGTCGCTGTTGTCCAAAAACAGGTACTGGTTGTAAATATGGTTGCAGCCCAGCAGGAGCCCGACAGGAGCAGCAAATGAAAGCCTGCAGTCGCTCCGGTCTGTAGAAAGTTTTTCATAACGGGTATCTGCCGAAACTGTGCCGGGCAGATCGTCCGTATCGGACAAGGTATGAAGGCACAGCCTTTTGTTCCCGATACGGACCTCTTCAGCGCCCAGTACGATATCCTGCATCGGTGTTCCGGCTTCCCTTGAAAGCGTCAGGTACTGCTCCAGTAATCCCTGTTTTTCATCTGTACCAACAATTTCTTCCTCGCTCAGGCGGTTCAGCTTGATAAAGCCGCTGTCGTTAATGATACGCTCAAACTGTGCGACTGCTTCCATAAAACGATGGATCGCCTCCTTGTCCCTTATTTCCTTTGGTATCAGCGAACCTTTGCACAGCGAAGAGAAGTTGCTCTGCATCCGCATCCTTTCCTTGCTGGTCTTGGTCAGGAACAGATAGCAGTAATGGTTCAGGAACGGTCGCTCATTAAAGTGGCGCTGGTAGGATTTCGAGAGAAAACTCTGGTTGTCCTCTGCCAGATCAGGGGCGTAGTTTTCCTTGATGTACCAATCCTGCTTGTGGACTACCGTAAAATCCGGAAGGGTCTTCACAGCCTTGTGCCATGCGGAATGAATGGCTTCATATTCCGCAGATGCAACTGTAAAGAGTTCCGGCAGGCGCACTTCAAAGCAGGCCGTAATATCCGCATCTTTTGACAGTATGCAGTTGTTCTCTACTGCCAGCAGTGGAAATTTACTTTCCAGCGTTGCTGTCTTTGCTGTGTTTCTCATATGGCCTGACGTTTTGCAGTGATTCTTAGGCAGCGATGCACAGCCTTGCGGCAGATGATATAGCGGGGATGTCTTTTCTTTGCACCTGCTTTCATGAGTCCGTGCTCACCGTACTTTTTATTCAGGTAGAAAGTCTGCCATACGATAAGAGACGAACCGCCGGCTCCAAGAAACAGGCAGATGAAAGAATTGACCCCTGCCATGTATAATATCATGACGAGGATAAGGATAGCGAGCAGTCCGCCGGCAAAAATGAAGAGGTACTGCGCTTTCAGCCCCTTGAACTCCACGGTCGTCCCAATGCCCTTATTGATGTTATAAGTACTCATAAGACTTTGGGATTAAAGGAAGAAGGAACGAAGGATGGTAGCGGCAACAATTAGGAAGATACAAGCGCCGAACCAGCTTGCTGCCGTCTTTGACGTATCGGGATCCCCGCTGCTGAATTTGTTGTAAACCTTTACGCCCCCTATCAGACCCACGACCGCACCGATGGCGTAAATCAGCTGGGTTGCAGGGTCAAAATAAGATGTTACCATCTGGGTAGCCTCATTGATACCTGCGGTACCATTTCCCTGTGCGAATGCACCTGTTGCTGACAGCATTGCCACTGCTGCCAGCAAAACTTTTTTTCTTTGTTTTTCCATGATTGAAACACATTATTTGTTACTGTTTTTCCCGCGCCTTGCGGGCTTTCCGGGACAAAGGTGTTTCAGAAATGAAGGCGTTGAAGCAAAGTGGCGCTCAGAGGAATTGTTTAGCTTTGAGTGGCTGTATCGTTAAGTTGTAAGCATAAATAAAAACGCCAAACATTTTGCTGTTTGGCGTTTTTACTTTTAAGGATTGTACGAGAAAGTTTAATACAAATTCCCCAATATCACAATCACCTAAATCACTTTTCTGCAATGTGGAAAAACCGGCTTCTGTTTCTGTAAAAAGGCTCCTGAGCAGCAAGCCTGGTCATTCCTTAATATATTTGGATTTACATTTTTCGACCTTTTCTTTTATTTACTGCGCTTTCTTCTGATTTTAAGTCAATAGACTGTATTTGCTCCTTTTTAATTCCTTGGTCATTGTTGCGCTTTATAGTTTCCGCAAAACGTGTCTGATGCCATGGTATCACTTTGGCTTCAAATTGGAGGTGGACTCCTTGTTTTTTTAGATAGTCTGAATAATTTAAGTTGCCAGCCTTGTTCTGACCAATCGGGTCAAGGATACGCTTACCTGGAATTTGTACAACAATGAGGTCTGTGGGAATCTCCTTGACATTGAGGCTTACTTCCTGAAAGGTATGTGTCTTTTGGTTGTAGGGAATGGTGTAGGTGTTGTCTTTGTGCGAATAATAATGTTTGAGTTCGGAAAAGATAATGCCCCGTGACCAAATATCATCTTTAGGATGCAATTTGTCATTAAACAAATCGATATAGAAGGTGTGTCCTGCGATGTCTATAGTTGGTATAATTCCTTGATAGGCTAGTTTATCAAACGCATCTTGGTTAACCATTAGCTGGAAGTCATCCATTCCCTTAATCTTATCTTCTATGATATTATGTTTCTTTGACATGCCTATTGGGTCGAGTTTTACAAAGTCAGGGATCTCTGCCAATTTTGATCCTGGTTCGGAATATGTCGTCAAGCCCTTAGTGCTCGGGCTGTACCAAAATCGGTAACCTTGTACTGCTTTTTCTTCCATATCCGATATAGAAATTACATTTTTCGGATTCGCTTTTTCACGGAGTTCCAGCTGATTGACATCGACGATAAATTCTGTTCCGAATACTTTATATGTTGGAAGCACCCTTTGCGCATCGGTGGCTGTCTTGTATAAATTGTCCTTTGGTTTGTTGACAATATATTCTGCTTTCGGCTGCAGCTGTTCCGCAACATTACGTTTTATATGTTCTATCAAATTGGTATCTACCCAAGGCAGGGTACGCGCTTCAAAGTGCATCTGCTTCACATCCTGACCAGTAATACTATTGCCATACTTTCTATTCCATCCCACTATATCTAATTCATACTGACTTGGAAACTGTATTATGATAATATCTGCAGGCAGTTCGGTCATTTTAAAAACATCGTCCTGTTGAAATTCGCGTTTGGTGGGATTATAGGGAATGACATATGCCCGTCTTTCACGATCATAATAGTCTTTTATTTCAGTAAAGTTTATGCCATTAGATATAAAATCGTCCTTTGGTCGCAGTTTGTCCATTCGCAAATCCACGTAGAATGTATGACCTGCGATATCCAGAGTTGGCAGCATGCCTTTATTCAAACGCAGGTCAAGCAGACTGCCCGGTTCTATATTGATATTCGGTGATCCATTTTCCATATTTTCTTAATTTAAAAGACAAAGGGAAGCCTATACAAACTTCCCAATGTCAAAATCACTCAAATCATTTTTCCGCAAAGTGGAAGAACCGGCTATCGTTTCAGGTGAGAGTTTGCTATCCAAAAGTTCAGCTATCTTTCGGGAAGCACCCTCAATGGAATTTTCCAGCAGGCTGAATAATTCAGTCCCCTGTAATCGTTGAACTATTGCCACCGCTGTTTCCTTTTGGGATTGTTCCAAATTCTCTCTTTGGAGCAATGCCCCTACGGAGCTTAGTTCGTCATAGGTAACCCCTTGGGCAAAACCGTTATCGCCACCGGATATTCCATGCCTCTTCCATTCTTCTTCCTCTTCTTCGAAATCAGGCATATTGCTGGATACTTCGTCTAGTTCTTCCTGCGGAACCTGAATACCTAAGTTTTCGTTCCCGTCGTATTCGATGTCTAAATTATCAGGATTAATTTCGTTTTCCGTAATTAGGCTTCCATTAGCATTGTTTGGCAGTGGAAGGCTTCTTGCTGGCTTGGGCTGTCCCATAATATCGGGCAGGTTCGGGTTAATCTTTTGCTCTGCGGGCTTTTGTCCCGGCCTTTTATGAATGACAATCTTATCCTGCAAAAGCAGGACAATGACTATCAGAAGGCATATCACAATTACTATTTCCATAATCAGATGCTTTAAAAAATGGGTTTGAACTTTTCGTTGAAATCTTCGGTAATTGCTTTTTCAAATAGCTCAAAATGATGATGTAGTATGTTATCGAGATAAGCATACAAGGGTATGGCATCATTACCGATTACCTGGACAATACGGGATAGCCGTTCGTGGTATTCCTGCCGGATATAAATGCTTTTATCACCCCGCTTTGTCATCGAGTGGTTTTTCAAAAAGTGTTCGCCGTAGCTTCCCTCAAGGTTTTTTTTGTTGCGGTTCCTTTCCCGTTGTGCGGGTTTATTTTGCGACAGCTCTTCCTGCTGCACCTCGTCTTTTACCGCTTCTTTCAACTGATGTTCGGCAGGTAGAGGCGGCAGATGCAAGCCATCCTTTTTAACACCGTCCACCATTAGGTTCATCATCATTTCTTCATTAATATCCGGCGTGACTTTTCTTTTATTGTCTTTTTCCATAGCACTACAATTCAATGATGTTTAAAAATTCCCTTATGAACAGGTCTAACTGGCAGGCTTTCATCAAACGCTCATCAGGAGGCATTACGGTAGAACGAAAAACCGTTTTACTTTCCGCTTCACTTTCCTTACGAAAACGGGTGCTGTTCTTTATTTGGCTCTGCATAAGACTTAACCCCAGTTGCCCGATAAGTTGATTGTACACGGAATATAAGGGTGTGCTTTCCCTGCCGTCAACCTGGTTCCAAAAGAGGTTGATGGTCTTTATGGAGGTGGTGCCTTTTTTCATAATTACATCCTGCAGGAGCTGTGTAAAGATGAGCGTACTTTCCATCACCACACGGTCTGCCATTATGGGCGTGAAAACGTGGTGCATTCCCGCTAATGCTTTCAGGATGCCGGGCGTATTCACGGTCCCTGGCAGGTCGAAGAACAGTACATCAAGCGGAACGGAAGAAGTGTTTACAAATTCATGAGCTGCATCGAGCACGCTGTCCGCCTTGTGCTGCATAATGGGATAGGCTTTTTTGTTAATGCTGGTAAACTGCTTGTAGGCCAGTTTTTTCAAAGCCTCATTTTCCATCACCATTGCCAGATCACGGGTTTTCATTTTCATCAAACTGTGCTGCGGAAAATCTGCATCAAATACCGCTACGTTGTAGCCCAATCGATAGTGCATCGTACTGGCGACAAGCGTAGTAAATGTGCTTTTGCCGACACCGCCTTTTTGAGAAGAAAAGGCGACAAACAGAGGTTTCTTTTTTGCGTCCATATTTTTAAAATTTAAAGTTTACATTTTCCTGTTTTCAGTCTTGCTGGCTTTCAGCCATGCAGTCCTGATTTCCTTATGTCTTTCTTGCAGGATAGCCGTCAGCCCTGCCTGCGGGAATTGCTGATTCCCTGCCTCCGTGCCGCATGGCAGCCCTGCATTCATTCCGGTTATCAGGCGGGATTGATTTCTTGCACTCACTGTGTCCTTCATTCGTGCGCTCTTGGTTTCTAGCATTCCTGCAATCTTGCAGGCAGGATAATCTGCTGTCTTGAATGTATGCCGTCTGCTTGTCCTGAAGTCGGGGCCGTAGGCCTGCCTGCCAACCTTCAGGGGCAAAGAACTTATCTAATTTATTTGGTTGTATAGCGATGGCAGTGTTTGGCGTTCACAGGCGGTATTGGGCACTGTAGCACAGTGCAACGCTGTCGTAAACAGGGCTTTACTTTGTATTGTAATTTTTATTAACGGAGTTATGCAAAAGACTTTTGACAAATGGATATTAAGGGGAACGGCCTTGAGCCGTTTTTCCCCACTATATTTAATCCGCCTGGCAGGGCGGATTTTGTGTTCAACAGAACACGGCAAGTTGTGTTTTGAGGCACTCGAAACCGAGTTAGTGCCTCAAAACAACTTGCCCTGCTGGGAGCTGGAAAACCTCTCCGAAGTCGAGATTTTGTGTAAGCTAAAAATGGATTAATTATGAATGAGAACAATAACAAAAGACAAAATAAAGGAGGACGCAGAAAAAAGACTGATCCGAGCATCCACCGCCATGTTTTCCGTCTTACAGATGGAGAAAATGCCAAACTTACATCGCTTTTTGATGCATCTGGAATGTCCAATAAAGCAAAGTTTATCATCTCATTGTTGTTCAGTAAGGAGATGAAATCGATTAAAATTGACAAGGGAACAGTTGATTTTTATATGCGATTGACTTCGTTTCACAGTCAGTTCCGATCCATAGGCGTGAATTATAATCAGATAGTAAAGCTGCTGTACCGTCATTTTTCCGAGAAAAAAGCAGCCGCTTTTCTCTATAAGTTGGAAAAACAGACCGCTGAAATGGCGGCCTTATGCCAGAAAATCATTCACATAACCGACGAATTTGAAGCAAAGCACATGAAAAAACAGCCTTAGAAATGATAGCAAAAATCGGAAGAAGTAGAAATTTATACGGGGCATTGGCCTATAACCAGCTTAAAGTAAAGCATGAAAACGGACAGATTCTGTTTACCAATAAGATAATTGAAACAGCGAGCGGTCAATATTCGGTGCCACAATTAGCCCAATCTTTTGCGCCTTACCTGATAGCCAACCGCAATACTGAGAAACATACGCTGCATATTTCTCTTAATCCTGATCCGAAAGATACAGTAAGTGATGACAGGTACAGGGAAATGGCAGAAGCATATATGGAGGAAATGGGTTATGGCCAGCAGCCTTTTGTGGTATTCAAACATACCGATATTGAACGGAGCCATATCCATATTGTATCGGTTTGCGTGGATGAAGAGGGCAAAAAGATTTCGGACAAGTTCGAGAAAATGCGGTCTATGAATGTGTGCCGTGAGTTGGAAAGAAAACACGGATCGATACCCGCAACCGATAAGGAGCATCGGCAGAACGACAAGGTTTTCCTTCCGGTAAATTATAAAGCTGGAGATGTAAAAAGTCAAATCGCTTCGGTCGTCCGCCACCTGCCGAACTATTATCAATACCAAACTTTGGGAGAATACAATGCCCTGCTTTCCCTGTTCAATGTTGCCACCGAAAAAGTGGAGGGCGAATTGCAGGGAAAGATGCAACAGGGTTTACTGTATATTCCGTTAAATGAACAAGGAGAAAGAGCCGGACATCCGTTCAAGGCTTCCTTATTTGGTAAAAACGCAGGGCTTCCGGCTTTGGAATTACATTTTGCGAAAAGCAAAGAGGCTTTAAAAAAACACCCGACAAAACCAACCCTAAAAGCTGCTGTTACCATTGCCCTGCAATCAACAAGTAATGAACAGGCTTTTAAAAAACAGCTAGGCGAACAAGGGATTAACGTAGTAGTGCGTAGAAATGATGCAGGTCGTATTTACGGAATGACGTTTATTGACCACAATTCCAAAACGGTTTGGAATGGTTCAAATTTAAGCAAAGAGCTTTCCGCCAATACCTTTAATGATTATTGGAACAATAATATTAAACCGGAGATTAAAGAGCCAGTTGAATTACAACCGAAAATATCCACATCAAATGATGCGGATATTCCTGCGGAAGAACCACATCATTTGTTCGACTTCCTGAATACGGAAAAACACGAAGACGGTTTAATTGAAGCATTTGGCGGTTTGCTTCCCGAAGCAAAGGGAGAAGATTACGAGGAACAGGACTTTGCTAACAAGATGAAGAATAAAAGGAAACGCCAAAGAGGTCAAAAATGATACTTACTTTTACTAAGACGGAATAACAACCGATGTATAAAGACTACAAACTTTCCACCCTAACGATTGATAAAGTAATTTGCCTTGCTCTGTTGCTACCAAGAAATTTTTACAAACGTTTTTTGATATTGCAATTTGTTCAAGCTCTGCAATCAAATAAGTTGCCAGACCTTTTCGCTTATGATTTTCTTCCGTTAAAATTCTATCATAAACGGCGACATCATCTACAATAATGATACGACCAGTTGAAAGCAAGTTCCCGGTCTTTAGTCATAATTTTAATTAGTGTTGTTGAATTATATTTTTCATACTCTACTATGTAGTCATCAGGCAGGCTGATTTTTGGAATATTCATTGGGGAAGCGCAAGACATCAAGTAGCCTTGTGGTTGAATTACCCATTTACCAGAAATTTTACTTATAACAGCTTCAGGAGAAGCGCAGACTTTCAGGTATACCCAAGTTTCGTTAATAGTTTTTGTAAGTTGAATAAAATCGTCATTTAGCTCTGCAAATACATAACGAGCCATTTGTTTCTCATAACCAACATCAACTTTGTAACCTGATTTAAACTTTATTGGTAATGGGAGTTCTCTTGATAATGACCAAGCACTAAGCCACTTTTCTATAACATCCGAAGAAACTCTATTTCCCATTAGCTGAACATTTATTAACAATGTATAAAGATAGAAATTTGTGTTAACGCTACCTATTATTGAAAGCCAAACACTGCCACACAAAGCCATAGACTGCCACATTCTTATAACCATTCCATAGAGCCTTTAAATTCACGCCCGAACATTAAAACTAAAAAATAATGCAGGGTGAAGACGATTTAAGAGGTCTAGCCAAGATTATGGCATTTATGCGGGCAGTAAGTATCCTTTTGGTACTGATGCACCTTTATTGGTTTTGTTATGGTTTCTTTATGGAACGTGGCTGGACGTTAGAACTCATCAACAAAATATTGGGCAATTTTCAGCGAACGGCAGGGCTGTTTTCGCATACCCTATATACCAAGCTGTTTGCTTTGGTATTGCTGGCATTAAGCTGTTTGGGTTCTAAGGGAGTTAAAAATGAAAAGATAACCTGGTCTAAAATCTATGTGGCTTTAGCGATTGGCGTTATCCTGTTTTTTCTGAATTTCCCTTTGCTAAAGCTACCATTATTAACCGCTACAATCCTTTATATCCTTACCACAGGTTTAGGCTATATCGCTTTAATGATGGCCGGAGTTTGGATGGGCCGCCTGCTCCGCAACAATCTGATGGACGATGTTTTTAATAACGAGAACGAAAGTTTTATGCAGGAGACTAAATTGATGGAAAACGAATATTCTGTCAATCTTCCTACGAAGTTTTATTACAAAGGAAAATGGAATGATGGCTGGATTAATATAGTAAATCCTTTTCGGGCAACGATCGTATTAGGTACTCCAGGTTCAGGCAAATCCTATGCAATCGTAAACAATTACATCAAACAGCAGATTGAGAAAGGTTTTAGTATGTATATCTACGATTTCAAATTTGATGACCTTTCTACCATTGCCTACAATCATTTATTGAAGCATCGGGATAAGTACAAAAAACAGCCTAAGTTTTACGTTATCAACTTTGACGACCCACGCAAGAGCCATCGTTGCAATCCCCTTAATCCCGATTTCATGACAGATATCTCGGATGCTTACGAAGCAGCATATACGATAATGTTGAACCTCAACAGGTCGTGGATACAGAAGCAGGGCGATTTCTTTGTCGAAAGCCCGATCATACTTTTAGCAGCCATCATATGGTACCTGAAGATCTATGACGATGGCAGGTATTGTACTTTTCCGCACGCTATTGAACTCCTAAATAAAAAATATTCAGACGTATTTACCATTTTAACCTCATATCCAGATTTGGAAAACTACCTGTCGCCTTTTATGGATGCATGGCAGGGAGGCGCACAGGATCAACTGCAGGGGCAGATTGCATCTGCAAAAATTCCTCTGTCTAGAATGATTTCGCCACAGCTCTATTGGGTGATGACGGGAGATGATTTTTCATTGGATATTAACAATCCTAAAGAGCCTAAGATATTATGCGTGGGCAACAATCCCGACCGACAAAACATATATTCCGCAGCATTGGGATTGTACAATTCACGTATTGTAAAACTCATCAACAAGAAGGGGCAATTGAAGAGTTCGGTTATAATAGACGAGCTGCCCACCATCTACTTTCGTGGGCTGGATAACCTAATTGCAACTGCCAGAAGCAATAAAGTTGCAGTATGTCTTGGATTTCAGGATTATTCACAACTCACAAGGGATTATGGAGACAAGGAAAGCAAGGTAATCCAGAACACAGTAGGTAATATTTTTAGCGGCCAGGTTGTTGGCGAAACTGCAAAAAGCCTTTCGGAACGATTTGGGAAAGTATTGCAGAAAAGGCAGAGTATGAGCATCAACCGCAACGATACATCAACTTCAATATCTACCCAATTGGACAGCCTTATACCTGCTTCTAAAATATCCACCCTGACGCAGGGTTTTTTTGTTGGAGCTGTATCGGACAATTTTGATGAACGCATCGAACAGAAAATCTTTCATGCTGAAATTGTAGTGGATAATGAAATGGTTGCTTCCGAAACTAAAGCGTATCAAAAAATACCGGAAATCTTATCTTTTACTGACGAAAACGGAAAAGACAATATGAAACAGGAGATAGAGGGAAATTACCGGCAGATAAAGAAAGATATTTTACTGGTTATCGAAACCGAATTGGAACGTATCAAGAATAATCCCGACTTACAGCATTTAGTGCCAAAGGATAGTCGTAAGACGGATAAATAAAGCAATTAATCCCACAGTTTATAAACTGGCTAACCGATTATCTTATAATAATGTTTTTTTAAGTATTTATAAAAAAGGTATATTTAGCAGCAAAATAAACAGATAAACTTAATGAGCAATTCCAAAATGAATTAGTAATTACATTTTGTAAATATTCTTTGGTGTTAGGCAGCATGGAATCCAACTGCGCAGCTAGTTGGACATTAAGTTTACCTGAAAAATAATATTCTATGGATATAGTAAACTTGTTAAATCAAGTCACAGTTATAAACAAAAAAAATACAGAAATTTTAGACGCAACTGGCGGTCGATTTAATATGTTTCAGATATGCGGGGTAAATCATTATGAAAACACTCATTCTGCAATTATTTCTGAGTTTTTAAACCCTGTCGGAACACATGGTCTCAAATCGAATTTATTAAAATGTTTTATTGAATCACTCGGCGATTTCTTTGCGGTCAAAAGTTTTAATATAGAAAGCGCAAGAATTCGGACGGAACATTCAACACGTCATGGACGTATCGACATACTGATCGAGGATAATCAGCATAATGCTATAATAATAGAAAATAAAATTTATGCAAAGGATCAGCCTGAACAATTAAAAAGATATGACAAGTATGCACAGATATATAGAAATGGCTACCAAATACTCTATCTCACACTATTTGGAGATCAAGCATCTTTGCAAAGTGGCGAAGGAATATCTTATTTACCAATTTCGTATAAGGATCATATAATTAAATGGCTTGAAGAATGTGTAGCAATTTCGTCACGCTATCCTATTGTAAGAGAAACAATAATTCAATATATCAATCATTTAAAGCAGTTAACACACCAGGATATGAGCATAAAAAACCAAACTGAAATCACCGAAGTTCTATCTAAAATAGAAAATTTACGTGCTGCTAAAGTAATTTCGGAAAACTACACTGCCACATATGATTACCTTTCTAAAAAGCACTTTAATCCTAAAATGGAAGAATTTGCATTGCAAGAAGGATTGGAATATTATTTTGAATACAGCGGGGAATCATTTATAAAATTTTACCTGACAAAGTCGAGTTGGCAAGGACAATACTGGATAGGATTTACTTTTGAATCTAATAGGTGCTTCTACGGTCTTTGTAATAATCCTAACGTTTATAGGGTACCCGATGAGACTAGAAAGAAAATTCACGAAGAGTTGGAAATCTTAAATGTTGGTTCTTATAAGGAAAGCAATTGGTGGCCCTTTTATTCTTACTTTACAAATTTAACTCTCGACGTTTGGGAAAACGACATTATTAAGGATGACTATTTTTTCGAGGATTGTAAAGAAAAAATCAATCAGTTACTTATAGTTATGGAAAAAATAGGAATGTAACTGCAAACGGCATCGGTTTTTATTATTATTTTTACCACACTAGGTAAGTTAACTATTTAAAAAAACTCTTTTTTAACAGTGGCTAGCTTTATATATTTTACTTGGTCGCTAATTGTCAGTTATCAAATCTTTAAGCGTGCAGAAGATCGTTGCTCCACCTCAATACCATCGGTTTCAATTGTTTCTATTTGCTCCTTATTTTCGGGAACTATAGATAGTTGTATTTTTCTGTCGACAGCAGCAAGTTCCGTTTTAAGTTCACTCAATCGTCCTTCCTTGGACCACATGCCGTTTATCACTTCCTGAAGAACAGGCAGGTCTTTTTGTATTTCATTGATCTTCTTTTTTTCCTGCTCTATATAGCCTGGTAATTTCTCCAGTGCGCTAAGGAAGTTCATAACAGCGAGCTTTTCGTCTTTAGCGATTAAGCCGTTGTTGTAGGTATATTTAATATTGCCCTCACCTTGTATCAAAAATCGGTTTACTCGAATATCCACACCCTCTTTTTCGGACATTTCGGTTTTGACCAAAAGTGTAAAACCGTACAAGGTACCGATTTCTTCATACTGACCTCCAGTACGGGCTTTTTCTGCAAGATCCTTGAGCTTTTCACCGATTTGTTTGATATCAGCATTGGACGGTAAACCGGATAATCTCACCGGATTTTCGATAGTACCATCCGAACATTTTTTTATGCGTTGCTGTAAATTTCCCCAATCAAGGGTCATCCGGTTAAAACGGGATCGGGCACTTTCAAGTATTTCCGTAAAATCCTGCAGCTTGTATTTGGCACTGAACTTAGATCGGTTAAATGCCTGTTTTTCACTCTCCAAGCCGGCAATCTGTTTTTCCAGTTTGGCTTTATCCAAAAGGTCGGTATTTCCCGAAAGGATAGCCACATATTCTGAAAAATTCATTCCCGATTTTTCGTCCATACTGCCTTCGTCAATCGTTCTCTTCCCTAAATTGTTGTTTTTTAACTGGTCAATAAATAGCTGTTTATTGTACAGCAGGTTAAACTTATAGCTGTCCAATGATTTCTCTACTGCATAGATAATGACATCTACTTTATTATCTGCAAAGAACTTAGCAATCTCATTGCCTTTTCGGACTGCACGGCCGTCCCTTTGGGCAAGGTCACTTGGTCGCCATGGCGTATCCAGATGATGAACGGCAACAGCTCTTTTCTGCGCGTTGACACCCGTACCCAGCATACTTGTAGAACCGAACAGCACCCGGATCTTCCCCTCGTTCATTCCCTTGATAAGTTCCTTGCGCTGCTTGTCAGTCTTGGCTTCCTGTATAAACCTGACTTCGTTTGCCGGTATATTGTGGTCTTCCACGAGCTTGCGCTTTATTTCGGAATATACATTCCATTCGCCCGGTTTGTAGGTTCCCAGATCGGAGAAAACAAACTGCGTTCCTTTCTGGGCATTGTATAGATTATAATACTTGGCAATGCCAGCCGCACAATGCGAAGCCTTGTTATCAGGGTGGTCTTGGTACCTGCCGCTTACCATGCGCATATCGAGCGACATCTTTCGGGCATAGTCCGTAGCGATAAGCATCTTAGCTTTTTCTTCGCTTTGCGACAACGGCGGTCTTCCAAGCAGTTCGCCATTTCCTGTTTTTGCAAAATCCATCAATTTTTCAATAAATGCTGACTGGTCCGGAGTTGGAGGTATGTTATATAAAACCTCCTTCTTATTAGGTCGGTCAATGCCGATATCCTTAGCCGTACGGTAATCCGTGATTTCTGAGTAAAACTGTGCCAGCTCCGGCACTTTGATAAAGTATCGGAAACGTTCCTTGGCTACTATATTGTTAGCCACAGAAAATTCATAATCGGTCGTTTTCCTTGCATAGATAGCCGCCCAGGAATCAAAAGAGTGAATGCCTTGTTTTTCCATTGCTCGAGGCCGCAGGTATTTGAACAGAAGGTAGAGCTCAGTTAATGAATTGCTGATTGTTGTACCTGAAAGAAAGGTTGCTCCCATATCAGCATTGATGCGTTCCTGTATAGTACGGATAGCAAACAAAAGGTTCATTGCCTTTTGGCTTCCGTCCACGTTGCCCAATCCTGCAACCCGTGTATGTCGTGTATTAAACATCAGGTTTTTATATTGATGGCTCTCGTCCACAAATAAATGATCAATTCCCATCATTTTAAAATCAACCACATCATCTTTACGATTTTCAATATCGTGCTGCAGCGTTTTGAGCTTGACCTCAAGATTCTCTTTCCGCTTGATTACTCCGGCAAGCATTCCTCTGGTAACTTCTTTACCTTGGGATTGCAGCGCGTCGAGGTTTCGCTCTACACTGTCCAATTCGATTTGAAGAATTTCCTTTTGTATTTCAGGCGACTGCGGTATCATACCGAATTGGTCGTGTGTGAGTATTACGCAATCCCAGTCATTGTTTTTAATATCACCGAAAATCCTCAGGCGTTTTTGAGGCGTAAAATCTTCTTTGCCCGGAAACAGGATTTTAGCGTGAGGATAAGCCGTCCTGTAAGCTTCGGCAATTTCGTGAACATTGCTTTTCAGCCCGATAATCATCGGTTTATGGGCCAATCCCAGTCGCTTCATTTCATGTGCTGCTGTACACATTACCAGAGTTTTTCCTGCACCAACTTCGTGGTCGCAGATAGCACCGTTGTTCAGCTTTATCATCCAAACGGTGTCTTTCTGGCTCGTATACAGGTCTTCGATGCCTAATGCTTTTCGGTCCAGCCCTGGAAAATCCTGATGGCTTCCGTCATAGTTTGGTCGGACGAAACAGTTAAAAGTATTGTTGTATTGGTTGGTCAGCCTGTTTTTGAAGTCGTCGTTTTGGGCGTGCAGCCAATCGGTAAAGGAGGTACGGATCTCATCAATCTTGGTGTTGGCCATTTGGATGGCTTCCATATCCCTTACCTTGATCTCCTGATCGCCAACCATTACTTTTTTGGTAATGTCGGGCGTTGTATTGACAAGGGCGTGTTTGAGCAGGGCAATCCCGTCAAAGGTCCGGCTTTCAGCTTTGACAGCATATTTCTCCCATATATGCAAATTCTTTTGGTCGCATTTTACCGAAAAATCATCTGAGCTTTCAGAGTAATGGATCGTTACATCGGTATCAAAAAGGTACGAAGCAAAGCGGGCATAAATGTCTGTGGGTATCCAGCGTTCACCCAAATTAAAATCAAGCTCTTCAAATTCGATACGTATTGGCCGTGCTTTTTCCAAAACAGCAAGGCTGGCTTTGGCTTCCACATCATCTGGATTGCTTTCGAGATAGGTTCTGACTTCCTCGGTCTTTTCCACTACGTTGCCCGAGATCCAGCGTTCGCTTATTTCGTATTCTTTTTGCAGTGGATTGTAGTAAATACGACCGTGCAAAGCTTCTTTTAAAACGTTGTCGGAGATACCGCTAACCTCCGACATATAGTCCAAATCCACTCTGCCGTACTTGTTCAGAGAAGCCGCGAGTGCTTCTTCAGGATTATCTGCTGCTCTGTTTATAGTTGAAAAACTTACAGGTTGCCTGAATATATCGGCTTTATGTACAATGCCGCCAACAACTCGCTCTAAGTATGGGATTTCCTTACCAGAACTATCTGTTTTAATGAGTTTGATATTATCGGCACTATTCAGATTGCCATATCTTTTGACAAAGGTTTCGTATAAGCGGTTGAGTGTTTCCCGTTCTTCCTTGTATTCAATCTGAAACTTTGCTTCATTGTCGTAAAGCTCCTGATAAATATCACGCACAGCAATATATGCTTCTGCTCTCGATTTTTGCAAAGGAGGTAATTGCAAAGCATTGAAAACAGCTTTACCATCTGATTGGTCTACATCTTGCAAATAACCTACCCAGCCGTTATCAACCACAAGGCAATCCTCGCGGTGAAAGAATTGCAGTTTGCCGCTAAACGGCATTGGTTCTGGAATAATATCAGCAGCAACTGGCTTGCCAGTGTAGACATTCTCATCGAAACTCGAAAACAGATCGCCAGTAACTTCCTTTTTTTTGCTATCATTTGATGCGTTTGCACCAGCAACAGGAGTTAAAGAAGATTGCGGCATCAAACTATTGAGCAGGCTGGTTTGATGCCCGTTTGCAATACTGCTTTTTTTAATATTATGCCTTTTTGCCCGTACAGTTGTTTTAGGCGTTACAATGACCGTTGGAGTATCGTCCGCATTTTCGAATAAGTCGAAAATACTCAGTTGCTTTGATTCCTGTTGGCGTTCTTGATGGATTTTCGGAACAGGTAAAGATTGTATTTCTGGTGGTATAGTTGCAGGTTCTATTAACGGCGTGGTTGTCGGAATTAGCAAAAGCTTATCGTCCTGTTCGCTTTTGTACAGACCTAAATTCAAATGATTCCTAAGATCTTCTGAAAGCATTTCTTTGAGATCGTTTGCGATTCCTGCAATGCCGCCCCTGTGTGTATAAATCAAGGCAGGTTGCCCGTAAGGGTCAGTATCTAATTTCTGATCGGTATGCACGATCCTTGTGCTGTCTTGAAAAAGAGCATTTCCAGGCGTTTTGAATTCCGTTCCCCTGCTTTGGCAAAACAGTTCTTCTACTTCGGTCAGACTTTGCTTTAGCGTATTTTTTTGCAGGATGATCAGGTCGCTTCCAACTTCTGTACCTGCATATTCGGTAAAAAGATTGTTGGGCAGTCGTATTGCGGAAACCAAATGATTATCCTGCATCAGTGCCCTGCGTATAAGTTCGTTTTTCGGGCTGTTCAGAATACCTTGTGAAGTAATGTAGGCCAGCAAACCGCCATCACGCAGCATTTCAGCACCTTTCAGAAAGAAGTAATTGTGTATGCTTCGCGCTGCCTGCACTTTAGCTGTGTCTTTGCCTCTGGAATAGGAAAGGTCAAATACGGAAGTATCGCCAAAAGGAATATTGCTGGCAACTACATCATAGCTGTTTTGTTCCTTTTCGGGGATTTCTTCAAAACCATTTATTCGGATGTTACTTTCCGGATAAAGCTGTTTTAAAATTTTGCCCGTCAGCAGATCCTTTTCATAAGCAGTGAAACTGGCTTTTTGATTTTCTCGAAAGGAATGTATGAATGAACCAATTCCTGCTGATGGTTCAAGGAATTTATCAATGTGCAGACCGCTTTCATGCAAGGCGGATGAAATAGCATCAATGACCTGTGGCGGTGTATAAAAAGCCGTCAGTACAGAGCTTTTCATACTATCCACATACCTGCGGTATTGTTTGTCGTCTTCTGAATTTTCTTTGAGAAGCTGGTGAAGTTCCTGCGTAATCGGGAAAAGGTCATGCTCTGTCTTCTTCCAATTATTAACGTCTGTTTCAGTTGAAACGGGATTCAGCACGAATTTAAGACCGCCAAATCCGCTGTATTGCATCATTAGCAGTCTTTCTCCGACGGTGGCCACTCGTTTCTCTTTTTCAAGTTTGAAGGCAATACGGAGGGCGTCAATGTTCTGCTGGAGATGTTGCTTTTTACTGAAGCCCATTTTTTTCAATCCATATTGCGATGGTCCCGGTCAGTTCAGTATAGAGGAGGTCAAATTCTGTGCTGTAAGCGAAGTCATCTGTTATTTCGTAACCTTCAAAAACCGGTAAGCAAATCATGAACATTCTAAGGGCGAACGGTCGCAGTTCTTCATCTGCCATTAAGGTATCAAACTCATTGCATACCACCTGAAAGACGGTATCGAATTTGGAAAAATACAATCCTTCAAAAAGTATGTAATTGGCTATTTCATTGCATTTTTCAATTGGATTGCCCGATTGGAAAGCACCTTCGTAAGCATTGGCAGCCCAAGAAGATCGCTGCTCAATAAATTTTTGGTTGTTTGCTTTTTCGGGGAAACTGGTATTTA
Organism: Flavobacterium sp. FG19; assembly: GCF_057809475.1. Classification (NCBI taxonomy): domain Bacteria; kingdom Pseudomonadati; phylum Bacteroidota; class Flavobacteriia; order Flavobacteriales; family Flavobacteriaceae; genus Flavobacterium; species Flavobacterium sp. FG19. Next base: position 224,148 of record NZ_JBMDKA010000003.1, on the reverse strand, counting down.
ATAATTCTTGCAGTCGTAATCTGAAATACGATAGTTCTTTTTGCTGTGTATCCATACTATAATTTTGTTTAGAATTGGCATGAAACCTAAAATTATAGCAGTATTCATTAACCTGTACGCAGGTTGAATTCTTTGGCTTTGTGTGGCGGGAATTGGCGTACTTTTTAGTAAAATTTCAATTTTAAAATCAATGTTCAATCAATAAAGTGCTGTTAGATTATAATTAGTATTTTTGGTTAATCAAACCAGAAAGGATGGAAAGTAATTTTCAAATTATTGAAAAGAATATGGACGAAGAAAAAATAAAATTATACCAAATTGATAACGAGAAAGAAGTAAGACTGTGGGAAACAGCTGTATTTGTATTTGATTCATCTTCATTGCTGGATTTCTATTACCTGCCTACAAAGACCAGAGAAAATATTTACTCTCAAACTTTTACGCATCTTGAAAACAGGCTTTGGATACCCGCTCATGTTGAATACGAGTTTTTAAAGAACAGGGAGAAAATAATACCTAAACTTTCTGACAGTTATAATGTCCTAAAAGATGAGATATGCAAGGTTAAACCCTCGTTTATAAAAGAAATACAAAAGCGTGTAGATGATATTTCCCGACAGACCATAAAGGATGATAAACATCCCCATATTGAGCAGACACATATTGTAGAAATAAAGACCCAAATTGAATCTTTTGAGAAAGAACTTAAAAAATTTGAAGACAATATTCTGCTTCAAATTAAAGATGCCGAGCAAGAGATATTGAATGTGAGACTGGATGATGATGTATTGAAAGCCATCAAGTTACATTTTTCTGTTGGAAAAGAATTCTCATACGAAAAAATTATGGAAATTTCCGTAGAGGGGAAACACCGCTACGAGTTCAAAATACCTCCTGGTTATGGAGATCATTTTAAAAGAGAAAAAAAAGGAACGCAGATTTTTGGCGATCTGATCATCTGGAAACAGATTCTTGAGTATTCTAAGGAAAATGGTGCTCCTATTATCTTTATCACTAACGATATAAAAAAGGATGAGGACTGGTGCTATCTTGATAAAAAAAATGGTGAAGATAGAATATTAGCCCCGAGGGAAGAATTGATCAAAGAAATTTATGACTTTTCCAAAACTGAGTTCTGGATGTATAACCTGCCGCAGTTCCTGTTTCACGCCAAGGAATATCTGAAATCAGATATTCCGGAACAGACTATACAAAACATTTCCCAATATGTAAACACAAAAAACGTAAAGGGCAATTATCTAAAGTTTAAGTGCAACAATTGCGGGAATATCCATAGCTATCATAAATCTGAATTTGATCTGGATTTCGATTGCATTGAAACTACCAAAAGGAGTTTGGGAGATGAAAACCATTATCAGGCTTTAGAGTCTTTCGAATGTGAATGCGGAAATGAAATCAGTGCATCGTTTGAACTTTGGGAATATCCAAAAGGTTCCCATAATAACGACTCAGTTGAAATAGAAGGCGGAGAGTTAATTGAAACCTTTTATTTTACTATTGATTTTTTTGAAGATGACTATCATGAAGACTTTGTAACGTGTGAGGAATGTGACGGCAATAGCGAGGGTGTGGGAAACTATGTGCACAACTGGGGAAAACATGAAATAGAGAATGAATTCCCGCATAATCATGTTAACGGAAAATATTCTACGGTAATCTCCGGAAGCTGTGACTGGTGTAGCACCCTGCACATCCGCTGTCCCAAGTGCTATTCGGTGAATAGTTTCCCAGAATTCGGCTCGGATGAAAAGAAAGAATGTGAAGGCGGCTGCGGATTGTTTTTCAAACGCGAGGCTGAATTTTCTTCTGATGGGTTTTCAGAGTACACATTAAAACTGATAGATAACAGGCTGGTCGCCTGCGGATCTTGTGGCAACGAGTTTGTAGATTTGGAAGGAAATTCAATATGCGAAAAATGTGAAGAGGAATATAACGATAAATGATCCCCTTATAATGAATAGGGTCTTATCACCTAGTTATAGGTTGAGGTTTTGCAGCATCCTGCCCACTTCGATGTCCATTCTGGAAAACGCAAACCATTTTTTTCCCAGATCTTTCAGAGACGCCCCGATATGATAAAGTTCTGTTCTGTCAATTATCAGAAATCGATCGTGAGCATCGGGGAAAATCTCGATTTCAATGTTAGGATACTGAGCGTTGTATCTTTGCGAGTCCAGACGCAGCTGACTGCTGATGTTTTTGGTATAGATAACTGCAGTTACGTTGTCCCTGCGTTTTCCCAGTAAGGTCAGCACCGTATCGTCTGCATAATTATCCATAAGGATAATGGAGTTTGCTGCACTTCGAATAATATCGGAAACAAAGGAATAGGCATCAAACACCTGCCCGTTATAGAAAATTCCTTTTTCGCTATGGAGCTTATCGCTTTCCAAAGCCTTAAAAATATCTTCGATTTTTTGGTCGGCTTCTAGTTGTTTCAGTTCAATCTTATCCAAACGATGAAAAAGAGCTGCATTGCTGATAAGCATCCTGCGCATTTCTACAAATGCTTCCATAATTTCAACACTGATTTTAACGGCAATTTCGGAACGCAATACTGCAGAAACCATTGCAACCCCTTGTTCAGTAAAAACATAAGGGAGATATCTTCTTCCGCCGTAACCCGAACCTGAGGTTCCAGATTGGAACCTCAGGTTTTCAAGTTCCTCTTCGGTCAGTTGAAAGCAAAAAGAGACAGGAAATCTTTCAATATTTCTTTTAACGGCTTTATTAAGGTTTTTTGTTTCTACCTGATATAGAGAAGCGAGGTCGCTGTCCATCATCACTTGCTTTCCTCTTAGGGAATAAATCAGATTTCTAATTTCACTGGTGCTGATTATAGGCTTGTTTTCCATTACTTTTTGTAGCTTTTGTTGTTTTCAAATTCAAAAGAAGTTTTATAATCTCCATTCAAAACGATATAAGCATCGAATTTTTTTCCAGATTTGCTTTTCATTGCTTTAATAAGGGAGGTTTTTCCTTTATTAACAAGGTCTTGAATATCCGCCAAGCTGATTTGTACGCTACAAACATTGCGGAATTGTACCCAGTTGCAAGATTCGTCAGGACATTTCACAATTTTATCACGTAGAAGCAAATTTTGGACTTTACATTTAGGACAGACCAGCTTTGGAAGATCGTGGGCGGGAACTGAAGTTTGCAACAATTCATTGGTAATAGATGAAGCGTAGTTTTCCATTTCCTTTTGAAATGCTACTGCATCCCGTTCATTATTTTCGATTTTTTGCAAAGCCAATTCCCATTCGGCAGTCATTACCACATCTGCAATTCTCCTGTGTTTAACTAAATCATAAACCTGTAATCCCTTTTCGGTTGGGATTAAAGATTTCTTTTCCCGCTGGACATAATTTCGGGTAAAAAGCGTTTCGATTATGGCAGCCCTTGTAGCAGGTGTGCCAAGACCAATATTTAGCAATGCCTTACGTTCATCTTCATTTTTGATTTCTTTTCCTGCACTTTCCATAACCGATAAAAGCCCCGCTTCGGTATAAAGTACAGGTGGTTTGGTTTTCTTTTCGAGGACGAAAGCTTCTTTTATTTTTAGCTCATCATTCTTATTCAGTTCGGGTAGATCCTGTAAAACTTCAGTCTCATCATCAGAGAAATTACCTTTAACGGAACGCCATCCAGCTTCTAAAATCTTACAGCCTTTTGCTGTAAAATCGTAATGAGATGCTTGTAGATCAGCATCAGTAATCTCTTTAATGCAGGGTTGGGAAAGTGCTTCGAGCAGGCGAAAGGCAATCATATCATAAACAGCACTTTCTTTGGCAGGTAGTGAAGATGGGATTTTCTCTGTAATCAATAAGCCGTGATGGTCGGTAACACGCAAATCATTCACAATTCGTTTATTGAAAAGTCCCCATTTCATCTTTGAAACAGCCGGCTTGCAGTTGTCTTTGTCTTGCAAAGCTCTCACAAGATTAGGTATTTCAATCCACACATCTTCTGGAATATATTTGCTTCCAGTTCGTGGATAGGTAATAAATTTCTTTTCATAAAGGCTTTGGGCAATGTTCAGGGTTTCTTCGGCAGACAGGTTCAGTTTTTTATTTGCCTCTTTTTGCAATCCTGTAAGGTCAAACAATAAAGGCGGTTGTTCGCTGACGTTTTTTGTGTTGAGAGATATAATTGTGGCAGTATTACCATTTCTTTCGATCGCTTTTAAAACTTCTTCTGCAACCTTGTTATCTTCCCATTTGCTTTTAGAAAGGCTTTTAAAGACTGTGTAATTTTTTGTAGTAGACAGCTCTATCTGATAATATTTCTGAACTGAGAATTCTTTGTTTTCAAGATATCGCCTGCATATAAGAGCAAGTGTAGGTGTTTGTACTCTTCCCAGCGAATAAATGCTGTCGCCTGCGGCTATGGACATTGCCTGTGAAGCATTAATGCCAACAAGCCAGTCAGCACGGCTCCTGGCTTGTGCAGCTTGAAACAATCCGTCGAATGATGCTCCATCCTTGAGATTATCAAAACCCTGTTTGATGGCTTTTTCAGTAAGGGAGCTTATCCAAAGCCGTTCAAAGGGTTTGTTGCAGTTCAGATATTCGTAGATATAGCGAAATATCAATTCGCCTTCTCGACCTGCATCGGTAGCTGCGACAATACTATTACAGCTGTTAAAAAGCTGTTCGATAACTTTCAGTTGCTTTAATGCACCCGTATCGGTATTATAGCCTTTGTTCGTCTTTACTTTTCTAACAGTCAATAAAAATGGATTAGGCAATATCGGCAAAGATGTTCTTTCAAACCCTGAAATACCGTAGTCCTCAGGCATACCCAATGATACTAGATGGCCCAATGCCCAAGTAACGAAATATCCATTCCCCTTTAAGTACCCATCATGCTTTTCCGTGACCCCTAAAAGGGAGGCTATTTCCCTTGCTACGCTTGGCTTTTCTGCAATTATTGTTTTCATACATCTTACATTTTACGTCCTTTCGATTTGGCAGGTGCGTCGGGAGCTTCCTCTTGTTCCTGTTGTTTTCTGTTGTTGGGATTTGTTTGGCCAGATTCCAAACGCTCTTTGACATTCCTGGTTGCCTCGTTGGTTTTGCCTTGTGAATTGACTGCCGTCTGAGTCTTGTGGGATTCAGCAGGGATTGCCTGTTCTTTAATCTTATCCGGATTTTGGAAAGAGAAATCCGTTTTACCACTTTGTGCATTAAAGGTTATGTAGCCGTTGTATTCTTTGCCTTTCTTATCTACCAATCCACTTACATAAACGGTCTGTCCGTCTTTGAACTTTTGATGCTGTTCGTTGTCCAGTTCTTTACCTCTGAATGTTTTCGGGGCTTCCTGCGACTGTCCTTGGGGAATCACCTCTTGTTTGTTAGACGCGGTCCTGTCAAACAAAAACTCTGTAAAGCGCTTATCAGCATTGTATTGTACCGTCGCATCGAATGCAGTTCCCTTCGCGGATATCATTCCCTCTAAATGAAGGGGCCTGCCTTCCAGCAAGGTTTGCTTTTGTTCTTCATTAAGTTTTACCCCTTTGATCTCATCGGGAATTTTCATAAAATCAGTACGAAGTGCCACCAGCTCATTGGTCAGCCTGTCCACGCTCACGATAGAGGGAAGGGTTTCCCCGGTTTTGGTATTGGTCAAATCTACCACGCGCCCCATATTTCCTGTTTTAAGCAGGTTCTCTTTATCTTCTTTGCTGAACTCATGTCCGAAAAAAGGATAGTTCAGGTTAGGCTCTTTTCGGATACCATGAATGGCTACCACAACCTGCCCGCTATCATTTTGCTGCAGTGATAAGCGCGCATCCATACGAGTGACAGCAGTCCCTAGGTTAAGGCTCACAGGGACAAGCTCATTGGTCTTGTAGCCTTTTAAAAGCGGATCCAGAAGATTCAGTTTTTCAAGTTTCTCTTTGCCGAGTCCCAGGTTATTCATGGTTTCCCAATCGATCTGTTCTGCTTTGTAACGATACCCATTAACATCCGGTGTTGTTTGTGTTGTTTCCATATTATTTTTATTTTCCTGTTTATTATTTTCTTGTAATTCGTTCTTTACCTCATGCTGTTTCATTAATCGCTCGCCTTCAGGCGTCGGATTATCAACCTGCTTCTGAATTTGCTTGGCCATATTTACAGCCAAATGTTCTGGAACCTTGAAAAGTGAGAATCTGGTAGGGTTCTTAAGCTGGCTGAAAAAATTGGAGAAAAAGTTTGATAAGAAATCACCCTGCTTGTCCACCCGCATAAACTGATTTTGATTTTTCTTGGTTGGAGCAATGGTTTCCAGCCTGCCATTTTCATCAATGCCCTTGACAGCCTGAATTTTCTTTTTCTCTTTATCGAGCACCAATAGGATCTCCGATAATTGCTCTGGGGATTTGGGCTTATCTAAAGTTTGTTCGCTCATAGTCTGAAATTTTTAAGTTAGTACCAAAAGTAGAAACGGCCTGCTGCGTGTTGTCCTATCTGGCATCAGCTGGCACTATTTTTCACCTGTTGGCTTTTTTTATGGGTATACGGGTTTTAAAACTATCCCTGACGAACTGGTTAACGTCTGAAAGTTTGTAATAAATCTTGCCACTAATAGTATAGTAGGGAAGCTTGCTGGATGAGCGGTAGCGTTGCAGGGATCGAGGACTTATCTTCAGCATCTGCAAGATATCCTGATTATCCAGCAGTTCTTCCCCGTCGACAATAGTATGCTGGTTGTTTTTGCTTGTTAATTCCATTAGGATGTCGAAGCGCTCCATGATGCGTTCCATCCATGCCATAAATTCCAGTCTATCTATATTCATAATCAATTCTTTTTGCGTTCGGCACCACAAAATTGATAGTAGAAAAAAAAATATTCTGCCAAGCCTTGCCCATTGGCAAGTGGTTTATATTATAGAGAAATGGACTAAAACCATAAAGAAATATCAGTTTTAAACAATTTTGAGATAAGGATTTGATGAATTTTCAGATTTGCCAATTGGCATTTATGGGTACAAAAAAGCAGTGCTGCCTGCACTGCTTCAAATCGCAAGGTTACTAAACTTATAACCCTTTATCCATATACTGTTCCAAAGACAATTTCAGATGGTCAAGGAAAGAGGTCCTTGTGCCTGCCCTGTCCTTCATCCGGTGGAAAGAATGATGTATATCGCCCAGGGGCATGCGAAAAAGTATTTGGAAGACCAACGTTATTTTCCGAATCCCTATCTTGCCATGTGATATTACCCCAGAAGCATACAGGGCATAAATAAGTTCGATGAGTGCATTTTTTGAATCTGTCCAAAAAATGTCTTTTGTTGACTCAGAATTATGCATAAAAGAGCCGGAAGTTTCTTCCGGATTTATCTTTGTCACCAGATAATTGTAAATAAGTTCATTTGCTAAAATCCGCGCCAGTTTAGAATCATAGTAGGTAGAAAACCGTTGGTCCAGTTCAAAGACATAGCTGTTGAGCCCATCCCTGTAATTGATGTTTCCACGAAGGAAGTATTCGGCATCGCGATCGTTTCTTCCCGACCTGTAATAGCGATAAAAATGAGAACCGCAAATATGTTTTTCAAAATCGGTCTTGAGCTCCTGTAGCTGCCTCATAAAAAATTTTTGATACATCTTGCCATCTTTCACAGGGCATAATGTTTCGATTCTAAATACCTTGTTGTAGTAAATCAGCTGACCTAAGATCTGTGGTTTTATATCACGGAAGAACTCAATTTCCTCTTCTGCGTCTTTAAAACCTTCTTTTAAAATGTGGGCCTGTGTAGCCTGCAGGAGATCTTCTAAGTAGAGCGTCATTTGGTAAGCCTCATCAATTAAATGTGAAGTTTGCTGTGAAACCTGATCTTCCTTGGTACGGATTTGCGCAATGATTGTATTGAGTGATTGCATAGCACTTGGATTTAAATGCAAGATCTTTTACAAAAACTTCCGGCTGTTAAAGTATGCTTCCTAAAGACGAGTATGTGCTTTAGATTTTTGTTGGGGATATTGGACAAACAAAACCATCTTGTAAAAGATATTACGGATTAAAATTTACAATTATTGTAAACGTATTATTTAAAGTGTAAGGTTAAGCGATATCGGGTGGGAGATAGTGTGGTGTGCCTTTTAAAAAAGCTGCTGAATGACTGCGAATTGCTAAAGTGCAGATGCTCAGCTACCTCGTATATGGAAAGATTGCTGTCTGTAAGTAATATATATGCTTCTGAAATGATAGCCTTCTCTATAAAATGTTTTGCCGATTTTCCTATGACTATACGAACGACCTTGCGAAGGTGTCCCTCAGTGACAAATAAATGATCTGCATAGAACTTTACATCATGATGTTCTCTACAATGCTTTTCCACAAGTGTAATAAAACCAATGACTATTTTTTCGCTTCGCCCATAAACCCCTGGCTTATTCTCTCTGTACTTCTGGCATAAGTCGCAATATTCATATAGTATCAGGTTAAAGCAGAGCGCAACTATTTCTGTCTGAAAAATAGTAGGCTGCATGGAAGCCTTTTTGTTAAGCATTCCAAACAGCCTTATTATATCTTTTAATTCAGATGTCGTAAGTGTAATTACATAAGGCAACCTGTTGGTCAATGTCTTGATGTAGGCATTTCCAAATCTTGTCGCTCCATTGGCAGCAGCAAAATCAATAGTAAAGGTGACCAGGCAGATTTGTAACGGTGCGTCAATGGCACAGAGTTTAGCTCTGACAGGGATAGCATACAAAGCACCTGCCGGGATATGGGTAGTTGATAAACCATCTTTAAAGGTCATGGTGCCGGACAAGATGACAATCAAAGAAAACCACTCCCGATTTATATATACCTTGAATGCCTTGATCGATTTAAACTCTGCAAGGTATAAAACTTTTAAATCCTTTTGCCACGGTTTATGTATGTGATTCTCCAAATTAATCAATGTTTGAGTTGACGTAAATTGCTGCCAAAACCGACTTGTTTTTTACTATTTCATCAGTTTTTCTTATGGAACCATGCACATAGCACAGTAAAGACGTATAATATGTTTAAAAGAGTAATGATCAGAAAAGGATACATAAAATTCCGTGAATCGGAGTACTTTGTGGTTCCATCTGAACGATAGCCCACTAGTTCATCGTAGCTCATTAATTCATAAATGAAATAGAGGCCACCTAAATTTACCACCAGAAGTACAATTCCAAGTGTAATTGCGATCTGCCGCTCGTAGCGAATCAGCCTGTTATCTATGCATCTCATTGCGAAATATTATCATTTTGACACAAGCCAACCGTTACACCCATCTTAAGTCCAAGTGCAGAACATTCTTCTGCTCCTAAAACAGTCGCAGCAATACTGGTGACGGAGGTCTCCCAATCTTTATCTTTTCTTTTTTTTCTGCTAGCGGAATGTCTGATAACCGATGTTGTGGTAAGAATGATACGCTTGTCCTCAATAGTAAATCCTGTATTGTCAAGAACTTCAGCTTCATAAGACACAATCGTTGGATGTATGTCATCATAGGGAAATTCCGCAGATGAGAGCAAAGAACTAACAAATTCTGTCAGGCTGTTCCTTGCACTAATTCCTAAACTTGATCCATCGAAGACCTGTCCGAGAGGATCATTATTACTGGTAATCGAGTTAATTTCCACAAGCCTCGCAGCTAATGAGGAGTTCCCACCTAGCAGTGTTAGCTCCGGATAGTTTGCCGAAATTGAATCAACTGTATGTGCAACATCAGCAATGGATTGTGGATTAAAATCTATTTCATCAAGAGTCTGCAGAATTTCATTGTGAATGCTCCCAGCCAGATCGTATGGATTTGCGGGATTCTGAGGTTCTATTGTTGTTTTTTTTGCAACTGTTGTTAATTGCTCGGTAGTTGTTTCACCTGCAAATTCTTCTGTACAGGCACTAGTGAGCATTGGCAGGACTGCCAGCAAAACTTTTAAATTTTTCATGTTCGTGTTGTGTTAAATGTGACTGATTACTTTATTTCGTCAGTTCATTTTTCACCCGGGGAAAGCTGAACGATTTCCGGATATTATCCAGATTCTATGCTTTGAATTCGGAAGTAAAACTATTGGTAATTAATATTTGATGCAAATGGTATTCTGCACATTTTCAGATTATTTACTAGCATTTTTCAGAAAATCGACACAGGTTTTTTTGCAGAGGATTTGTAGGTTTTCTCTGTTTTTACATTATCTTTGATCTATTCAGAACCATTGCAGCGACCCTAAAATCTAGTTATAATACTTTAGTATTAAATAGGTTTCCTGTCAATGGAAAAAGCATATACCCAGCCTATGATCTTGAGATATTTACTTCTTATATCTCTATGCTTTATTCCGTGTAGTAAAGCACAAGAGCATGTCCAGCAATTACCTGATTCTTTGAAAGACAGGGATTTCGACTATCTTTTCGATTGTATCGAAAATGAAAGTGTAAGTAGCGAGAAAAGGGCGGTATATCTGCGTTCATTTTTGATTAAGGCCAGAGCGGAGAAAAACTGGGAAGAATTGTCAAATGCCTACAAGAACTATGTTCATTATGCACCGATTAGTCAGAAGTTTGTATATGCTGACAGCATGGTTGCAGCAGCCAAGAGATCTGGCAGTAATGAAATTATCGGTTCAGCCTATCTTTCTAAGGGAATTGCGTACTATGGACAAAAGCGCCTTGCAGAGGCTATGGATATTTATCTTATTGCCGACAAGTACATTGAAAAAACAGATGATCAATATCTCATCTACAAGACAAAATACCATATCGGTCAGATAAAACTTTATCTGGGTTACTATGATGAGGCTGTAGCTATCTTTCAGGAGTGCATCAACTATTTTGAAAAAACTGATATCCGGGCATACTTAAACTCTCTTCATTCACTAGCAGTTTGCTATAAGATGGTTGGAAATCATGGTCTCTGTACATCGGTTACACAGAAAGGAATAAAGGAAGGGGGCAGAACCGGAAATACTGCAATGGAGCCCTACTTCATATTCACAGAAGGAGTAAATCAAAGTATGATTCACAACTATGCAAATAGTATAGAAAAATTGGAGTCTTCACTGCCTGGTATCCGCTCAAATAAAGATTTCTCTAATGAGATGGTCGGCTATTTTTATATTGGCAAAAGTTACTGGGGGCTTAATGACAAGGAAAAAGCACTTATATACTTTAAAAAAGTTGACGACATATATGGAAATCGCGATTATATGCGTCCTGACCTTCGAGAAGCGTATGAATTTATGATCACTTACTACAAGGATAAAAAAATGCTGATAAAGCAGCTGTACTATGTAGAAAAGTTGTTGGAGGTAGATAAGAAATTACACCGTACTTATGCTTATCTTCAGGGTAAGGTACGCAAGGAATACGACACTAAACAGCTCATTGCAGAGCAGCACAGGCTTAAAGGCTCCCTGAATCTGCGTCAATATAATGATCGGATTTTTATAACTATCATTATAGTGATGTTCCTGCTCATGGTCAAATGGATATTATGCTATTTTAAGAGACGTAATGATTCCAGAAATAAATATGAAGAACTCCTTGCAAAACTTGAAGCCATGCATAAAGTTAAGGCTCCTTCAGGGGACGAAACAGATTTTCAGATTAGCAAAGATGCCGAAACAACACTACTGATTAGTTTGCAGAAATTTGAAAATGGGCGAAAATTTCTGGAACATGATATCAGCCTGACAAAGCTCGCAGTTTACCTCAATACAAACACAAGGTATTTGTCTAAAATTATTTTTCGTCACAGAAACAAGAAGTTTCCAGATTACATCAATGATCTTAAAGTGGAATACATTGCTGAGAGAATCAGAAATGAGAAATATCTACAAAACTATACGCATGATGCTCTAGCAGAGGAGGCTGGGTTTAGTACCACCAGAAGATTTGTTAAAGCCTTTGTGGGCTCTACGGGTATAACACCCAAGTATTTCATTGAGGAACTAAAGAAGGAAGATAATCAAAGTGACTTATCATAATTTAAGTTATGATAAGTTCTCTAAGATTATGGAAGCTATTTCCTTTTGTAACGTACCGGTATATACCCGTAAGAAAATGCCAGATATGGTGGTTTCGTTACTTGTGTAAGCTCATTTTCTACCTTTAAACCGCGACGGTATTTCACGCTTTGTTTTTCCTTACCTTCTTCGTCAATTTCGGTTTCTATGACTCCTGAAATCTTGAAATCTTTATTATAAAAAGCTCCAAATTGAAGTGGACCGCCTACCTTAACGTCCCTCTCCGATAGTACTACCTTTTTTAGAACCTGTAATGGTTCCAATGTTTTGTCATTGTTCCATATTTCTTCGGCAATAAACCTCCCCGAACCAAAGAACATCATGCCCTGACTTTTTAATATCTCTTCAACGTGATATTCTGTCGAATCTGCTTCGATAGTAAAGTAGAATCGAAGAACTCTTATTTGTCTCTGATGAAGACAATATCCTCCAAATATAATTTCGCAAAGCCCGCCTGAACCCATTACTTTGGTAATTTCTTGTGACACTTCCTTATAGATTTTGAAAATAATAGATCCTAATGAGGGTATTGACACGTCAGACATGTTAGTTAAGTAAGTTGTATTAGGCAATAGCTCAGCGATTGAATCTTTTACCGTATTTGCATTGGTTGAACTTCCAACTATTGCCATTCCGTAGTCATGCTCAAATTCGTACCGATTAAAGTCTTCTCTAGTTTTTGCAGGCCCTTTTAATTTAAAAGGTACACTAAATATTTTTATACCTTTATCGAAATAACCGTGTGACCCAAAGGAAATTCTGGAGTCTGATGAAAACGAGAGATGTTTCTCATTCCTGTTTGCTATAATTAATGTCATGACCAATTGTTGTTAAGCAATTTTTTTATTTTTATTCTGTTTTTTGTACAAAATTGCAGCGACTCAATACTTAGCGAATTCTTCGTTAAGAATATCGGTTAAATTTTGATCGGGGTAATATCTAATTTCGCCAAGCTCCTTAAAATGTTCAAGTTCACAACCTAAAAGTATATAGTCTTCAATAATATTATATCCACTACATTCATCAAGGACTTCCTGCTTAAAGTAATCGACGGTAAGATTGTCTAACCATTTATTTTTTGTTTTAAATGTTATAGGAACCTTCGTGCTAGCTTCATTTAGATAAGCTTTCAACGAATATTGTTCAACATCATAAAGATATTGAGCGTCAATTAAAAAATCTACCACTAGTTTAATTAATTCAGTCTGTTGTTTTTTATTCATCAATTGTAAACATAGTTATTTGTAATAGCTGTCATTCATTTCAGGATCTGACTTTAGGTCGTTGTAAACAATCCGCAAAGCTGACAGATCATTTGTAAAAAACTTTTCTTCAATTTGTTTGCGAGTATCGTTTATTTCATCGCATTCAGACTGGCTTAAATAGAAGTTGATATTCTGGAAATCTCTCATTCCATAATTAAAAGATTTATGATTCAAGGTACTGCCAGACAGTATATTTTTAAATTTTGCTATTGCGTTGCTAACATCTCTTTTTTCTATTTGAGGTTTTAAATCAGGTATAAGATTTATCATGCCGTCTTCCGATATGATTACTAATGCTAATCCACCTCCTTTGCCGAACTGCTCATAGTACCGAAGTGCTGAATTATATCGCGCTCCACGCGAAGAATCTCCCTTGTCAGTTGCAAGTCCGTCCAGAATAACGCCAATTGCATAACAAACAGAATTCCTATCTAGTAGCACGGCTCCGTCTATAGAAGTAATCTGCTGAACCAGACTATCATTTAGTTTTAGGGGTTTTAAAGAGAAACATTGATTCCCTAATCGTTCCGATTCCGCATTTGCATTATCTGAAATTACAAGCATTGTCCCATGTTTCTGCTTGGTTGCCTCCAATGCTATATCCCATAAGTCGTCTATATTATCTTTATTAATTGAATCGAAAAGACGAGGAAGATCAGAATAGAATTTTTCCCGGTTAATTTTTTCTTTTGGTAAACGCGGTTCTCTATATTCAACTTCCATTAGGATATTATTGTCATGAGAAAGCTCCCACTGGAAATGGCTAGTGAAATTGACTACGAATATTGACTCTTCTTTTGGATTATATTTCCCTTTTAATTCTCCAAGCCCATAAATGACTGCGGAATCCGAAATTAGTGCAGATCTATCATCAGAAATTTCCAGAAACTTTCTAACTTTTCTGTAATCGCTCATACTGATCGGAGTTTTGAGCTGGAGTGTGAATTTAAGATTTTTATGATCCTTGGGCGCTAGTATCAGTTTCCCTAATCCGATAGCACCTTCATATTTCATTGAAGCTATTTCATTGCATGCATCATATAGACCATGTAATCCCATAATGTTGCCACCCGCGGCTGCGGCAGTGTACATAAACTGGCGTCCAGCTTCTCTCAGCAGCTCTTCAGCCCTACGATCAATTGCACCTCCAGACGTATGAGGATCCTTCAATGCGATTGAACACTCTCCTAAGAAAATATTAATTGCGCTCTTTATCAGAGAGCGGAATATCGTGTATCTGTCGTTAAAAAAATCTTTGGTTAGCTCATAATAACCATCAAGCACTCTTTTATTTAACGATAAAACGGTAAAGACATGGTAGCCTTCAACATATGTTGGTGTAGCGACAAAATACTCTTTTTCTCCAAAAACACTTTCCCGCTTTAGAATTTTGCTTACGGCCTCCTTGTAAGATCTGGTAGTAATCCGTCTGTTGTGGTTTTCCTGAGCAATTTCATGAGAATGAAAAATCCTATTCTCTTCATCGACCTTTTCCAGCTCTTTTGCCAGTGAATGCACATCGGAAAAACTTTCCGGCAAAAAACCGATGTCTTCAGGTTCAAGGCAAATCGGATGCCTTTCCGGTTTTTCTTCGACAAGAACTCCAACAAAAAAAACTTCCGGATCAAGTCTAGCGTCTATTTTTTTAAATAAACTTTCAGCATTCACTTTAAATGATACCTGTACGTGTAGTTGATATCCCCACATAAAATAATTGATTAGATGTCCCTTCATGCTTATTATTGGATAGTTATAAATTGGTGCTATTGTGAGTGAGATAATGTGAACGTTTTACTTGCACATCCGGTAAGTCTAAAGATACAAATTTAATAAAATCTTGATTTCATTGACTTTACTTATAGCAGTCTAAAGCAAAATGATTTTTTGAGTTAGTATGGTGAATGTAAGTTCTCAAATAGCTAAGGTTGGCAGTGTTATTTTATTAACCTTTCCTCTCAATAGCAAGAGGTTTTTTTTTGAAATATTAGTACCTAAATAATTGTTTTTCCCATCATATAGATCACCATTACTTAAATCTAGTTTTTGTCCAGTTTCTTCATTATGTGCATGTGGATTTGATGGAAGTGGATCTTTATCATATTTGTGGATAACCCAAATTTCACCCTTGCTTTTGATTTTTTGTTCGTCAAGTCTTTTTAATGCTCCATCTGGAAGAATAGATTCACTGAGTTCGATGATTTCTGATTCATCAGGAAATTTAAAATCATAATCTTTGAGCATCTCAAATATTTGGTCAGCAGTGAGATTGTGTGATGAGGTGCGAGTGCTCTCTTCCTGCGAATAACCATAATGTTCTGCCAAAGCCAGCTGGATGTCTAGGAACTTCAAATCATGATCCAGTTCGTTGATAAGTAATGTTTTAGCTTTTTCTACTTCTTCAATAAATTTGTTTAATTGTAAACTCATAGTTTTGATGTTAAATGTGGTTGACTATTTAGTAGTTAATTGATTAGTGAATAGCTATCTTTTTGACTAGCTATAAGTGCAAGACTCGACTTTTATAATTGTCAAATAACTAAAGGTTATTGTCATTGATTACAGGAAAAACCGTTTTAAGGTCATCAAAGATCTCTCTAGGTTCTGAAGATGCTGCCACTATATCGCGTGATTTTATTAAATGTGCTATTGCCTTAGGGTTAATCTTTTTCTTAGTTGCTGTTGCTATAAGTTGATTATAAGCCGCATCTAAATATGCTTTGACCTCTCCAAACTTATTCTCAAATTCTTTTTTTGTAATTTGAAAATTCCCTACGGTGGCGTTTTCCAAATTATAGTGTTTTATCACTAAATCTTCCCAAGTATCGGTATCGGCGCCGTGTTTGAACCGATCGCAGTCCCAGCATCTGCGAATAAAAAATTCATATGTTATATTGTCCATTCTATGTTCTGCTGTAGTCTTTATAGTCAATTGTGAAAAAATAAACCCGCAAATTAATAGAAAGTAATTGATTTTTAAGTGGCGTTTGGCAGAATTTATTCTTGCAGATCCTTCATCAAGAAATAATCTTTTCGTGTTTTCAAGTCTTCGAATAATTCGGTAAGCTTATGGTCTACATACTTGTTTGTATAATCATCAGAGAAATATTTCAGATCTGGATAGTTCTTCAGCAATGAACTTTTGTAAGTGGCTTTAAGTCTGTTTTTATCTGCTGTCAGTCTTTCAATATCAGCAATTGCATCAAAACAGTACTCTGCCGTTACGTGAATCAATTTATCTTTAGGATCACTTATAACTGAATTATATTTTTCGAGTGATTCGACAGCATCTAACTCAAAGAAAAAATGTTTGTAAAACTCCTCGAACCCAGGAATTAAATCTTGGACGAATATGTCTTTTTCACTTGATATTAATGCCCGAAACGGAGCCCTATCCATTGGATTAATATATTTTAGAATACCTGCACCTCGGCAGATTCCGAGAAGTATGAAAAGATAGTTATGAAAACGTATATTGATTTCCTGAAAGTATGGAATCATTTCTCCCCAAGTGACTTCCTCGCCGTTCTTTAGTTCAATTCCGTCATCGAAGCCGTGGGCTTCGATGTGTAAAATGAAAAAGTGATTCTCGTCAACTGCCTTGCGTACCAACTCCTTTAAAAGCCAGAATAAATTTTTTCGATCACTGACATCATAAAATTCGGAACTTAGGTCAGGAAATTCAAATGTCTTATATTTTATTATCGTTGAATGTAAGTCGAAGCCAGTCTTCTTTTCATCATCCGGCAAAGATTCAATGATTACTAACCCAAACTGTTTGATTTCTTCACTTTTCATAATTGAACTTTAGTGGCACTTGCCAAAATTTCATAACTAAAATATTATTTTTAAATTACTTCTTTGATGAGCCTGATGATTTTGAAGATCCTGATGATTTTGAAGAACCATTCGATTGAGAAGAGCTAGTTGAATTACTTCTGCTTCCACCAGATTTATTTCCTGTAGTTGAGGGCCATCCACCCGCATTGCCTTGTCCTGATTGTCCTGTTTTATTTCCCATAGTATTTAGTTTAATTTTTTTTCACAGTTTTCAATTGTTGATTATCGAATAATTACAAAATTGGCGTAATAGTCGGAATTAATTCTTCAAGAAATTTATGTTCCATATACGCATGAAAATATTTATTTATACCAGTGTATTTGAACCCTTTAAAGATTTGAACTTTAAAATCTCTGGGATAGTAATATACATCTTGAACCTGTGCTAATCTGTATAATTCTTCGTTAACTTTTGGATTTATTTGTATTGTAATAATTTCAGAAAGTTCACTTTCATATTTTTCAAGTCTTATTTCCGCTTGGTTTTCTAATATAATTTCTTCATTCAAAAAAAACTCAGATTCTATGCTAAAAGATTTTAAACTTTCTAAAATTGCGTGATCTAATTGGTCAAATTCCGGAAATGTATGTTCTCTGTAGTAGGACAGAAAACCCGTAAAGGGATTCCATTCTTTTCCAGACAGTTGAATTATGCGAAGGTATTTCCAGTCTTGTACTGGTAAAGGTTGAATTATTTTTCTCATCATTGCTTATTGTAATTATAGTTCAAGTTTTATATCCTTAAAAGTAGTTTCTATATGCGTAATTATCGTTCAGCCCCGATCTGCGGAAGAATTAATTTGTATGCTTTCGCGCCAAACCTACAAAACCATTTTTTAATTATTTTATGGTTTTCCGTAATCTATTATTAAAGTTGCAAAATACTTTATTTCGCGATGAAAATATATGCGTATAAATACCTGTTTTGATTTCGGAAGGTCGTGAAAAAAGATGCTTTTGTATCTTACTTTTTGTAACTTATTGAATTAGATTTAAGTGATTTATAACAACCACCTTATCATAGCCCTCTTTTTTAAGAATTGAAAAATTAAAGTTGTAGTGATAACGTTGAATAATTTTTTTTATCTTTGTGTCAGGTGTTTTTGGTATGCCTGCTCGTTCGTGCAAAGATTTTATCAACCAATAACTAGATAATATAACCTTCAGAGCTTATTATCCGACTACAGTATACGAACGCAAAACCTCAGGATAATAATCTTTGTAATACAGGACTATATTATGGACACTATTGATTATTTCAAACTTCAAGCAAAAAATCTACACAAAGATTTTAAAACAAAAACTCCCGTTTTAGACAAAACGGCAACTTCTTTTTTATTCGAATACACGCCCAGGTATTTTGACGTAGAAATGATTATTTCGGACTTTGATATCGACGAAGAAAATTTCAGCCTCATGAATGCCCAGCATGTGATTGCAAAAATTGCAAATTTTGATAAATGGACATCACTATTGAAGGCATCGCCTGCGGAATTGGAACTTGCACAATTATTGTACGATCATCAAAATAAAATTGACCTCACTGGATGGCAGTTTTACATTGCCGAAGCGCAGTCCATGAATGAAGAGGAACTCGATGCAGAAATTCAAGTGGGAATATTTAAGCAGATGGTTATCGAAGAGGACATTTTTGATTACATGGAAATAGATAGCTATCTATTGAAGCACCGCATTTGAGTATTGTATCAGATTGGCTACTGGTGACGGCTTTTTAGCCGGCGTTTTATTATTACTACCCCAAAAGTTTCAAAACTTTTGGGGTAGTTTATTTTTTAATCATATACGCTTTTCAGTGTAAATATTTTCTATGGTCGCTTCATTCAAAAAAGGTGCGAAATTATTTATCCAGGTATAAGCTTCAATTACAATAGTAAAACTTAAAAACTACTTTAAATATCCATCATTAATACAGCTTATTACTTACAAATGCGTAACTTTGAAAGTACTATACTTTTAAAAATGCAAATATGATTACTGATAAACTACAATCTCGCCTTCACATTCTAATGGCGGATGACGATGACGATGATCGTGGTCTTTTTGCTGAAGTTCTTTCTGAACTTGACAATACGGTATCACTAACTCAGGTTGAAAATGGCAAGGAAGTTATTGATACAGTTTCAACTTATAAAAAGATTCCTGATATTATTTTCTTAGATTTAAACATGCCTGTCTGTGACGGATTTGAGTGCCTCAATAAAATAAGGGAATCCGACTGGAGTTTAAAAGATGCGAACGTGGTTATACTTACTACTTCAAATCACAATGAAACAATTGATAAAGCTTTCAAATTAGGGGCTACATTCTTCGCCGTGAAGCCAAGTTCATATTCAGAACTAAAAAGTTTAATGATGGATGTTCTGAAAATAAACTGGTCTTGTCCAAAATCATATTACAACGCAAAATCGCAAACTTTAATTGCGCCACTAGTTTAACTTACCCTAGAGTTTGTTGATTGTACCGCTTTAGAAGAATCGCTTGCTGTATTGCCATTTCAAATCACGAAGTTGCACAAATTTTTACACTACTATTTTTTCAATTTTTTAATAACTTTTATCATACCTTCAATTGACGTCTATGAACACTTTATGACAGTTTGTATATATTGAGATTATTGTCATTTGGTAAAATTAACCTCTACATTGTCTAATGTATCTCTTGTAATGATACAGTTTACAAATCCTAATTTTCGACACCATTTTCCAGTTGGTGTATTTTTAGCAGCATCTGTATCACTCATAACTTTTTTATGATTTAAATATTCTAAAAGATTGGTAGACATTCCATTTTCAAAATCTTTAAATTCTCCATCTTTATTCCAACTTGCTTTAATAATGTCAATTGGAAAATCAGAATCAATTAATTCAAAAGCTTTTTGGAAAGCTGCAAAACCTATCCCATATTTATAGTGTGCAGGATCATAAATCTTCACAACACTAATAAATTCACCATATTTACTACCTGCTCCTTCCGCAGAGCCAATTTCATTCCCGAACTCATCTAAAATCTGGAATGATAGGTAATCTTTTGTTATGTATTGAGGTTTACTAAAAGTGTATTTCATCTTATTTTCTATATTGTAATCAGTCACTATCCTATTTTATCATCAAACCTACTAAACCATTTTCTCATTACTTTATGGTTTTCCTTAACTGATAAATAAAAGTTGCAAAATACTTTATTTCGCGATGAAAATATATGCGTATAAATACTTGTTTTGATTTCGGGAGGCATAAAAAAAAGATGCAATCGCATCTAAAATATTTTATACTTAATGAAACAGATTTACATAGTTTATAATAACCATTTTGCCATAGCAAGGGCGATTATTCCTAGAATAACAAGAATAGTACCTGCAAGCGTTAATAGATTCTCCCAAAACGGAGTTATTAACGAACTCCTATAATTTTTAAAGCCTTCGGCACCTGCAGAATTTCTACGGTAGAATTTCCTTCTGCCAATAAAAAGCTTAAGGGCAATTCCTATGATAAGTGCTAAAACACCAAAAATAATTAATACAGCATTATCTCTATTCATAGCGTTTAGCTTTAATAAATTAAACTATATAGAATTTTCTTTGAATAAAAACTAAATTATAATAGTACTGGAAAGATATAAAAAAAACTTACAATGCTTAATGCTAATGTTTTAAGTTCGGTGAAAGTTGCTATTTTTTTGTATTTCTAGGTTGTTCAGCTAAAAATGTTTTAAATAATTCAATGTCAGAAGGTACAATTGAATCATAAACTTTTGAAAAATCTACTAAGGAAAAGCCCATTGCTTCAATGATTAAAAACAATGTTAAGGAATTTGGAACTGACTTTGCATTAAACGTATTAGAGACCGTAGCTTTTCTGATATTTGCAGTCGTAGCAATTTTATCATAACTCTGCTTTATCGGCAAGTTACCATTGATTTCAAGTAGCTTCCGTAAGCTAATTGAAATCTTGAATATAGTATTGTCGTCTGTCTCTTTTTTCACAACTGCAATTAACATTAACTAAAATAATTTATCGGTACGTTTTGGCGTACCGAAATTTTTTAATATATTTGGCTCAGTACTAGTTAATCAGTACGTGTTTTATTAAATTTGCGATTCTTCAATAGAAAAACATTTGAAGCATTCGCTTGGAGTCTCGTTTCCGAAAACTGGTAATTTTTAAATGCGCGAGATGATAAGTGTGAATGCTCACGCCTATAAAAGGGCGTGGGCTCACTTATTCGCGCATAAGGGTATACCAGTACCTCGGAAGCGGATATGTTGAGTTCCGCGCCTCTTTTTTTTGGCAACATCCTCAACTTCTCAAAGCAACTTCACTATTTAAGGTTCGCTGCATTTTTGTTTAACCTGTAATTGGTTTGCTTATGGTGTAGTCTTTACTTTTTTATAATGCCTGGCTCGTACTGGTATTCCGTTGAATTAGTCGAGGGAAGGGCCAGGTCATTATGCTATCAGCTTCGCTATATAAATTACCTGTAAGCGCAGGTCTAAAATCCATACAACAGCTATTAATTTATTAAATAACCCAAAAACCGAATTATGCCTATGGCGAATTAATTAACAGGAAAAGCCTTCTATGTATCGTGGTCGAATACTAACATAGAAGGCTAGAGAAAATCAAACTTTCGTTCAATTTTAATCCTTTCTAAATTTATGAAAAATCTTTCATTTAACAAAGGCAGGCCTTTCTGTCTTTGTGTTTTTATTTTTATTATACTGTTATCCAGTCAACTGTACGCCGCCAAAACAACGTTTGGAGGCTATAAGGGGCAGATACAGCAACAAATTACCGGCACTGTTTCCGATACATCGGGGCCACTTCCGGGCGTAACGATCATTGTAAAAGGAACCGCAACCTCAGCCGTAACAGATGAAAAAGGTAATTTTTCGATTACGGCTAATTCTACTGATGTTCTTGTGTTTTCATTTATAGGTTATTCCACAAAGGAAATCATTGTTGGGAATCAGACTTCATTGATGGTAACATTGTCAGAAGACAGTACACAGCTCAAGGAGGTAACTATAAATGCAGGTTATTATAAAGTAAAAGACAAAGAACGCACAGGCAGTATTGCGCGGATCACTTCTAAGGATATTGAAACGCAGCCTGTAACAAATGTACTGTCAGCTATGCAGGGGCGTATGGCTGGTGTTGATATTGTGCAGGACAGCGGAAGTCCAGGTGGTGCTTTTTCTATCAGAATTAGAGGTACAAATAGTTTACGTGCCGATGGTAACCAGCCACTTTATATTATTGATGGTGTTCCCTATTCGTCAGAAACGATTGGTTCAATTGCTACTTCAGGAACGGCGCCGAGTTTGACCAGCCCGTTGAATTCTATAAACCCTTCGGATATTGAAAGTATTGAAGTCCTGAAAGATGCCGATGCTACGGCAATATATGGCTCACGTGGTGCAAATGGCGTGGTATTGATTACCACCAAAAAAGGAAAGGAAGGAAAAACCACTTTTACAATAAACAGTTCTACTAGTGTTGGAAGCGTTACCCGAAATCCGAAACTGATGAATACCCAGCAGTATTTAGCGATGCGCCAGCAGGCTTACGCTAATGATGGAATAAGTGTTTATCCCGATTTCGCCTATGATGTGAACGGTACATGGGATGCAAGCCGATATACTGACTGGCAGGAAGAGTTTATCGGTGGAACTGCAGAGATTAATACGCTGCAGGCTTCGGTTTCTGGTGGAAATGCCAGGACACAGTATTTATTAAGTGGAAATTACAGAACGGAAACAACAGTTTTTCCTGGTGATTTTAAGTACAATAAAGGTTCCGCACATTTTAATATGAACCATACTTCCGATGATGATAAATTTAAGCTGGTGTTTTCTGCCAATTATACTACTCAAAAAAACAATCAGCCGGCTACGGATCTGACTGCGGTTTCAAGAACACTGGCACCCAATGCACCCAAGATATATAGTGCTGATGGAAATTTGAATTGGGAGAATAGTACTTGGGATAATCCGTTGGCCACCATACTATCGGAGTTTAATTCAAAGATTAAAGATTTGACTGCGAACACTGTAATGTCTTATCAGATTTTAAAAAATTTACAAGTGAAATCGAGTTTTGGTTATTCGGATTTAAAGAATATGGAAAGTAGAACCCAACCGCACACGATGTACAATCCTGCTTATGGATTGGGAAGTGAGTTTTCGGGACTGAGTGTTAGCCAAACTGATAGAAGCACTTGGATAGTTGAGCCACAACTGAATT
Organism: Flavobacterium sp. FG19; assembly: GCF_057809475.1. Taxonomy (NCBI): domain Bacteria; kingdom Pseudomonadati; phylum Bacteroidota; class Flavobacteriia; order Flavobacteriales; family Flavobacteriaceae; genus Flavobacterium; species Flavobacterium sp. FG19. The sequence continues at coordinate 200,772 of NZ_JBMDKA010000003.1, read as the reverse complement.
GGAATGCCGCACTTGGCAAAGGGCAGCTAGAAGCCTTGGTAGGAAGCACGTTTCAGCAGCAGAAAACCAATCGATTGTTCATGAATGGCTTTGGTTTTTCAAGCAACAATCTGATACACGATTTGGCTTCGGCATCAATCAAAACTATCGATCTGAGTGACGAAACTGTGTATAAGTATCAAGCCTTTTTTGCTCGAATCAACTATAATTGGAATGAACGTTATATCATTAACATTACTGGTCGCCGTGATGGTTCAAGCCGATTTGGACCAGGCAAACAGTTTGCAACTTTTGGCGCTGTTGGTGCAGCTTGGATTTTTTCAAATGAGAATTTTTTGAAAGATAACTCAGTATTGAGTTTTGGGAAATTGCGCACGAGTTATGGAACCACTGGTAATGATCAGATCGGCGATTATCAGTTCCTTGATGCTTATGCTGCATCGGGTAATACCTATCAAGGATTGATTGGGTTGCAACCTATACGGTTGTTTAATCCAGAGTTTGGATGGGAGACGAACAGGAAATTTGAAGTGGCGTTGGAAACAGGATTTTTGAAAGACCGAATATTTTTAACGACTGCGTATTACTTTAATCGTTCTTCTAATCAGTTGGTTGGTATTCCTTTGCCCGGAACTACTGGATTTGGTTCGTTAAATGCTAATCTTGATGCCACGGTTGAGAATAGCGGACTGGAGTTTACATTAAGAACTGTAAATTTCCAAAACAAGGACTTTGAATGGAACACTAATTTTAATATTTCCGTTAGTAGAAATAAATTGATTTCTTATCCCGGTCTGGAAAGTTCTTCAAATGCAAACCGCTATGTAGTTGGTCAGCCCATAAACATCATTAAAATTTATAATTATATCGGTACGAATCCAACAACTGGGGTGTATGAGTTTGAAGATGTAAATGGTGACGGCGTGATCACTTCGCTAAACGACAGAACCCATATTCTTGATTTGAGTCCGGATTTTTTTGGCGGTTTGCAAAATCAGTTCAAGTATAAAAATTTGCAATTGGATTTTCTGTTTCAGTTTGTAAAGCAAGAAGCGTTTGGACCAACACCCGGTGTTCCTGGAACTGCAGTTAATCAATTGGCAAGTGTGAATAACTTAGATGGGCAACAGCCATTTACGAGTGGGTCCAATGGTGACATTATCAATGCCTATTACCGCTATGCCCTTAGTACAGGCAATATAGAAGATGCTTCATATGTACGTTTGAAAAACGTATCATTAACTTATGATCTTCCTTTAAAATCAACTAATGGAATTCGCTGTCAATTGTATCTGCAAGGTCAGAACCTGTTGACTTTTACCAATTATTCTAACGGAGATCCCGAGTTTAAATATAGTAATTTTTTGCCGCCATTGAAAGTATATTCGGCAGGTGTTAAACTCACTTTATAACCTTGATATTATAATTATGAAAAATTTTAAAATAACATTTTTGAGTTTAATTCTACTACTTAATTTAGCAAGCTGTGATAGTTTTGTGGATGTTGAAAAACCTAACTCACAGCTGACTGGCAATACCATTTTTGAAGACAAGACGACAGCCAATGCAGCGATTATTGATATTTACTCAAAACTCAGAGATACAGGATTGTTGACAGGTTCTACCACTGGCTCAGGAGTGTGCCTTGGACTTTATGCAGATGAACTTATTTATTACGGAACAAGTGACGACAATGTTTCATTAATATTTAATAATACTTTGCTTTCAACGACTTCAATTGCGTCGCAATTGTGGAATGAAAGTTACCATCAGGTTTATTGCGCTAATGCTGTAATTTATGGTTGTGAGAATTCAACATTACTCTCCACGGCTGATAAAAATCTGTTTATTGGCGAGGCCACTTTTATTAGGGCTCTTGTACATTTTTATTTATTGAATCTGTATGGTGATGTGCCGTATATAACTTCGACTGATTATGAGGTAAACCGCTTGGTTACAAGAATGTCTGCAACTGAAGTATACAATAATATCATCTCCGATTTGCAACAGGCAACTTCTTTATTGCCTGAAGCTTATACCACTCCCGATCGCGTTCGGCCTAACCGTTCGACTGCGTTGGCTTTGTTGGCACGTGTATATTTGTATAATGGCAATTGGACAGAAGCTTCAAACACAGCTTCTGCTGTCTTAAATAATGCGGAGTATGTTTGGGAGACGGATATTGATAAGGTATTCTTGAAAGATTGTACGGCTACTATTTGGCAGTTTTCTCCAAAGTTGAGTGGTAATAACGCTGATGAAGGTTCTGTCTTTGTATTTCAGACAGGACCGCCGCCTTTTGTTGGTCTTAGTGCTGACTTGTATAATTCTTTTGCCAGTAATGACTTAAGAAAAAGTCATTGGATTTCAAGTGTAACGGATGGTTCTAATACTTGGTATCATGCTAATAAATACAAACAAAACAATAATACTGGGACTTCTGTGGAGTATTCGATTGTGTTTAGACTGGCTGAGCAATATCTTATTCGAGCTGAAGCAAGAGCAAGACAAGGAGAATTGAGTAATGCCAAACAAGATTTGGATATGGTTAGAAATTTAGCCGGATTATCAAATACAACAGCATCAACCCAAGCTGAAATTATAGACGCAGTTCAAAAAGAAAGGCGACATGAATTATTTACAGAATATGGGCATCGCTTTTTTGATTTGAAACGAGATGGATTGCTGAATTCTGTCTTACCAATTGTAAAATTGGGTTGGAACAGTACCGATGTTGATTGGCCAATACCAGAGAAGGAACTATTGGCTAATCCGAACCTTACCCCAAATCCCGGTTATTAATGAGAGTCTCTTTATTGCCGACTCTTTATGGTGTGATCGTCATAATTTTAATTGGGTTAGTACCCTGCCCTGTAATAGGACAGGTGCTAACTAAAAAGCATGTGACGGAAGCCGATTATGGTTTATGGCATAGAATGGCAGAAGAGCAATTGTCTGAAAAAGGCAATTGGATCAGTTATCGCTTTTTGTACCAGAATTCTATTGATACGACCTTTGTCTTGAATACCGGGACTATGCAAAAGTTCGTTTTCCCAAATGTACTCTCTGGACAATTTGATGGAGAAAGGAGTTTCGCATTTATCAAAAAAGAAGGATTAGTAATCTTTGATTTGAAAATTGGTAGGGAAAAGTTATACCAAAATGTAAGTCGGTATGAATTTACGGCTGATGGGCAGTATTTGGTTACATTAGAAAATGAAACTACACTTGCTGTTAGAAAGAAGGGACTATTATTTGAGCGTATTGTAAATGTAACTTCATATGTATGGAATAGCAATAAAACAAAGTTGGTTTATTCGACTGCGGAAAATGGAAAAGGTTCTGTAGGTTGTTTAGATTTTAAAAACACTCTAAGCAATCAACAAATTATGAAACCAACAGCACAAGCTTTTGAAGTTTTTAAGTGGCAAAATAATGGAAATTCTATTGCTTTTTATGGCGTTGATAAAGGCAATGAGGCGGTATGTTATTATGATTTTGAAACAAGTCAATTATTTACTTTGAAATCTTCGGATGTTATTTTTCCGTCGCAAATGAAAATTGCTCCCGACCAAAATATTGAGTTGAAAGTTTCTCGTGATGGTAAGAAAGTATTCTTTGGTGTTTCCTCAATTGTTGAAAAAGACACTACCAAATATTCTAGCGGTCTGGAAGTTTGGCATACAAAAGACAAGGTGCTTTATCGTGAGCGAGCGCTGCGAGCAAGTTTGGCTTATCCGCAATTTTTAGCTGTTTGGTTGCCTAGAGAAGGAATAGTTAAACAGCTTAATTCGGAGCAACAAAAATGGGTTGTTTTGAACGGTAGTCAAGATTATGCTCTTGTGGCTGCTATTGACCAATATGAACCTCAATATAAAATGTTTGCAAATATGGATTATTACTTGATGGATGTAAGAACAGGCATAAAAGAATTGGTGCTTAAAGAACAGACTGGTTATGACAGTCAGCTTGATTTTTCTCCTGATGGCAAATATATTACATATTACAAAAATAGTAATTGGTGGATTTACAACATTGTGAAAAAATCACATACCAATCTTACCAAAGATTTAAACGCTAGTTGGGATAATCGAATCAATGATCCTGGTCAGGAGTTGCGCTTGTGGGGTCAGACGGATTGGACGAAAGATGGAAAATTTATCTTGTGTTGTGATTATCATGATATCTGGGCGATTTCTCTTGATGGCAAACAACGTAAAAGACTTACTAATGGAAAAGAAAAAAACTTGAGGTTCAGATTTGATACTTCTTCAATTTCTAATGCAGAAGAGTTTAATTACTCGAATACGGGAACTTTTATCTATGATTTGTCAAAAGAACTTATTCTGACTGCGTTTGATTTGTATAGTGGTGCAAGCGGTTATTATCAATTGCAACCTACTAAAAAACCACAAGCTCTAATAGTTGACGATGGGATGGTTACCAAATATAAAAAATCAAAAAAAAGTAGTGCTTTTGTATATGTGATACAACGTTTCGATTTTGCACCAACATTAATGTTTAAGAATAATGGTTTGAAAAAGATAATTGTTCAGAGTAATTCGCATCAAAAGAAGTATTATTGGGGTAAATCGGAAATGATACACTATAGCGATAGTAGAGGAAAACCATTGAATGGTGCACTGTTTTATCCTGCTAACTATGATGCAACTAAAAAAGTTCCTTTGGTTGTTTATATTTATGAGATCGTTTCTAATGATTTGCACAAATATGTAAATCCGAGCTTTGATAATATCATAGGTTTCAATATCTCTAACTTGACGACCAATGGCTATGCCGTTTTATTGGCTGATATTGCCTATGAAAAGGGAAATACAGGCTTTTCGGCAGCTGATTGTGTAACTGCTGGTGCCACAAAAGTGGTACAAATGGGAGTAGCAGATGTAAAAAAGATTGGATTATTTGGACATTCGTTTGGTGGATATGAAACTAATTTTATACTTACTCAAACGGATTTATTCGCTACTGCAATAAGTGGCAATAGTGTTTCGGATATTATAACACATTATTTTAATTATAATAATGATTGGGGCTCAATTGACAGCTGGCGCTATGAGAATCAACAATTGCGGATGGGTTTTCCGTTTTTTGATAATAAAGACGCTTATTACGCCAATTCACCTTTACAAAACGCTGATAAAATTACTGCTCCTTTACTGACGTGGACCGGAAAGTTGGATGAAAATATTAGACCAGAACAGTTAGAAATCTTTTACGCCGCATTCAGACGATTAAAAAAAGAAAACGTTATGTTAGTCTATTCTAGTGATGGGCATGTTCTATTTAATCCAAAAAATCAGGAAGATTTGACGTTGAAAGTGAAGGATTGGTTTGGTCATTATTTGAAAGATGAACCTAAGAAAGAATGGATGAAAGCGGATTTTGAAACCAATTAAAACAATATGCAGTTTTCTCTTGAAAACTGCATATTTCTTTTTTTACCTAGTGTGTAACTCTGTAAAGGTTCACACTACATGCATTTGCCGAATTTTTCAGCCACACTTGTCTAGGAGTGGTTTCATTAGACATACATGCCTGACTGCCTGCTGTAGCACAATCTACAGTAATCGGAAGACAGTTTGCCGGCGATGGATTTTGGATAAATCCGGAAATCAGTACAGTTTTTTTTGCTTCTTCTATTTTAGCATTGTTTGTACTAACAGCTCCGGCACTTGCCAATGTGAATGCCAATACTGGCAAGATCACTTTTAAGATGTTTTTCATGGTAATCGAATTTTAATTATTTTTTTGACTTACTCTTTTTTACAGGTTTTCAGTCTCGTTCCTGCCACTGATCAGAATAGATTTTAATATTATTTATTGGTATCGAAATATTTCTTACTCAACTCGTATTTGTGTAATTGATGTCCGATTATTGCATATAGATTGGTCCCAATTACAAACATTTCTTTCAACTTGGTTTCGTCTATATCATAAATGTAGATACTTGAGAGATAGGTGTCCCTTTCAATGTTGTATACATCTACAATCGAAGCTTGTTTCCACATTTCTTTGGGCTCGAATCGTCCAATTATCTTGGAATTTACAAATAGCAAATTGTTAGAAACTGTCGTCAATTGATTTACTGTTGCCGGAAGTGATGCTATTTTTCGTTGTCCTGTTTCTTTTATGTGTGCTACTTTTAGTTTGGCTTTCGTCGTGGTGTCGATGGTATTTCCACGATGGATTAGGTCGAGGTTGGTATCGGCAATGATGAATTGGTTTCGGTAGTAATAGGTATAGATTAATTTTTGAGATTGTCTGTCAAACTGCATTATTCCGTCAGTATCGAAAAAGCCATCTATTTGTTTTTGTAACAGCTGAGGTGCATAGTTTACTTGTAAACTGTCTTTGAAAGTAAACGTTCCTAAAATGTTATAAAGCGTTTTGAGTTGTTGTGCCCGAAAGGCTATTTTATCTGGAGCAATGATTTCTGCTTTTGAGAAATAGTAGTTGTTGTCGTACATTACAAGTTTTGCTTTCCAATCGGATAAATTGCCTTTGTAGATAACTGGTACCGTACCATCCATCAGATAGAAATAAGGCGGTGCAATTCTGACCTGTACTGAAGCGAAAGGAAAGTCTTCTCGTTCCAACTGTATTTTATAATGGCGTTTTGTTTTTAAAATAGTATCGTATGCAATTATATGTAATGGTGCCTCGCTATCTCCGAAATAAATGTTGCTACCATCAGTTCCCGCAAAGTATTTGGAATTGTTAGTTAGTTCTGCTTCGGCTGTTTTAGATGCTGCACCTTGGATAAATCGTCTTATGAATGGATTTTCAAGATGCATAGTGCGTTCGGAATAAAGATATAAAGTAACAATCGCACTCGAGCCCATTATTGCTATAATCGCCAGCTTTAAAATTGTTTTGAATTTATTTTTTGAAATTAATAATGACGCTATTGCTGCCAGAATTGTAAAAGCAATATTAAAAATTAGATGTTCTTTCCACCCCAGTTTCTCTAATATGCCACCACACGAACACGGAACAAATGAGGAATAGTTCAGAATGACGACTATATATGCCGTGAACATTATCATTAATACAAAGGAGGATAAAAGCCCAACAAATCTTGTCGTTGGTATGGAAAGAAAAAGAGCGATTACGATCTCTACAATTATAACCAAATAAGAAACAATTCCTGTATATGCGCTTAATAATGGAGATTGACCGAGCTGTGCCTGGAAATTTTGAAATTCGAGTAACTTGCTAAGTGATGCATAAACAAACAGTGCAATGTAAAGCAAGCAAATTATTTCAACTATCGTATTTTTAAAAGATGCTGATATTTTCATGTTCTCCCTTTTGCCCCAACAGTAATCTAGAATTGACAATGACTTTCATGTATACTCTATCAGTGTAACAAATGAGGTGTCGTTGCTATCTAATTATATATTAGTGTTTTATAAAGCTAAATTATTTCAAATAAGTTATAGAGTTGTTATTAAAACCGATCCAAAATGTATAAAAACCGATCCATTTTCATTCAATTAGATGAGGCATAAAAAAAGGCTGACAAATGCCAGCCCCAACAATAAATTATCCTTGCTTACCTTTTTAGTTCCAGCCTTCGGATGTCTTTTTTCAATTCTATAAACATTTCTTCGATACTGCCTGGAATAATACTGACCCTTTTTTTGTCATTTTTACCAAGATTACATTTGTACTCCCATATCTGGTCAATTTCAGATGCTTTGACTTCATAAGGCGCATAAAAAGATTCGTCTGATTCGACCACGAGCAAGTTCTTTTTGTTTTTATTCAAACGCTTGTAGACGATTCCATCATTTTTAGTCATGATGATGTAGGTTTTGCCATCTACAACTTCCCCAAGTTTTTCTACATATTTGCCTACTATCACATCGCCATCTTCATGAGGAGGCATTGAATCCCCATCTACGGTAAATCCCCTATGCAGGCCTGGACCTAAAAAGGGTAATGAAATTCGGGGAAGGCTTTCAATATATTCCGGATCGGAATATCCATTCATGTAGCCCGCTTTGGCTTTTTGTGTGACAATTTCTATAAAATTGTCTCCATCGTTATTTACAATAACCGGCAGCAGCACCCGATTATTTTCAAGCTTAACCAACTCGTCAATCTTAACTTTCCTTACATCAACACACAGCAGGATGTCAATGCTGATCTGATAATATTTTGATATTCTTTTCAATATCTCATATGGAGCTTCAGAGGTCCCGTCTTCGTATTTGGCATACCTTCCACGCGTTATTAGAAGGCTTACAGCGACTTTTTCCTGCGAAATTTTCTTTTTCAGCCTTAGGGATCTAATGTTGTCGGAAAATAAAGACATGTTGTTTTTGTTACGATTTGTATCAACAAATATAATTTATTTGTTACAATCTGTACTAATTTTGTCTGGTACAAAAATGAAAATTATGGGAAGGGCAATTGTACATATGGATCTGGACACTTTTTTCGTGTCCTGCGAGAGGCTGACCGATTCAAGATTGAATGGTATCCCTCTCATTATTGGCGGAGGTGAAAGAGGTGTTGTAGCGTCCTGTTCTTATGAAGCGCGAACTTTCGGAGTGCGCTCTGCAATGCCTATTAAAATGGCTCTGAGACTATGTCCGCAGGCAAAAGTGATGAAGGGTGATATGGAGCTATATTCCAGATTATCCCATACCGTAACTGAAGTGATTGAGGAAAAAGCTCCTGTCATGGAAAAGGCCAGCATCGATGAATTCTATCTTGATATCACTGGTATGGATAAATTCTACGGTTCCTATACTTGGACCAATGAACTGGCACAATCCGTTACAAAGGAAACGGGTCTGCCTATCAGTTTTGCTTTGTCTGTCAACAAAACGGTTTCCAAAATTGCAACTGGTGAGGGAAAACCCAAAGGCAATCTGGAGATCCCGGAAGATATGGTAAAACCTTTTCTAAATCCCCTTTCCATTAGAAAGATACCAATGGTTGGCGATGCCACTTTCCAGCTGCTATCTCGTATTGGCGTTAGAAATATCCAGACACTTTCAGAAATGCCAGCCGAAGTATTGCAGCAGATGATTGGCAAAAATGGAATTGAGTTGTGGAAAAAAGCAAACGGAATAGACAATAATCCCGTTGAACCTTACACGGAACGTAAGTCAATTTCTACCGAGCATACCTTTATGCAAGATACTATTGACATTAATATGCTTAAAAATATACTTCAAGGCATGGTAGAAAAACTATCCTTTCAGCTTCGTTCGGAAGAATGGCTTACTTCAACCGTTGTAATAAAGATACGTTATGCAAATTTTGATACCGAGACCAAGCAGTGCAAGGTTCAATACACTTCTGCAGATCATATCCTGATTAAGAGTGTTACGAATCTCTTTGATAAATTATACCAGAGAAGAATGAGTCTTCGCCTGATCGGAATCCGTTTCAGTGGTTTGGTGCGTGGCACTTATCAAATTAACATGTTTGATGACACAGAAGAAATGCTTTCGCTCTACCAGGCTATGGACAGGATGAAGACCCGATATGGCTTTGATGCTGTTATGCGTGGAGGTGGTGCTATCTTTAAGCCTAATAATAAGGCTGAAATATTAAAAAGAAAAAAGTAAGCCATGTACCTCAACTGTCATTCTTTCCACAGCCTTCGCTATGGTACCATCCCTGTTGAGGACCTGGTACAGCAGGCCGCGCATTACGATGTAAAGGCAATGGCGCTGACAGATATAAATACGGTCACGGGAATTTATGATTTTATCCGATTATGCCAGGCCGCAGAAATAAAGCCTTTGGTTGGAATTGAGTTCCGCTATGAGCATACATTACGGTATATCGGTCTAGCAGTAAACCGTGAGGGACTTGGGGAGATGAATCGGTTTTTAACGCAGCACAATTTTGATAATTTGCCACTGCCGGCACAAGCTCCCGCATTTGAAAATGTTATAATTATATATCCTTTTGAAAATGCACCTCTAACCTTGAAAGAACATGAGTACATTGGAATAAAGCCTGATGAGATTCTATTGTTATTTCACGAGAAATGGAAAAGCAGGCTTGAGAAAATGGTACTGTTACACCCGGTCACTTTCAGGAATAAGAAAGAGTATAACCTTCATAAGATATTGCGGGCCATCGACCTCAATATTTTGGGTTCTAAATTATCACCGAAGGATTACTGCAGCAACTTAGAGACAATGCTGCCGGTTTCACAACTACTGGAAAAGTATGCACAATATCCTGCTATCATTCAAAATACTCAAAGTATAATTGATCGATGCAATTTTGAATATGAATTCGGAGTACCGCGCAATAAGAAATATTATACAAAGAGTCGTAATGAGGATATGGATCTGTTGCGGCAAATTGCCATGCAGGGCATGCTCAAAAAGTATGGGGCAGATAATGCAATTGCTGCCGAACGCGTAAACAAAGAGCTAAAAGTTATCGAAGAACTTGAGTTCAGCGGTTACTTTCTTATTACCTGGGATATTATTCGCTATAGCAACAGCATGGGCTTTTTACACATAGGACGCGGCAGTGGTGCTAACAGCATCATCGCATACTGTCTCGGAATTACCGATATCTGCCCTATTGAACTGGATTTGTATTTTGAACGCTTCTTAAATGTAAACCGTAAAAGTCCGCCGGATTTTGATATCGACTGGTCATGGAAAGAACGCGATATAATACTCGAATATATTTTCAAACGCTATGGCGCGGAGTATGTCGCTTTTTGCGGCACAAACGTTGAATTTAAATACAGGTCTATATTCCGGGAGGTCGGCAAAGTTTTCGGCCTGCCGAAAGAAGAACTTGATGTCTTGGCTAAGAACCCGATGGAGCTTCATGATAGCAATAAAGTAGTTAGGATGGTTCAGGACTATGGAATGATGCTTGAGAAATATCCCAACCAAAGGAGCATGCACTCGTGCGGTATATTGATATCTGAAGAGCCTCTTACTAATTTTACAGTTCTGGAAATGCCTCCAAAAGGATTTCCGATCGTTTTATTCGATATGCATACAGCCGAAGATATCGGTTTTGAAAAGTTTGATATATTGAGCCAGCGTGGAATCGGCCACATTGATGATAGTGTCAAGCTGATACGCAAGAACCGGGGTATTAATGTTGATATCCGGGATACTTCCATTTCCAAGAATGAGACTTTATCAAATGAATTTTTAGGTAAAGGAAAAACTATTGGATGCTTTTATATTGAAAGCCCGGCGATGCGCGGTCTTCTCAGAAGGCTAAAATGTGATAATTATAAAACGCTGGTAGCGGCATCATCGATTATTCGTCCTGGTGTTGCCCAAAGTGGTATGATGAAGGAATATATTTTCCGACATAATAATCCTAATCAATTTGAATATTTTCATGAAGTATTTGAACAGCAGCTTGGTGAGACCTATGGCATAATGGTATATCAGGAAGATGTAATAAAAATTGCGTTGCACTATGGCGGGCTTCCCGCAGCAGACGGCGATATATTACGTAGGGCCATGAGTGGTAAAGGGAGATCAAAAGCTGCCCTTCAGAAAGTAAAGGATAATTTCTTTGCCTGCTGTAAGCAAAAGGGACATCCTTTAGAACTTAGCCAGGAAATTTATCGCCAGATAGAATCCTTTGCCGGATATTCTTTTTGCAAAGCTCACTCGGCATCTTATGCGGTGGAGAGTTATCAGAGTCTGTATCTTAAGGTTCATTATCCGGTTGAATTTATGGTTGCGGTAATCAATAACCAGGGAGGTTTTTACAGGACTGAAGTGTATGTACATGAAGCAAGGATGTCTGGCGCCGTCATCCACAATCCTTGCGTAAATAAAAGTGAATATGAGACCACTTTATATGGTGTTGAAATTTATCTCGGGCTGATGCATCTTGAAGGACTTGAAACTAAAATTGCTCAGAAAATTGTTTCGGAACGAGAGCTAAATGGAGAGTACCGCTCATTGGAAGATTTTATTAATAGGATACAGATCGGGATTGAAAGTATCCAGATACTGATATTTATTGGAGCATTTCGATTCACTGGAAAAACCAAAAATCAATTGCTGGTAATTGCTCGTTTAATATTAGTCAATTTTAAACCGGAGAACAGAAACCTTATGTTGCTTCAGGAACCGGTTAAAGAATATAGTCTCCCTAAACTCGAACGTTCAGAATTTGAAGATGCCTTTGACGAAATTGAATTGTTAAGTTTTCCCGTTTCATGTTCACCATTTGACTTGCTTCAAACAAAATTCAGAGGGGATGTACTGGCTAAGGATTTATTACAGCACCATAAGAAGCAGGTTCGTATGTTAGCCTACCTGATTTCCCGCAAGCATGTCCCAACAAAAATGGGAGCCATGTATTTTGGGACGTGGATAGATGCGGAAGGGGAATTGTTCGACACTGCGCACTTTACGGGAAGCTTAAAAGTTTATCCTTTTCAAGGTGGTGGATGTTATTTGCTTTTGGGAACAGTTGAGGTTGACTATCATTTTCCTACTATAACTATTTCCAAAATGGCAAAAATGCCTTTTATATCCGATCCCCGCTATTCCAACGCAGATGAGAGGCAATTTAAAGTACATGAGCAGATTAAGGAAGATGTTAGTATGACTCATAGACAGCCGTATCCACAGGAGCATGAAATAGGTTTGCCTCGTCATAAAATGGTCAAACATGGCTAAATTCCCAGAGAATTATATCAGCACGGAGGCTTTTATTGTATTACGATAATTAGCGGTAGTTTAAGCGTGTTGGTAAATGATTTATAGTTGCTGCAACACTAAAAAGGCTGTTAAAAATAAGTCTTAATCCTGACCAATCATGTTCCGGCTGGAGAGAACCTTCATTTATAGTAGTTTGTACCTTTTTTGTAAAGTTTTTTTGCAGTTCTCCTTTTCGGGAAATTTCGCCTTGATATGTATTAATTTGCTGTTCAATACTTTTCCATTCTACAGTTGCTAACTGATTATCCGCACCGGTCAAGACATCAATACCTAAGTACATTTCAATGCTGCAGGCGCGTCCATTGACGTTTTGATTCGTTTTTCCCTGTGCTCCAACAGTTGGATAATTTTCAGCAATATCAATTGAAGGAAGTGTCATTATTCTAAAATTAGCAGGTAATTTTCTTTTCTTTAGCCTCTCAATAGCAGCGACACCTGCCGCGTCATAATCAAAAATTGCTATAATCTTGTTGGTTATCCCGGCTGCTGCAAAAGACTTTACTGTTTTTTCAAGCATTGCTGATCCCCCTTCGGCTTTATAAGTGTCGAAATCCAAAAATGAGAAGTAGCTTTCTACTTTTGGATAAAGTAGTTTCAGCGATGTGCTTAATATATTACTGTCTGTAGTACCTTCAGTAAGAATGATAATTTTTTGAAATTGCAATGTTGAATCAATATGGGCCTGTGCAGTGCCTGCACAAACAGGTTCATTCTCTGTATAATATCCAGAACTTACGAGTGAAGTAATGTCTAAAATTAATTCTGAACAAGATTCCACTGCTTCCAGTGCGCCTCTTAAGAAATATCCCATCCCAATATTAGGGTAGCCTAAATACAGATCTTCATCTATATCATTATATTCAAGAATAAATCGATAGATATCATCTATCTGTGCAAAATCTTCGTTATAAATATTAATGTTATTATCGAAAATATATCTAATCAAGGTTAACCAATAATTGAACCCGCCATTTTTTAAACTTAGCAGATGCATTTCATCATTATTTGTAAATTCAGCGGATACTTCTGAATTGTATTCCTGTTTGAGTCGTAAAGCATTATCCAGGCCAGCTGTATACTCATTTTTAACCTTTTCAAGAGTATAACCCATAATTTCAAGACGTAGCTTTAATGTCTCAGCATTAACAGCATATTCATAGTTTGGTACTTCGTCATTATCTGTAATTGGTTCTGTATAGTACAAATTGTATGGGACTGAACGGCTACGTTTGTCATCCTCATTAAAAAGGCATGACCAGAATGTATCAATGTAGCTTTTAGATTGATCAATTTCATAACCTCCTAAGGTTAATGATGAGTAACTTCCCATAGGCTTTTGTTTTTTACGTTATTTAAATCATTACGCCATTATATGAAAACAACGCTGTTAATTAAGTATTATTAGTTACAAATGTACTATATAAATGCTCCATTCTTTTCCAAATAAATGCTTGTAATTGGTGTCAAATAATCATACCAAATTAATATGACTTGTAGGAATTTGTTACAAGACAATTTAATTGTACTTTTAAATTTAAAAAACGAATAAGATTGAATACTCAGACTAAATATATGATTGATTTCTTTAATGATAACTATGTACCATTAACAGTTTATCATTTGAATCAAGAAGATAAAATTACATTAGGCAGTGCAACAGAGAAGGTATGTCGATTTTGCAATAAGGATGAAAGCCAGACAACTTTTAACACTATTGCTCATGCCATTCCTGAATTTATTGGAAATAAAAAACTCATTGCGAATTATGAGTGTGATACTTGCAACCAAAAGTTCTCCCGTTTGCTTGAAAGCCACATGGGTAATTATATGAATCTTTGGCATACGATGACACAAGTGAAGGGAAAAAGAAGCGTTCCATCATTTAAAACAATCAATGATAAATCTAGAATTGATATAGGGCCTGAAAATGTGAATATTGCCGAATATACCGATGATAATATTCTTAGCGTTGATGCAGGAAAGAAAACAATAATAATTACTGCTAAAAAAAGATCATATGTTCCTATTGCTGTTTATAAGACACTTACAAAAATGGCACTTACAATTATGCCTGAGAGTGAACTAAAAGATCATAAAACAACGATGGCTTGGATTAATGAAGAAGACCATCAGGAAAGTCCGCAAGATTTGAAAAATCTTATTGTACTAATGTCTATTGCTGGGGGTGTAAGACCAATACCGTTTGTTAGCTGTATGCTTTTCAAAAGAAAAGAAAATCATAAAGATTCTGTTCCTAATATGCTTTTTCTAGTCGCGTACAGTAATTTTATTTTTCAAATCTATTTACCCATGAGTGAAGCCGATTTAAAGCTCCAAGGAGGCACAATGGATTTGACATATTGTCCAACCTTTTTAGATTTGGAAGGTGTCCACCTTACTCGAAAAAAATTAGACATGAGCAGCAAAATTAAAGTTGTAGAGGAAGAAGAAAAAATTGAAATGCAATTTGAAGATATGAAGGAACTTCCTGTTCCACCAGTAACGGATGACGAAAATGAAGATTGATTATTTAAATTATAGTATATGACCCCGGAGGAAAAGGCAAATTATATTGATTTATTTTTAAGAGGGCTTGCTGAGTCCTCTTTTGCTAGTTCGTTGGCAAATGTTCTTGAATTGAGCCAACTGCCAAGTGAACAGAATAGACTCAAGTTTAAGGCATTGGAATATGAATTAGAAAAATTAAATTTAGTGGAACTTATTAGAGGACGAGATAATTCAACGCTGAATGGTCAATGTGAATATTTTATTAGTGACATTGGGATGGATTACGTTATAAACAACAAATCGACAATAGATTTATTTAAAATAGCAAAAAGTACTAAAATGGAAAAAATAAATTGGGTAAGAGCCTACAATAGATTATTTAAAATTATAAATGGACCAGCTTATATGACAGGTTCCGCATTTTTAGACATTGCTCGTGAAGTTGACGACTCAATTCCAAGTTATAAAGTTTATATTGAAGCAAGGAAATCTTCTGATAAAAGTCAAAGCAGAAAAGATTTCTTTTTTGATGTGATTGATCAAATGCCAGAGGATTTGAAAGTAGAGTTTTTTGAGTCAATGATTAAAGACTTGGAAAAAAAAGTACCAGACGAATTAGAGGATTTAAAAAGTTTGTTTGGCACGACGGAAACTGTTATTAAAAAACGTGAAATTCCAAATAAGAATCTTCCTGTTGAATTTTATAATGATGTACTTGATACTATTTATAAATCTTATCGTGGTGCAGAACAAAAGACCTCAATATATAGAGGAAAGGGTGAAGAAGATTTAAGAGACTACGGGTTGGCATTTCTTGAATCTAGATATGTAGGTGCAGTAGCAGCCGGTGAAGCTTTTAACAAGGAAGGTAAAACAGATATTATTCTAAAAGGTGACGATGGAAGTAATCTGTTTGTAGCCGAGTGCAAAGTATGGCATGGCGCTGGGCAGTTTCATCAAGCGATTGACCAATTATTCGGTTACTTAACATGGAGAGATACAAAATCTACCCTAATATTTTTTGTTCCGAATGCAGATTTTAGCAGTATTTTGGTAAAGATCAAAGATGAAGCGAGCAAAAGTCCATATTTTATAAAGCATGTAAGAGATAGAGAGGAAACAAGCTTTTCTTATATTTTTAAACATAAAGACCATCCGGACAGAGAAGTTCAAATAGAAATAATGGCATTTTCATTTCCCACTAATTAAGGATATAATTATGATATCGGAAGATTTAATTTGGTACGCAGCGTATGGTTCAAACCTCTCAGAGGAAAGATTTTTATATTATATAAATGGCGGCGCACCAGTCGGAACAACACGGAACTATACGCCTTGCGCAGATTTAACGCCACCTCGAGAAACTCGTCCGTACGAGATTAATTTTGAACTGTTTTTTGCCCGTCATGCAGATTCGTGGAACGGAGGAATAGCATTTATTGGAAATGTACAAGATAATGAAATTATTACTTTGGCTAAATTGTATTTGATATCTAAAACGCAATTTAATCACTTAGCAAAACAAGAAACACAAACTGCTGGAGTTGTAAATATTGATTTTGAACAGGCTGAAAATGAAGGCAGAACAGTATTTAAAAAACCTTCTTGGTATGGGCTTGTTATGTTTTTAGGACACGTAGAAAATATACCTGTTTTTACGTTAACGGAAGAGAGGAAAATTGAAAGTTTCACAAAGCCTAGCGAAAAGTATTTAATGACGATTGCATCGGGACTTAGACAGACACATAACTTATCGAATGATAAGATTTTTCATTATTTTTCAAATAAAAAAGGTGTCGGTGAGTATTATAAATTCTTTGAATTGTACGATGTAATAAATGAACGAATTGATCAGGCAAAGGAGTATATGCGTATAATGCTCGATGACTATGCAAAAGAATTTAGCAGTATGCCTGAAGGTGAATTAAAAAGCCAAAAGAAAATCGAAATGGAAAACCTTATGAGGCAATATTATGGTGAGATTCGCATAGATTATCTTGGAGAATCTTTCAACTAATTCTTTTAAATTAAGCAAAATTATAGCAATACCAAAGAAATAATTTAGCTATTTCTTTGGTATTGCCTCTATAAAAGTTATGATTAAATCTTTAAAATAAGTTACATTTGTTTTGCATTCCTGTATAGCAAACAACATGAGCACTAATAATTCTAATACAATCTTTACAAAACTTAATTTAAAGGAATATGAGCGTAACTTATATGCTGTTGACACACCATATAGTGACAATCAGTTAGAATATTACAGGATTCAAGCTAGTGTTGTTGGTGCTGATTTTTTTTACTGTTTTAATAGTTTAGTTGACAACCATCCCATACCCTTTATCTACATTTATGATGAGAGAAAAGATATTCAACTTAGAAATCTTGACCTTGTAGATATAAATAGACAGTTATGGACATTGGGTGAGATTGCTTTAGCTGTTATTGTTTACGACGATGGTTTTAAAATAATCGATACAAGAAATCCTATAAAGAGCGATTCAGAACCAGCCTACTTGGATGGGTTATCTTCTACAATTAAAGAAATTGATTCAGCACTTAAACATCGCATTTTCGAAGGGTTGATTCTTGAGGAATCTCCAGCTGATTACGTAAGTGTTTCTCCTTATCAGAAATTACTAAACCATATAGAAAATGAAATTCTAAAAAAGAGCAAAACGATTGGTTGCGAGCCAAATTTGTTGAAAAAATTACTGGTAAAATTTATATTAATAAAATATCTTGAAGAGCAAATTGATAATTCAGGAAATAGCGTTTTCGAGAGGGACTTCTTCAGTAGATTTATCAATGATGGTGTTAATAATACACTTTTTCAAGAAAGACCAACTTTCTGCGACGTTCTTCGGGGTAATAAGATCAGTGACCTACTAAATTTTCTTAATGATAAGTTTAATGGTGGGATTTTTAATATTTCTGAAAAAGAAGAAATAGAACTGAAAAGTGCTAATCTTAATATTATTGCCGACGCCCTTGATGGAAGCATAGATCTTCACGGCCAGATGTCAATTTGGAAGTATTACGATTTTAACTTACTGCCGATTGAATTCATCAGTCGTTTATACGAGAGATTTGTGACGTCGGTGGATGGAAAGCAAAAGAGTACAGGTGCTTATTACACACCCCCTCACTTGGCACGCTTATTAGTTGATGAACTACTGCCTTTCGACAAGGAAATCGATTTTACGAATTTCAAAATTTTAGATCCCTCATGCGGATCTGGAATTTTTCTGGTCTTAGCTTACAAAAGGTTGATTACACTTTGGATGTTGAGAAATAATAAGCAGGCCATTGAAGGAGAGGAAGATATAAAAGAAATAAAAACAATTCTCTCAAATTGCATATTTGGAGTAGATATAAATGAAGATGCCTTATCGATTACAGCCACTTCATTACAAATAGAATTATCCAGTCATATAAGGCCTAAAGAAATTTGGGAGAGTCTAACGTTTGACAATCTTGAAGTAAAAGGTAATTTAGCTAATCTTGGTTTTTTTAAATGGTATAAAGAGACCAAATTAAAATTCGATATTATAGCTGGAAATCCCCCGTTTAATATATCTCCTAGCGAAGCAAAGGAAAATTTAGAATCAGGTAAAGACCAGGACTTTTCTCAAGAAAAGTATCTAGACTACAACCAAAAGATTCAAGCATTTCCTGATAATAATCCTGCGCTAATTTTCCTTCACCGATGTTTGGATACTTTATTAAAAGAAGACACTGGATTACTTTTTATGGTAATGCCAGCGTCAAGATTTCTTTATACTTCAAAATCATTTGAATACAAGAAAACCATCGTCTCAAAATGGAATTTAGAGAGAATATACGATTTTACTCCCTTGAGAGAGCATTTATGGGGTAAAACTAAAATTGCAACAATTGCTGTAAAAATCAACAATAGTCAAATTGTAAATTCAGCGATTCAACATATCATAGTTCGTAACTCATCAGCTAATGAAAGAGGTTCAATTCGTTTCCAGATTGATAAGTATGATAAATTTCAAGTTCCTGTCAGTTTTATATTTTCCAAAAAGTCAATTTGGAAAGTCAATTTACTTGGTGGCGGGAGGCTTGGTTTTTTCATAGAACAGTTTAATCACTATGCAACAATTAAAGATTATTTTCATGAGAATGATTTTAGTGCAAATATTGGCTACACACGTGACAAATATGTTATAAATAATCAAAAGCAAAGAGACGATGGTCAAGTAATTAATCTTAAAGGACATAGTATTTTAAATTCTGAACTTTTTTGCTCCGATACTTTAACAAATGAAGCTGTGACAGTTGGTCTAACTGACGATTGGGTACGTGTACCAAAGAATGGTTTTAGGCCTCCGAATATTTTGATGAGATTAAATA
Source organism: Flavobacterium sp. FG19 (assembly GCF_057809475.1). Classification (NCBI taxonomy): domain Bacteria; kingdom Pseudomonadati; phylum Bacteroidota; class Flavobacteriia; order Flavobacteriales; family Flavobacteriaceae; genus Flavobacterium; species Flavobacterium sp. FG19. The sequence goes on along the minus strand of NZ_JBMDKA010000003.1, from coordinate 181,168 downwards.
TAAACGTAAATCTTCCTATTGTTTATAATAAAGAGGTATTGATGATTCCTAATGGAGTTGTTACTATTCAAGCACAGGATATAAGTAGAATGCAAGATTTTGTTACATCCTTTAAAAAAAACAGAAATCTTTATGTTTTTTTAATTAAGGCATTATCTCCCAAGGCATATATTCAACAAGGTGGCGGGTACAGCATAAACCTGCAGGATATAACCAAGCTTCCTATAAATTTAGATGAAAACGGATCTATTATACCTTTTCGTTCTTTTGATTCACAGGAAAAAATACTAATGGAAGAAACTGAATTGATTGCAAGTAGCTTAAATAAGTCAAATGCCGATATATTTAAAGTTATTGACAGTTCTGTCTTGGAAAAATATGCTCAAACCTTTTGTGAAATTTTAAATCTTACCTACGAAAAACAAGACTATAAATTTCGCCCGATTAGACAGTTATTAGCTGATGAGTATGTTTGGGTAACATTTGAACATACTAATAAGGATAATCCAATAGAACAGCGTTTTACCGATAATAGCAAACGGGAATTTGAGAAGATTCTCTTGGATGATAATACAAGTAATTCTTTAATTATAAATAGGATTGTTGTTTACTATGGCAATAATAATCAGATCAGTTTTATAAAACCTAATAAATTAAAGTATTGGATGCGCAATATTGCATACCGTGACGTCGAAAATGTTAAAAGTGAAATGTTTATTAACGGATATTAAATTATGCACTTCGATAACATAGAAACCAACCATAAATATCTAGAGGACATATTGTTTATTATCCGAGAAGGAATTAAACAAAAAAAAGGAAAATTAGATAGAAATAAACGTGAAGGTCTAAACACGCAATTGCTAGTAGAAGCTTTCAATATTATTGGAACTACAAATTCGCAAATAAAAACATGGATTGGAGTTCAAAAAGAGCATGAGCGTATTAATGGGATGGGTAGAGAAGATATTTACTTTCATTTAAATGATGACAATCACACCCGTATATTCTATATGGAAGCTAAAAGACTTCCAAAATATAAAACAAAAACTGAGGAGGAATATGTTTTTGGAGATGAAGCAGAGGGCAAGAAATCAGGTGGAATTCAGCGATATAAAATTCTAGTCCATGGGAATCTTAGCTCAAATTATAATGGAATGGTCGCATACGTAGAAACCCAAACTATCGACCATTGGCTTCTTTTAGTAAATAGTAAATTAAGGGATAAGTATCCTAATGATACGCTATTGACCCCCATCAATTATGAAAATGAATATACTTCAATTCATAAATTTGAAAATTCGGAGGATAAGACTTTTACGATGCACCACTTTTGGATAAATTTACAAAATGAGTAACAAACCATTATAATTTCAATTGATGATCTTATCACTATGATCATAGGGAACTTTTATAAGGATTCGAACCCTTACAATTCTTTGTGTTTTAATTGTTTAATATTGTTTACACCATCTATCAACTTTTGAATGTCTTCATAGCGGTAGTAAACCCATTCTACTAAACCATTACATCTTTGCTGAATTGAGCTATTGAATAATTAAGTTCGTATTCGATATTTTTAGACAGTTAAATCTGAATGTACCAAGAAAAAAATGTAGACAAGAAAGATCTATCAAGCTAGTACTAATATGATTAAGTCTAAAAAAAAAATGGTAAATTTAAAATTTGTAGATACATAAAAAAGGCTGAAGTGCAAACCTAAGCCTTTTTAGTAAATTCCATCGAACTCTTAAAATCTAAAAATATTAGATTAAATTTTTCTTGAAGAACGCTTCCAATTTATCGAATGGAATAACATCAACTTTATCATACAGGTCAACGTGAACAGCATCTGGGATAATCATCAGTTCTTTTGGCTCTGCAGCCAGTTTGTAAGTATCTTCACTAAAGTATCTTGAGTGTGCATTTTCGCCAGCTTTTTTTACCCGCTTTTACTTCTTAATATTGGTCATAGAACACTAAACTTGCTTTGGCAAGCGTATTTTTAAAGAGGTTAAATCCAACACCTGGCGGAAGTGTATTTTCATTTAAGCCCAATTGATCTGTATTCAATGCATATACAGTTATTGTATACTTATGGATTCCTGTATTTGGAGGAGGACAAGGACCTCCATATCCCGAAACACCAAAGTCTGTTAGAGATTGTATTGCGCCTTTTGGTGTAAGTTTGGCAGAAATATTTCCCGCACCTGCGACCAATTCGTTCACATTGGCAGGGATATCAAAAACTATCCAATGCCACCATCCACTTCCAGTAGGTGCATCTGAGTCGAACATCGTAATAGCAAAGCTCTTAGTACCCTCTGGAGCATTTTGCCAGGTTAGTTGCGGTGATTGATTTTCGCCATTGCATCCACTGCTGTTTAATCTCTCTTTTGAGGTTGCCTGTCCTTGAAGATTTTTACTGGTAAGTGTAAATGTTTTTTGGGCAAAAGCAGTACCTCCCATAATAAGGCAGATTATTAATATATTAATTCTTTCTATTCTTAAATTTTTCATCTTATTTCCTTTTAATTATAAAGTAAAATTATAGAAAGACGACAATAACGACATTTTTAAGAGGCTCAACTTTGTTTATTGTAAGGCTCAAATTCAGGATCACCATCAGATCGATAAAACACATTCTCTTGGGATTTTTTGGCGATTTTGTATCAAGTAGTTACTTAATATTGCTTACACCGTCCATTAATTTTTGAATATCCTCATAACGATAATACATAAGCCCTCCAATTTTATTATATGGCAGAGTGCCATTAACTCGTAGGTTTTGCAGAGTGCCGGCTGAAATGCTTAATAGTTTACGGACCTCATAACTTTTGAGCCATACGCGCGTTTCCTCGCCTTTTTTGCGCGGATACTGTTGATAGCTCCTTATTTCTTCCAGCAGTTCTTTTTTAAATTTTTCCAGGTCATCCCTTGTAATAAGATCTACATTCATAACACACACTTTTACTTTAATACTATCATCCCCGCCACATCAAGCGTCTGATCTTCAAAGATTAGTACAAAATAAATGTATTGTGATATCAATAAAGTGGATTTGCGTAGGTTTGGCAGACAATGGCTTTTTTTTGCTGATGAAGGGACATAAATTATAAGAGATGCTGTTGTGTTTTTGCAGAGCAGCTGATTTTTACTTTACAGCTTTTGGTGTAAAAGAGGTATTTATCAGAGAGCAGCTAGCTGGCTGCAAATGTAAAAAGCGACTAATAGACCAATATGGGAGATAAGCAGACCTATTAAATGGGAGTTGAGCGACATACTTTTGTTGGAAAAATGTATCATGAAATTTGGCTTCCTAATTTTATTGCTGTCTGTGGTTTTTCCCTGCTATGCTCAATTTCCTGTAGATAAAGAGTCTGTCGATCAGATTATTACCAGGCATCCTGCCTTTTCAATATTTAAAGATAATTATTTTGTTACCGGAGTCAATCTTGGTGAGGAGCCTACAAGAAATTCAATGGATGCAAAATTTCAGATCAGTTTTAAACAGCGTTTAAGCAATAAAGCTTCAATATTAGGTGCTTATCCGTACTTAACCTACACACAAAAATCATTCTGGAAGATTTATAAAGCATCAAGTCCGTTTGAAGAAAGCAATTATAATCCAGGACTTATGCTGCTTAAGCCCATATACAGGGAAAAGAAATTTATAGGTGCTTTGAACTTGGGGATTGAACATGAATCTAATGGCCGGGACAGTATTTATTCACGAAGTTTTAATGCCGTTTCGGTCGGTTTTATTAGAGCTTTTTCTCCCAAACTTGCGGTTGGGGTAAAGCTTTGGCTTCCATTTCTTATAGACAATAATCCTTCACTTCCAAAATATATTGGTTATGGCGAAGGACAGCTGCAATGGGTAATACATGAGGACAGATTGTTTTTTGATCTCACGGTCAGAAAAGGAGCTGACTGGGATTTTAAAGGAAGTATTAATGGTGCAATAAGTTACCGTCTTACAAAAAATGCTAATCAGCTTATTACTCTGCAATACTGGCAGGGATACAGTGAAAGTCTGATAGATTTTAAGAAAGAGCGTGGAATGCTCCGCGTTGGCTTTGTGCTGAAACCGACTTTCTATCGCTTTTATTGATTTTGGATCACCTGGTCCAATTGAGAAATATTAGCAAAGCGACAATTAGACTATTCTTTTCTATTTCAATCTTTGTGACTGCTGGTTTAAAATGTCTTGTAAGAATTAAAAATTAGATCGTTCCAGCCTATTACATATTGTATTCAGCTTATTAACATTTGTCATTTATAACAGCAAAATTGAAAGAGGAAATATAAGTTAAAAGGCTTAAATCCATGAATAAAAAACAAGAAATTATTGAAACTGCTTCCTTGCTTTTTTCTAAAGAAGGAATTAAGAAAACCTCTATAGATCTTATCAGCAGGAAGTGTGGTATTTCTAAAAAGACCTTCTATATTTATTTTACAGATAAGGAAACTATTATTACTGATATCGTAACGAATGCATTAAGAAGGACTGAAGAATATATGCAGACTCTTTCGGTCATTTCTTTAGATGCAGTTTCTGAACTTAGTAGTTTTTTTGAATTTATTCAGAATGATAATTTTGAATTTACACCAATTTTTCTGAGTGATCTTTTAAAATTTTATCCTGATATAAGTGATCTGATTACAGTATCCAGAAAAACAAAGTTTTTACCTTTTTTTATCCATAACCTTGAAAAAGGTGTATGTGAAGGCTGTTATCGAAAAGCTATTAACGGAAAGCTCACAGCAGAAATGTATTTCAGGCAGGTAGACTTTATACTTGAAGATGGAACTCTTAGTGATTCTGAGAAAATCAGTGTTTTAACGTACATCAACAACTTCTTCCTTTATGGAATTAGAAATTCAATGGATTGATACTGTTGTAAGAGGTGTTTTCTAATACTGTTTTGAAATACATTTACGGGTTTATAAAGATTTTGCCTTACAGTCAATTTGATTTGATCTGAAAATTGCAAAAAGATTGGAATTAAGGGATTACTTTTTGATTTAACAGCATTTAAAAAGTAACTCTATTGTCTCTTTTAAAAGTTGATGATTTTAAATTAGTTAAAAAAAAATGGAACAATTAAATTAATATTCGACATTTGTATAAAGGATAGCTGATTTGATTGCTTAGGAATTTCAAGATTTTTTTCAGCAGGATAGCTTTAGCAATGGAAAAAAATAAAAATATAAATAATCATTTTAAATTCAACGAACTCCATGCTTTGGAGAAGATACATCACAGTGGGCTATTTGTAGAGTGCAATATAGTAATGCCTGAGCTCGAGCATCTCACAAGACATTTTAGAAGTGATTTTTTTCAAATTATGCTCGTGAACAGCGGCAGCGGAGAAGTGAATATTAACCTGCGGGATTACAAGGTAAAATACCGGGATTTTTTAACCACCGGCCCTTACGATATTAAAAAGGTTAATAATACAGATAACTGCCGGCATTCTTTAGTTTTATTTACTGGCGATTTTATAAGGGATTCAGGTATTAATAAACATGCAAACGAACTGCTTCATACATTTACTTCAGGAATGTCGCCTAAAAACAGTCTTAAATACGAAGATTATAAGACCCTAAATAATAAAATCGCTGAAGTTCACAATCTTTATGTCAATCAGTCAAATCATATTTATGGCAAAGAACTTCTTTACCTGTCTTTTACCTCCCTGCTTTTTGAAGTCGCAGCGATAAGCCAGAAATATTCTGAAACTGTAAATACACCAATCACAAGAAAAGAACATATAGTAATTACGTTTGTTAATCTGGTCAAAGATAATTTTAGGGAACATAGAAATTTATCGTTCTATGCTTCACGGTTGAACATTACACCTAAATATCTTACTCAAACTACTAAAGCAATTTCTGGAAAATCTGCAGCTTTGATTATAGAGGGCATTGTAAATGAAGAAGCAAGGATGCTTCTTGATAATCCGTCTCTAAGCATAGGAGAGATATCCCACATGCTTAACTTTACTGACCAGTCCTTTTTTGGCAAATTTTTCAAGCGGGGTGTTGGTGTCAGCCCCAAAAATTACAGAAGTACCCGTAGATAAAGTAATATCCGCCTTATCATTTTTATATCAGTAGAATAGCAAATGCTGATGTAGCACCTGTATTTTATCTCATTTTTATTGCAATAGACCGTAATAGCAATTATCTCGAGTTGTATGGTTTTTGGACTTAGCACTAAATAGGATTGCAGTTTTGGCGCTTTAGTTTAAATATCTGCTTACTTTTTTGTTATCTGTACTCTTATGAATTCTTTATTCAAGTAACTTTTTTATCCATCCTCTAAGTTTTTATACTTCTAAGTTGTTGTTTTTTAATATTTTGAGTATTTGTTTTTATTTTTTTTATAATCAAAAACTCATGAAGAACAAAAACGACAATTAGACCAATATTACAGAAGATTGTCTCTTTTGACAGGGGGTGCTGGTTTCTACTTTTGCCTGCATACAGTTCAAATTTACAAACCTATAGTTATTTTTATGAAATCGTTTAATTTATTTTTAGCAGCGCTTGCACTTGCGTTCTCTACTCAGAGCTGTAAGAAAGCTGAAACACAACAGAAGCAGAAGCCTGTAAAAGTGTCTTATGTGGAAATCTCCGAAGTGGAGAGAGAACAGGAACTTCACTATTCAGCAACAATTGAAGCTGATAATACTGCACAAATTGGTTTTGCAGTTTCCGGGATTGTAAACACCGTATTAGTCGAAGAAGGACAGTATGTAAAACAGGGACAGCTTCTCGCTTCACTGGATGCCACTACTTTTTCTAATTCGTACAAAATTGCCAACTCAAGCTATGCACAGACTCTTGATTTATACGAGAGACAAAATCAGCTGTATAAAAAAGGAAGTCTGCCGGTAAGTGAATACATCAGTATTAAAGCCAAGCTTGAGCAGTCAGAGGCAAATAAAAAAATCAGCGCTAAAAACCTTGCAGACTGCAGGCTAACTTCTCCTATGTCGGGTATCATAACTATAAAAAGTATTGAGAGAGGAAGTACAGCAGGCCCTGGCGTTGCTGCCTTTACAATTATTAAAACTGACCAGGTTTATGCAGTGATATCCGTGCCGGAAGTTGAAGTAGGAACACTCCGTCCAGGCATGGACGTTTCTATTTACGTTCCAACATTAGATGAGAACTTAAAAGGCAGGATTAACATTATAAACCCTCAGGCCGACCAAACATCTAAGACCTATATGGTTAAGGCCAAAATTAACAACACTAATCAAAAGCTGCTTCCGGGGATGCTAGCGGAAGTTGCAGTTTATCCGAAAAAAAATAAAAAAGTAATTGTGATTCCTGCTTCTTCTGTTGCCAGAGATGCAGATAACTTTACCTATGTCTATGTTATAAACAACCAGAACAAAGCTGTCCGAAAGCGAATTACTGTGGGTAAAATTACGGGAAGGCAGGATTTGATTGTTGAGCAGGGAGTAAATGCTGGTGATAAGGTTGTAGTCTCAGGAGTAACCAGACTTAAAGATGGTGCAGAGGTAACATTTTAATTGAGAAGTAACAAGATAACAGATGAAAACTAAAAAAATAAATTTCATAGAGTGGGCAATGAAACATAAAGAGATTACAATTGTGGTCACTTTTATGTTTGTAGCCTTTGGAATATACTCTTTGCTTACCATGCCCAGGGCTGAGGACCCCAAAATTGATATGCCCGTGGCGATGGTCTATGCTTTTTATCCGGGAGCGGATGAATTGCAGACTGAAAAACAAGTTACTGATAAATTAGAACAATACCTTTTCTCCTTTGAAGAAGTAGATAAGAGAAAAACCAGGTCTCAGACTAAAGATGGATCGGTGTTCGTCACTGTTGAACTCTATGCTAAAGTTAAAGACCGAAAAAAATTCTGGGCTACTCTGCAGCATGGTTTAAATACAATCTTAAAACAGGAACTGCCATCAGGTGTGCAGGGACCCGTAGTAAATAGTAATTTTAGTGATGTGTCGGCGGAAATCATATCAATTTCCTCTTCAACGCGCAATTATAGGGAGCTGGAAAGCTACCTTGACAAGGTTGAGGATAATTTGAAGACTATACCAGAGGTATCCAAAATTAATCGCTCAGGCGAGCAGAAAGAGCAGATATACGTTACGATTGATGACCGCAAAATGCAGCAGTACGGTTTTGATGTATCTACTATCACCAATGTGCTTCAAAAGCATAATGTTACTGGATATTCAGGTGAAGTGACAATTAATAAAAACACTATCCCGATCTTCACTGACAGCCAGTATAATTCAGAAAAAGAGATTGCGGATCAGATTATTTATACAACAGCTGAAGGAATTGTAGTTAAGCTTAGCGACGTAGCAAAAGTTGAACGCCGTTATGAAGAAGAGACTTCTTATATCAGACTTGGTAAAGAAAGAGCTGTGCTTTTGTCTATCGCAATGCAGTCCGGAAATAATATTGTGACATTCGGTGAGAGAATTGAAGAGAGGCTTAAAGAAATTCAGAAGGATTTTCCAGATGATGTTAAAATACAAACTGTATTTTCTCAGCCTAAGGTAGTTGAGCATAGTGTGAGCCATTTTATGCTGGAATTTGGCCTGGCGATAATATCTGTGGTAGTGGTGGTAATGCTGCTGCTGCCTTTTAGAATGGCAGCCGTTTCTTCACTTGCCGCTCCAATTGCTGTAATGGTCACCTTTGGGGTAATGAATATGATAGGCATAGAATTGCATCAGGTTTCTCTCGCTGGTTTAATCATTGTTTTAGGAATGCTTGTCGACGACGCTGTTGTGGTTGTTGATAATTATATAGACAAGCTGGATGAAGGAATTACGCCCTGGGAAGCTGCTTACAAAGCGGCAAAGCAGCTGGCTCTTTCCATATTCACTGCAACATTAGCAATTATTTTTGCTTTCCTTCCTCTTGTAATCTTTATGGAAGGTATTGCTAAAGATTTCATGGAATCACTGCCAGTGGTTATTGCTGTAGCATTAACAGCATCACTTCTGATTGCTTTGTTTCTTACCCCTTATATGTGTTTTGTATTTATTAAAAAGGGTCTTCATCATCAGAAAGATGAAAATAAAGAAAGTAAGAAATCCCTGCTTGACCGTATGCAGGATTTATTTGACCGTGCAGTAGCATATTGTTTTGCGAGACCTAAAGCAACTCTTTCTGCAGGCGTACTTGCTGTAGTTCTGGCTTTTGTAATTGCAGCCAATGTGCAGCAGGAATTTTTTCCCGTAAGTGAGAGGGATCAGTTTAGTGTTGAATTCTGGCTGCCAAGCGGTACGTCCCTGCCAGAGACTGAAAGAGCTGTTGTAAAGGTCGAAGAAATATTAAAGAAAGATCCGAGGATTAAAAGTGTTGCAAGTTTCCTGGGAACAAGTGCTCCGCGTTTTCAGACCTCTTACTCTCCGGAGAATCCCAGAAGGAATTTCGCACAGCTTTTAATTACAACTGAAAGTGATAAAGCAACTGATGATATGGTGAAAGAATATCGACCAAAATTTGAAGGGTTTTTAAAAGACGGTTATATAAGATTTAAACAATTGAGCCTTCAGGAAGGAGCTCCCATTGCTATTCGTGTGATCGGAAACGATATGAAAGATCAAAAAATGGTAGGAGAAAAGATAGCAGCCATACTTGAAAAAGCAGAAGGGACTAACTGGGTGCGTAGTGACTATGAAGATGATTATCTGGGAGTAAGCTTGAAAATAAAAGAAAGAGCCGCATCACGCCTTGGGGTTTCAAATGAAGCCATAACACAGACTCTTGGTGCTGGATTAAAAGGGTATTCCGTTTCTAAGGTCTGGGAAGGAGATAATCCGATAGATATATTTATCAGGCTCGATGCTGATAATAGAAATGATTTAAGCAACATTGAAAATCTTCACGTTACCAGTTCATATGGCAAGTCGGTTTCATTAAAAGAAGTAGCGGAAGTTACTCCTACATGGCATACCGGAGTTATTGCCCGTCGAAATGGTTTGAGAACGCTGTCTGTTCTTGCAGAAGCTCAATCAGGAATTAAAGCAGCAACCATCCTTCAGAATATTCAGCCTGAGATTGATGCCCTTGAGCTTCCTTCAGGAATTACAATAAAATATGGAGGGGATGCCGAATCAAGTGCTGATAACATGCCGGGAATGCTTACAGCTCTCTCTGTAAGTATACTTTTAATTTTTCTGACTCTGCTGTTTCAATTTAAAACACTTGCGAAAGCGCTGATAGTACTCTCAACATTCCTTCTAAGTCTTCTAGGAGCTTTCACCGGTCTGTTTGTAACAGGAAATCCAATGGGGATGACTGCATTTATGGGTATTATAGCTTTAATAGGTATTGTTGTCCGTAATGGTATCATACTGGTGGATTACACAGATGAACTAATCAAGGATCATGGTTACAGTATAAGAGATGCTGCACTAACAGCTGCTAAGAGAAGAATGAGACCTATCTTTCTTACATCGGCGGCAGGCGCAGTCGGTCTTGTTCCTATGATTGTCAGTAAGTCTCCATTGTGGGCACCTCTAGGAAGTGTGCTTGCTTTTGGCTTACTTGTATCTATGGTTCTTACTTTATTTGTTATCCCTGTTATGTATTACAAGTTCATTAAACCGGAGATTCTTGAATCGGGAGAACAGGATGACGAGCTTAATAAAAGCGAATCCAGCATCCATTAATCAATAAAAGAGGAATATTATGAAAAGTATATACAGTATAAGCATTATAACCTTGCTTTCGCTGACATTTTGCTGCGGTGTAAGAGCGCAGGGAAAACAATTTAGTTTGGAAGAATGTCGAACTATGGCTTTAGCCGATAATAAAAAAATAAAAAAAGCTGCTCACAATATCGATGCCGCCAAAGCAGGACTTGCCTCCACAAAAGCTTCCGCATTACCTTCATTGGAGGGGTCGGTAAAGGGAATTCACGTAGGAGATCCATTGAGTTCGCTTTTGCCTTCAGAAATGCTTAACGGAGGTCTTGATATCAAACAGAATATTTACAGTGGCGGAAAGCTTAATTATGGAAAAAAAACGGCATCTAAATCAGTAGAACTTTATGAGAAGCAGAAAGAGATGACGGAAGCCGAAGTATTACTTGCAGTTGAAACCAGTTATTGGCAGCTTGTTCAGGCTACTGAAAATATAGCTGTAACCAATAAATACAGAGATATGCTTAAGGACCTGCGCCAGGTATTCCAAAACTCAGTAGATGCGGGTCTGACTTATAAGAATGATCTTCTTCGTGCAGAGGTAAATCTTAATAATGCAGAATTATCAATCCTTCAGGCTAATGATGCCCTTATACTCTGCAGGCTTAATCTCGCCCAGCTTATCGGGCAGCCTGGCGACGTAAACTTTACTATTGAGGAAGCTCTGGAGTATAATTATCAAGAAGTCAATGGTCAGGAATCTGTAGAAGACCGCCCTGAAATACAGATCATGAAGAAAAGTTTAGAGATTGAGGAGCTTCAGACTAAAATTCTAAAAGCTGACCAGCTTCCACAGGTTGGCCTTTCAGCAAGTGGTCTGGCAGTATACGGAAATGGCGTAAATCCGTCAAACCAAAATAATCAAATGTATACGTATTACGGTATGCTGAGTGTTTCCATACCAATATTCAACTGGGGTAAAAACCAGAACACTGTAAAAGAACAGAAATTTAAAGTTGAAGCTGCTAAAGAAGAATTGGAAGATAGCAAAGAGCTGTATAATATCGAAATGACAAATGCACAAATGCAGCTAAACCAGTCATTTAAAAAAATTGCACTTTCAAATGCTTCACTGAGACAGTCAGAAGAAAACTTGAGACTTGCTAATGATCGTTTTAGTGTTGGAACAATAACCGGAAATGATGTTCTGGAGGCTCAGGTAATTTGGGAACAGGCAGTACTTGCTCTTGTTCGGGCAAAGGCAGAATATATGATCAATCTTGCCACGTATAAGAAAACTATAGGTAAGTTGTAAGAGAAAAAATTGTAATTATTCATTGCGCCGGTCTTCATCCAATCCGGATGCAGACCGGTTCTTTTTTAATATGGTTACGGAAGATTTTTTGAACTATCAGAAAACGTTTAATGAATGACAATAGCAAGACATTTTCTATATATAGTATACTAGCGGCCTGCTTAATACAACAGTACAGATTCATCTCTTTCAACCCAAAAGTGTAAAACATAAAAAGTAAATGATGAAATTCAAAGCAGAACAAATAGCAGGTTTACTTGACGGAGAAATCGAAGGAAATCCTAAGGTTGAAGTTTTTAAACTGGCCAAGATAGAAGAGGCAGCAGAAGGGTCGCTGACATTTCTCTCAAATCCTAGATACCTGAAATTTTTGCATTCAACAAAAGCGTCAATTATTATTATGGATTCAAATTTTATTCCTGAACAGCCCCTGTCTGCAACAATTATCAAAGTTGCTGATCCCTATAAATCCTTTACTAGATTGTTAGAATATTACAACGAAGTAAAAATGATGAAATCAGGAATTGAGCAGCCATCTGTGATTTCTGAAGGTGTTCAATATGGAGAAAATCTTTACTTGGGAAGTTTCTGTTATATTGGCTGCAACGTTAAAATTGGACACAATGTAAAGATCTACCCCAACAGTTTTTTGGGAGATAATGTATATATTGGAGACAATAGTGTAGTATATGCCGGAGTACGGATTTATTCTGAAACACAAATAGGAAGAAACTGCATAATACACTCAGGTTCAGTTATCGGATCTGATGGTTTTGGATTTACCGCAGAACAGGATGGAACGTATAAAAAAGTACCCCAGATAGGAAATGTTGTAATTGAAGATAATGTCGAAATAGGCGCGAATACGACCATAGACAGGGCAACTCTAGGTTCTACCGTAATTAGAAATGGAGTAAAGCTTGACAATCAGGTCCATGTAGCCCACAATGTTGAGGTAGGCTCTAATACCATAATAGCGGGACAGACAGGAATTGCCGGTTCGACAAAAATCGGAACAAATTGTATAATCGGCGGACAGGCGGGAATTATTGGTCATTTAAATATAGGTAACAATGTACAGATTCAGGCTCAGTCCGGAGTGACCAAAAGTATAAAAGATAATACTGCAGTTCAGGGAACTCCAAGTATAAATCATAGCGATTTTCACAGATCATACGTTCATTTTAAAAATCTTCCAAAGATTGTAGATGATATTTCTGCTTTAAAAAGACAGCATGAGGCGGAAAGTATTTAGAAGACGTACTTTTGAAGAATTGAAACAGTGGATAAAAAATTTTTACGTGTATTAAGTTGTATTGCTTTTAATGGAATAAAATGACAAATTTTATATTTCAATGAGCATAACTGTGATTACCTATTCGATTATTTAAATTTTAAAAGGCAGTCTAATAATAGACTGCCTTTTATATTAAGACTAATACCTGAGATCTATAGATTTTTGTGTGCTATTCAGTGCTAAATTAACAAGTATATGAAACGATAGCCCGCATCAAAATATCTTTTTGGCCGGCTGATGCTCTTTTTTAAGTTAAGAATCTAAAAATAATTAAGTTGTCAATGGTCTCGTAATTAAAAGACTACATATAAAACTTACAAATAACTTGTTTTTTTAACAAAAATCTTTCCACCCATTTCCTACATTTTTCACTCCTACTTTAAATTACATGGTGTAATTAGTAAATATAAACCTTTTAACTTTTAAAAAATTATGAAGAAAATTATTTTTGTTTTCGCTTTGGGAATGCTCTTTTCATGTGGAGATGATTCTGAAAACCCTCAGCCTTCGGCTGAAGCAGAAGCTATTACTCTTATGAAAGTGCAGGACAAAAGCACTTTAAGTTCTGCACAGATAAAAAAAATCGTGAAGCATCTCGATGAGAAGCCTGAGGATTCCAGATATCTTGCAGTGGGGAATGCTTCAAAGGAAAGGCAGATCCACAGTGAAACTTCTAAAAATACGGCAAAAACAGCCGAATATACAATGGATCAGTATTGGCAGTTGATTCCAATGCAGACAACCAGCCCTGACTATTACGCTAGTTTACAGTTAACAGACTGGCAATCTGGTCCAACAAGGGCGGTGTATGAGTGGACCATGCTTTACAATGCTTTAGGTCTCTTTGATCTGGCTTCAGTGGAAAATTTTGAATTGTGGAATAATGGTACCGGCAGCCAGTATCTTTATCTGTATACCATAAAAAGTGCGGCCCATAGGTCTAGCTATATCAGAGGTTATAGTAATGGAATTGCATGGAATGAAACGAACAACACTGTGTTTCCAGGTACTTCTGGAGCCTATTTCTTTGTGAGCGGTAACTTTAGCGGTGGTGGCCGTTCATTTGGATACGGGTCAAATAAATATATAAATGTAAGTATGATGGTTCAAACCAATGGTGTTTATACAGGTAATTTTTAAACTATGAAATTATTTTCCATCGCTCTTTTTTTTACTGTTTTGCTGGGATATTCTTTTTTTAAGGAAAACAGCGAGGATGGTCCAAAAGGGGTTTATGTCATTTCAGTTACAAGCCCTGGCAAGAAGCCTTTTAGATTTCCTGACGACAGCCTATTTATTTACAAAGGGGCAGCAGTTGAACAGATACTCAGGGTAGATCAAACTTTTTTGGATAATAATAAATCGGTGATAAAGGAATCTTTAGACACATATTATTTTATTGATTTCAAAAAAGGACTGTTCAGAGACATGGGTAAAAATCTGAATAGAAAAGATGCAAAGGCTCAATGGCTGCCGATGAAAGACAAAAAATCTGGATTTGATTTCACCATTCCATGGTATGCAGATGAGAAGTATAAAATCAAGGATACAATTTACAATGGAAAAAAAATAAAAAAAATCCAGTATCAGAATGTAAAAGGGATGCGTTATACAGTACTAATGCGGATGAATTCTTCGAAAGAGCAATTCCCGGTTATTTTTCCAGGCATTGAGGATAGGTTTAAGGCAGATGTAATTAAAATGTTCGTCACCTATCCCGGCCAGCAGGGATCTTGGGTCTATACAAAGAAATTTATTCCACTTAAAAACCATGAAGTCTTTAAGGCTCTGGATAGTAAAAAATCATTCTAAAATCACTTCCAAAAACTCTTTCCCAAATATTGGGCAGTGGCTTAATTTTTATGAAAAGGTGAACTACTTTGTTCACCTTTTTTTGTGGATATTTATGCAGTAATAGGCCTGCCACCAGATCTTGCTTATTGTGTTAAAAGGCATCAGTTTATAGGCAGTCAGACAGGTTAAGCGAACCAGTCTTCTAATAATTATAAAATTAAATCAAGTGGTATGGTTTGTTTCTGCGGTTTACATAGCAGTACATTTCCTCTTTTTTGAGTTCGGGAAAGAATCTTACAGCATCTTCGATTGCATAATTGGGAAGAAAATAGATTTCATTTCGAAGAGCCTTAATTACTTTTTCACGTCCCCTTTTATATTAAGATTTCTTGGCTTTCAATTAGACAGCACATCCTCAGCCATCCTCAGCTCAAGATTGCGCATATCCTCGCTGAGTTTATGTTCAACAACCTTAGCATAGATTTGAGTGGTACGAATACTTGTGTGTCCGAGCATTTTGGACACGCTTTCAATAGGCACACCGTTGCTAAGGGTTACGGTAGTAGCAAAAGTATGCCGTGCAATATGAAAGGTGAGCGTTTTTGTTATTCCGCAGAGGTCAGCAATCTCTTTAAGATAGCCATTCATCCGCTGGTTTGAAATAACAGGAAATACAGTGCCGTTATTCAGAGCCCTTGGATCATCACGGTATTTTTCCATTAGCGCTCTTGCCTTAGGTAATAAGGGTACACGAACACCTATATCCGTTTTGGCCCTGCTCGTTGATATCCATAGGCCTTCGTCAATACCGGTAATGATCTTATTTGGTGTAAGTTCGGCAAGTTCAATATATGAGAGCCCCGTGTAGCAGCTAAATAGGAACATATCCCGCACGCACCTCAGACGTTCTATAGTAAATTCTTTGTTAGCCATCGCAGTAAGTTCCTTAATGTTCAGGGACTCCCGTTCAACTTTGTCAAAATGCTTCTTAAAGCTGGCGAAGGGATCTTTGGCCAGCCAGTCTAATTTGACAGCCATATTTATCATTTTGCGCAGCCTTTCAATATGCTTCATTATGCCATTGTTGTTAAGCGGTTTTTGGTGGTCTGTAGGGACATAATTAAAAAGGAAGCGCTCAAAGTCCAAAATAAACTTGTACTTAAGCTGTGAAAGGAAAATATCATTCCTATAGAGTTTCTCCAAAAGGAATTTTTTCACATACCGCTGTGTGGTATGGTAATTCTTCATGGTTCCCGGAGCAAGTTTATGCATCTGCTGTTCATTATGATATTCCATCAGTGCCATTAAGGTTGGAGTTGTGTTGTCCGTACCTAATACCCGGTCGCGTATCGCAGGACCGTCTATGGCAGCATCATTTAACAGCATCTGCTGATAGGTATTTATGATTTTTGCCTTGAACTGGTTAAGAAACAGGTTGAGTTCAACAATTTCTTTGCGGTTTCCCTTTGCCATACCTTTTCTTTCATCCCATTCGGCAGGTTTAACCGAACGCTTAACTGAAATCTCGGTGCGTTTTCCGTTTACCGTTACTCGGGCACAGATAGGAGCCGAACCTTGAATCGTGATTTTTTGAGTCTTTAGGTAAAAAAGGACTCCGAATGTAATTCCTGCTGTTTTCATATCTCAAAATTTTAATGTTTCAGATCATTTGCACATCAAATGGGTCCCAATAATGCTGAATTTTCTTTTGAGAACTGGCATAATTTGAGAAGCATCAAATGTTAAAATTTGAGTACAACTGACTGATTTGTAAAACATTAAATTGATTTCTGGGACCTAAAGATAAAAAAAGAAAAGGGGTAGCCGAATAGGTCCCATTTTCTTTGATATAACTTGAATATTTTGGAGTTGAATAAAAAGAAAAACCCCTTAAATCATTGGATTTAAGGGGTTTTGACTGCCTTTGAAAGGCTCTTTAGTCGGGGTGGCAGGATTCGAACCTGCGGCCTTCCCGATCTCAATCGGGACTCGATAACCGTTCGATTGTATAGGTTTGAGTTTGTTGCAAAAAAAAAGTCTTTCCAAATAAATGAAAAGACTTTTGTCGGGGAGACAGGATTTGAACCTACGGCCTTCCCGATCTGAATCGGGACTCGATAACCGTTCGCTTGTATAAGTTTGAGTTTGTTGCAAAAAAAAAAGTCTTTTCAAAATTGAAAAGACTTTTGTCGGGGTGGCAGGATTCGAACCTGCGGCCTCCTGCTCCCAAAGCAGGCGCGATAACCGGGCTACGCTACACCCCGAAGATGTATTTGTAATACTGCCCGAAAGCGGATGCAAATATAGTAATAAATTTTATTTACAAAAGGAAAAATCGAAAATAAATAAAACTTATTTGCAGATAGCTATTTCAGATTTATTTTAGACGTTATTTTTTATAATAAAGTTTACATTTGCATCACAAAAAAACTATTCATATTATGTCAGATACAATTGAAAAAATTAAATGCCTTATTATAGGTTCCGGTCCTGCAGGATATACTGCAGCTATTTATGCAGCCAGAGCAAACATGAATCCGGTTTTATATCAGGGAATGCAGCCGGGAGGTCAGTTAACGACCACTAATGAAGTAGAAAATTTTCCAGGTTATGTTGATGGTGTTACGGGACCGGAAATGATGATTCAGTTACAGGAACAGGCCAAACGTTTTGGTGCTGATATCCGTGACGGCTGGGCTACAAAAGTTGATTTTTCAGGAGACATTCATAAAGTATGGATTAATGACGCAATCGAATTACACTGTGAAACGGTTATTATTTCAACAGGTGCTTCGGCTAAATATTTAGGATTACCGTCAGAACAGCATTATTTAAATATGGGAGGAGGCGTTTCTGCCTGTGCTGTGTGCGACGGTTTCTTCTACAAAAATCAGGACGTTGTGATTGTCGGAGCAGGAGATTCAGCTTGTGAAGAAGCACATTACTTATCTAAACTTTGTAAAAAAGTGACCATGTTAGTTAGAAGTGAAAAATTCAGAGCTTCTAAAATTATGGAAGAACGTGTTCGTAAAACAGAAAACATCGAAATTTTAATGAATCACGATACAGTTGAAGTTTTAGGAGATAATAATGTTGTTCACGCTATTAAAGCCTTAAACAAAACAACTGGAGAAACAATTGAAATTCCGGCAACAGGGTTCTTCGTAGCGATTGGACACAAACCTAATACAGATATTTTTAAAGATTACATTACTCTTGATGAAACAGGGTACATCGTAAATACTCCAGGGACATCTAAAACCAATGTTGAGGGTGTTTTTGTAGCCGGTGATGCCGCAGACCATGTTTACCGTCAGGCTATTACTGCTGCCGGAACAGGATGTATGGCTGCATTGGATGCTGAAAGATATTTAGCTTCAAAAGAGTAAATTAGCAGCAGTGTTCAATAACAGTTTTCAGTTTTTTACTGGAATTTAATTGGAAATACAACTATAAACAAAAAGCCCCGATCTTAAATGATTGGGGCTTTTTGCTTTTATAAGTTTCAGACTGAACACTGTCACTCTGAATACCGTGACTGAACACCGCGGCTTTACTTAATCTTCTTAATCAGTTTAGCTTCTTCAGAAAAACGGGTCAATTCGATTTTTGGATTTCCAAACAAAGATAATTCTGCTTTGTCACTAACAGCTATTGAAACGGTAGTTTCTGCAAAAATAGTGGCTACAGCATTGTTTTCAACCGTTACGCTGGCATCCTTTAAAGTAAATTTTGTTCCGGTGAAAACCGAATTGTTATCTAACCGGATAGTCGCTTTTTCGGCTATACCCTCAATTGCAGCTGTTGCTTTTTGGTATAAATCACATTTGAATTTTATAGCCGATACTAAAGTTTTTACAGAAGAATTTTTACTTAGCTGTAAATTTCCGTCGTCTGCTTTCAGGTTTAATTCTGTTTTTGATTTGTCATCGGCAATCAGGCTGAATTTTTTAGAGTTTACGTTCAGGTACAGTTTTGAATAATCAAAACTATTAAAAGTGATATCGTCTAACTGAATTTCCTGGATGGCGTATACTTTGGAATCGTTTTTAGTGATTACTTTATTCAGGGAACCCGTATACGTAACTTTTACAGAAAGTTTTTTAAAAATGGTGCTTTCTTTTGAAGTATACAAACGAAGTGTTTTATCTCTTAAATCCATTCCGATAATTTCATGCAGGTTATCATCTGCTTCAATTTTGATTTCGTTTTTCTCTCCTTTTTCGAGATATACTTCTAAATTATCA
This sequence comes from Flavobacterium sp. FG19, assembly GCF_057809475.1. Taxonomy (NCBI): domain Bacteria; kingdom Pseudomonadati; phylum Bacteroidota; class Flavobacteriia; order Flavobacteriales; family Flavobacteriaceae; genus Flavobacterium; species Flavobacterium sp. FG19. The sequence continues at coordinate 161,847 of NZ_JBMDKA010000003.1, read as the reverse complement.
TCGACTTCAAGAGCATCAAAACTTTCTGTTTCTTTAACAGATGTGGTTACCGCTTTAGATCCTTTTATTTTTTCTCTTTTTTGTGCAAACGTTACTGTGGTCACCAAAAGTAACAGTAATAGCGCTGTATTTTTTTTCATTAATTTCAGATTTGATTTTAGCAAATATAAAAAAATCATCCACTTTTGATGAATGATTTCTTTTATATTTAACAGTTAGGGAATATTAGCTTTGACTTACACTTCCTCCTGAACTTGTTGTTTTATCCAGTTTTTTAGGAACATTACTGTAATTAACATTACCACCACTGCTGGCCTGTGCTTTAAGGCTTAAAATAGGGTGAACTTTTACAACCGACCCGCTGCTGGCATCAGCATCAACATCATTGGCCTTTAAATCTCCGGCTTCGATAGAGGCTCCGCTTGATGCTGAAGCCTGTGCTTTTAGAGCTTTTCCTTTTACGTCAATGGAGCTTCCGCTGCTGGATTGACAGGAAACATTATCGGCTTCCACATTTACGTTTATTGATGCGGCACTTGAAGTTTCCAGTTCCAGGTTTTCTCCCAAAAGAATACTTTTACCGGAAACAGTAGAAGCACTCGAAGCTTCAATTTTGCTTATATGAGGCATTTTTACCGTTACCTTTTTCATGCTGATGTTACGAAATGAGTTGAATTTACATTTAACAACAAGGGTCCCGTTTTCAACTCTGGTAATGATTTCTTTCTGGAGGTTATCATCAGCTTCGACAACAATGCCAACTGAATCAGATTGTTCGATCACCAAATCGATGGCATTGCTTACAGAGATATTTTTGAAATCGCCCTGTACGGTTCTTTTTTCAGTTGTTACGTTACCGCTTCCTTCAATGGCATTCATGTTAAAATTACATGAGGCAAACAATAATGCGGTAATGGTCGCAATAATGAATTTAGTAATGTGAATGATTATTTTTATCATGGCTTTAATTGTTAGTTAATTTTTATAATAACGCCTTCTTTATCGGTTGTTAATCTGCCTTTGGTTCTTTTACCGTTTAGCACTTCTTTTCCGTTGATTTTAACGGATACTTCTTTTATAGTGTCAGTGTCGGTATCGTTTTCATTCTCGTAATCATTTTCATAGTCATTATCATTCTCGTAATCACTGTGATTATTATTGCTTTCCGGACAGTTCAGGCATTCTGCTTTTGAACCGATAACTTTATAATTGTAATTCCCTTCAGAATTCAGGTTTAAAAAACCATCGTCGTAACTAAAGTAATCGTTCACCGAGGTGTCTGGTTTAAGTAGTTGGCTTTCCGGTAAGTACAGGTAGATGTCAACTTGCTGACCTCTTAGTTTATTCTTAACACCTGTCAGAAAATAATTATCCAAAATTAAATGATTTCCGTCAATCTGAAACTTGTAATCAATTTTTTCTGCTCTTTTTTTAGCATTGGTAAAAGAATTTCCTCTTGCGCTTTTTTCAATCTGAATAAATGGTACCGCATGATCTGTATGTAAAACATGCAGGTGGACATCGTTAGAGTAAATCAGTTCATTGTTGACTGAATCCTGTACAAAATCAAAATTCTTTCTATGATTCAGACTTTTTGTGTAATAGTCATTGTATCTGAATTTTACAAATAAAGTATCCGTTGGTTGTATGCTTAAAACTTTTTTCTCAATTATTTTATTGTTGTGCGAAACTTCAGTAGCCTGTTTAAGAATGATGCTTACTAAAATGGCAATCGCAATAATCCAGACAGCCAGTAAGGTGTATTTGGTAATAGTACCAATTGATTTCAGGTTGGGAGATAACAGTTTGAAACCTAAAAGTGTCAGGAAGAAAAACGGAATTCCAACCACAAAAAACATTAGCAGACCAAAGGACCAGATAGGATATTCGGTAAAGTTTCCGGCCTGAATAAAGTTCTGCCACGGAAATTCAACAAAAAGGTTAGTTCCCAGGGTAAAAACCCCAATCAAAAGCATAATCAGAGTAGAGATTCCGGCTATGATTAAAACCACTCCTAAAAATTTGGCGAAGATTTTAAAAACCGTCATTATAAAGTCTCCAAAGGAACTGCTGATTCTTTCAGCCCCTGATTTTACCTGGTTTCCCATTTTGTCGTAATCAGCATTTTTGATTTTTTCAGACAGAGAGTCTATTTCTTCACGGACTTTTTTTTCGATGTTCGAAATGGTAACCGGTTCTCCTGTCATCTCTAATTTTTCAGAAGTGGTAACGGCTTCAGGTGTTACAATCCAAAGCACGAAGTAAACCAGTATACCGGTTCCGAAACCAGCAAAAACAAAGATTAAGAATGCGATTTTAACCCATACGGCATCAATTCCGAAATAGTGGCCCAAACCTGTAGCGACTCCTCCCATCATACCATTTTCTTTATCCCGGTATAATTTTTTGTGGCTTCTTTTGCTGTAATTATTGTAAGACTGGTTTGGTGTTTCCTCGTCTTCGATTCGGTAATCTTCCGGCTGTCCCATAACAGCAATCACTTCATCAACGTCTTTCAGTCCTACAACATGTTTCTCGCTTTTTTGTTTTTCTGTTAGTAATTCAGAAACACGCAGTTCGATATCTTTAATGATTTCATCTTGTCCGGATGAGTTGTTCAGTGATCGTTTTATAGCGTCAAAATAGCGTGATAATTTTAAATATGCATCTTCATCGATGTGAAAAAACATACCGCCTAAGTTAATATTTACTGTTTTGTTCATGACTTATTGATTTTGATTGGTGATTAGATTTACGGCATCAGACAATTCTGTCCAGGTACCGCTGAGTTCTTTTAAAAATGTTTGTCCTATTTCGGTTAATCCATAATATTTTCGCGGCGGCCCCGAGGTCGATTCTTCCCAGCGATAATTAAGTAAACCGTCATTTTTTAATCTGGTTAACAACGGATAAACAGTTCCTTCTACAACTAGTAATTTTGCGTTTTTTAAAGTGTCTAATATTTCAGATGTATATGCGTCTTTTTCTTTTAAGACTGATAAGATGCAAAATTCAAGAACACCTTTGCGCATCTGTGCTTTTGTGTTTTCAATGTTCATAATTTCATTTTGTTTTTTTTTGATTGAACAATTCGTTTTTTGATTGATGGTGATTGCTTCGTCAATTTGGGCAAAGCTCTCGGGTGATTGATTGATGATTGATTGCGAATGTATTCTGTCTGAATTCGTTCGTATAACTTTTAACCTTTTAGAAGATTACTTTATAAAAGGAATCGTAATTGGATATTTGTACAATTCTCCGTTTGAAGCTTTTATAGAAGCGTAGATTACTAAAAAGAATTCAACAAATTTTAATAATCCGAAAAGTATAACAGCTGTTATGCCTATACTTAAAATTCCAATGTTTCCTTCGAAGTTGAAATTTCTAATCACAAGATTCTCGTTGTACATGAATGCTTCGATTGGAATGTTTTGTAAAACTACAGTTATAAAAATTGGAACTGCAATTAAAGCTAAAACCAAAGTATAAAGCAATAAACTCAATTGAAAGTTCAGTGCCTGTTTGCCATGATGGTTTACAAATTCTGATTTGTCTTTGTAACTTGACCAGATAATAATTGGGAAAATGTAATTTCCAAACGGAATAATGTATTGAGTTAATGTACTTAAATGTGTGAATGCCGAAGTATTCTTTTCTGATGATTTTTCCATGATGAGTGGTATTGATGATTGAATGATTAAAAGCATATAGTAATTTCTTATGCAAATATATGTCTAAAAGACAGTATCTTGTTTTGCATAGTACTAATTATTAACAAAAATTTAACAATTTAAAAAGTAAGAATATGGATTTAAATTGTTGAAAATCATTCGGAAGTATTGAATTTACTGAGGTCTTTCTGATAATTGAATAATTTATTGTGCATGCATAGTTTTTTTGTATTTTTACATAAAAAAATAAATCACATGGCACTTTCTGTATCAAAACTTAATAAGTTCGTTCTGTTTAAACTTCCTTCTGCCTACTTCTGCGGCGTACGTGTTAAGGATATAAACGATTCCAGTTGTACCGTAACAGTCAAACACAGATGGATTAACCAAAATCCATTTAACTCGATGTATTTTGCGGTTCAGGCTATGGCGGCAGAATTGACGACTGGGGCTTTGGTTATTTCTCAAATTCAGCAGAGCGGAAAGAAAATATCCATGTTAGTAGCCAATAACAAAGGAAACTTCACTAAAAAAGCAACGGGAAAAATTACTTTTGTGTGTAACGACGGGTATTTAATTGCCGATGCTATCAAAAAAACAATCGAAACCGGAGAAGGACAGACGTTCTGGATGAAATCTATCGGAACTAACGAGGAAGGAGTTCAGGTTTCGGAAATGGATTTTGAATGGAGTATTAGAGTGAAATAGGATTTTGTCTGCCACGAATTACACGAATTTACACGAATTATTTTTATTTAAAATTTGTGCTAATTCGTGTAATTCGTGGCGAAAAAACATAAAAAAAGGCTTCGAATTGTTCGAAGCCTTTTACTTTATAATTTACTGTTACTTTTTAGTACAGCAAGATTTTTTATCTTTTTTGTCGGCTGTCTTTTTACAACAAGATTCTTTTTTAGCTTTATCTTTTGATGCCGGTTTTGTGTCCTGAGCACTTACGCTAATTGTAAATAAAGCAACGGTAACGATTGTAATTACTTTTGTCATTTTGTTTTAATTGTTTTTTGTTAGAAGAATTATAATTGAGTGAATCAAATATAGATTGATTTATTGTTTGTAAGAATATATTTATTGTTAATGTTTTTGTAAAAGTGACTTTTAGTTATTTTGGAAAAAATCATCATCAATTTTAATGTTTAACGATTTCATGACTATGCCATTATAATTTTCTTTAAGTAAATTACTTATTGCGTTTTGTGATTTATAGACAATTTTATAATTATCATTTTCAATTTCAATGCTTTTGATAGATTTGCTGATTTCGCTAATATTTTCATCGTTCCATCTTCCTCTTCCAAAATAAATGTGACCTTCTTTTTCTTCCGGATTATGCGGAATTAATTTAAAAACAATTGAATCTCCTTTTTTCATCTCATCTAATTGATTGTTTTTAATTGCCGAATTGATAGTCAGTTTTACTTTTACGTTGCTTTCACCTTTATTAGTAAAAAGAATACCTTGTGAAGGATCACAACTTGTTAAAAGAAAAGTTGAAAAGGACAATAATAAGAAATTTACTTTTTTCATTTTTACTTATTTCGAAGATTATACGATCTCTTTATTAAATATTGAACAAGTATAGTTATTAGTAAAACAGAGAGAATAAGTAATTCTGTAAAAACTAATCCAACAAAAGGCATTCCACATCTGATTCGTCCATTTGATTCTTGATTAAGTTTATGCTCAAGGAATGCATAGGCCCAATAAGAAAAAGCAATTTGCAAAAGAAAATTAATTATGCTGATTTTAGCAAAATTTAATTTTATCCTTCTCGCATAGTCTTTAATTCCAAAAATAAGCTGTAAGATCAAAGGTAGAAAAAGCAGTAAAAAAGGATTGAAGTCAAACATAAGGTTAATTTTAGATTGGTTTTTAGCTGTTTCTTCTCAACCAAAATTAATGCCAATTCAAATTTCTAAACCATATAAGTTATATAAGTAAATTATTTTTATTAAATGAATCTAAATCACTTAATATGGTTCAAAAACAAATCAATAATTCAAATTAACCCCAAAACCAATTCCCATATCGCTGTCATAATGAGTTGTAATTCCAAAGTTTCGGGCAACGATGTATTTTAGTCCTGCCATATATTCTTTATCCGTATTCCACATTAAATTCATTCGAAGTCGTTGTGAAAGCGGAATATCTTTTCGTTCAAATTGCACTCTTACATTTCCATCGGTATAAACCTCAACTTGTGCCTTTATGAGCATTGGCAACGTATATTCGGCACCTAAACTGAAAACGGAACGATTGTCTTTAGTGTTTTTCTGTCCGAAGAGATTTTGTTCCTGTTCGTCCATTCCCATTTTTCGGTAGCGCCAGTCAAAACCGATGAAAGGCATCAACCATTGATTTTTTCCAATATAACGTCCAATATGCGTTTCAGTTTCATAACCGTGTTTGTCATTGTAACCCAATCTCCATTCTGTACCGATGCTCCATCTTGTGTTGCTGAACATCGCTTCACCATCATTTCCATTCGTAGCAAAATCATTTTCTCCCATAAAATGAAACATACGATCATCCATTTTCAACATTTTGAAAGCCATTTCAGGATGATGAATTAACGGATTTGGTGTTGAATTTTCATAACTAAAAATTCTTCCCATTCCAGCCATCATGTGGTATAAAATATGACAGTGAAAAAACCAATCACCATCTGCATTTGCCTGAAACTCGATCGTATCGGTTTCCATTGGCATAATATCAATTACGTTTTTCAAAGGAGAATAATCCCCATGTTCATTGATAATTCTAAAATCATGTCCGTGTAAATGCATTGGGTGGCGCATCATGGAACCATTGTATAAAACAATACGAACGTTTTCTCCTTTTTTGATTAAGATTTTATCGGTTTCAGAAACTACTTTATTATCCAAACTCCAAACGTAACGATTCATATTTCCAGAAAGCGTAAAACGTAATTCTTTTACAGGAGCGTCTTTTGGAAGATTGGTTTTAAAAGGAGATTTCAGCATTTCGTAATTCAAAGTCACGATTTCAGAAGTTTCAATGCTGTCACTTTCCATCTTCATATCATCCATATTATGATTCGAATGATCCATTGCAGGTTTTGCATTTTCATCTTCGCCCGAAATTTCTGGATACATTACGGCATTCATGTCCATTTTGTTCAGAGACATATTCATGCCCATATCGTTCATTTCGCCGTTCATTTTCATCATGTCGTTCATCATTTTCATGCCTTCAAAATATTTTAATTTCGAAAGATGATGAACAGGCTGTTTGTCTCCATTTCCTAAAAACAAAGAAGCAGATCCCGTTCTGTCTTCGGCTGTAGCCAAAAAAGCAAAAGATTTATTGTCTTCAGGAATTGTAACGACAACATCATAAGTTTCAGAAACCGCAATAATCAAACGATCGAATTCTACAGGTTCTACATCATTTCCATCACTGGCCACAACGGTAATTTTTCCTCCTCCGTAGGTTAGCCAGAAATAACTGGAAGCACCGCCATTGGCAATTCGCAATCGAACTTTTGAGCCTGGTTTCAGATCTGAAAACTGCTGTTCGTTTTTCCCGTTGATTAGAAACTTTTCGTAATAAACATCACTGACATCCATGGCATTCATTCGTTTCCATTCGTTGGTCACTTTGGTCGAAAAATGTCCTTGTTTTAAAGCTTCAAAATAACTTTGAGTGGTTCCTTTTTTTATAGCAAACCAATCATTGGCATTGTGAAGCATTCGCTGAATATTCTCAGGTTTTAAATCAGACCATTCGCTTAAAATAACCGGAATCGTTGGCAAATCATCAATTCCTTTTCTGATAGTGGAATCGTCTTTTTTCTTATTGATGATAAAAAGTCCGTACAAACCAATTTGTTCCTGAAGTCCAGAATGACTGTGATACCAATAGGTTCCGTTTTGAATAATTGGAAAAGTGTATTTATGCGTTGTTCCGGGTTCAATTGGCATTTGAGTTAAATAGGGAACTCCGTCTTCTTTATTGGGTAGAAATAATCCATGCCAATGCATCGAAGTGGTTTCCTTTTTTAATTCGTTGTGGACATAAATTTCTGCGATATCCCCTTCGGTAAAAGTCAGAGTCGGCATCGGAATTTGTCCGTTTACTGCAATTGCACGTTTTTCTTTACCCGAAAAGTTGACAACCGTATCGCGAACATGCAAATCGTAACGCACGACTTCCTGCGCCTTTAGCTGAAAAGCGATTAAGAAAAGTATAAACAGATATTTGGTTTTCATGATAAATTATAATTTTAAAATAGTTGAGTCAAATTGAACACAATTATTTTAAACACATAGAGACATAGATTTTTTTGTCTAAAAAAAGAGAATAAAAGAAACTAGTTTCCACACATAGCTATGTGTATTGATGCAAGTGAAACGCCTTTACACACAATGCAAAACTATGTTTCTATGTGTTTAAAAATAATTACTCTCCAACTTACAATTTTAAATTTCTCAATCGTAAAGCATTCACGATTACTGAAACTGAACTTAAACTCATTGCAACGGCAGCCAACATTGGCGAAAGCAAGATTCCTAAAAACGGATATAAAATTCCAGCCGCAATTGGTACGCCCAATGTATTATAAATAAATGCAAAGAATAAATTCTGTTTGATATTGGACATTACAGCATGGCTGAGGTTTTTAGCTTTTACAATTCCGTTTAAATCGCCTTTAACCAAAGTAATTTTAGCACTTTCGATGGCAACATCAGTTCCGGTTCCCATTGCAATTCCTATATTAGATTGGGCCAAAGCAGGTGCATCATTGATTCCGTCGCCCGCCATAGCAACGATTTTTCCCTGAGATTGCAGGCGTTCAATTTCTTTCAATTTATCTTCCGGAAGGCAATCGGCTTTAAAAGAACTCAACTGTAAATGATTGGCAACCGCTTTTGCAGTGTTATGATTATCTCCAGTCATCATGATCACCTCAACGCCCTGAGCAATTAATTCTTTAATTGCTTTTGCGCTGTTTTCTTTGATGGCATCGGTAATGGCAACATAACCTAAAACTTCTTTTTCAATAGATATATATGAAATGGTTTTTCCTAAATTTTGTTCAGCAGTAACTTTTTGTTCTAAGTCAGAAGAAATAGCGGCGCCAATTTCATCCATTAATTTTTTGTTTCCTAAAGCAACTTTTTTGTTTTCGATAGTTCCCAAAACACCTTTTCCGGCAATCGTTTCAAAACCCTGAACTTCTTTGAATGCACTATCTTTTGCTTTCGCGAAATTGACTACGGCCTGCGCCAAAGGATGCTCGCTATGCTGATTCAACGAAGCAATATTTTCGAGTAGAAAATCTTCGTTATTATTGATGGCAACTATTTTTTCAACCGATGGTTTTCCTTCCGTAATTGTTCCAGTTTTATCCGTTATTAAAACATCAATTTTATTCATGTTTTCTAGCGCTTCGGCATTTTTAATCAGGATTCCGTTTTGAGCACCTTTCCCAACTCCAACCATAACAGACATTGGAGTTGCTAATCCAAGTGCACAAGGACAAGCTATAATTAAAACCGCAATAGCATTAATTAATCCGTAAACATAGGCAGGTTCTGGACCAAATTTTGCCCAGACAAAAAAGGTTACAATCGAAATGATAACTACTGTTGGTACAAAATATTTAGAAACCTTATCCGCTAATTTCTGAATGGGAGCACGAGATCGGCTGGCATCATTTACCATTTGGATAATCTGCGAGAGCATGGTTTCAGAACCTACTTTTTCAGCAATCATGACAAATGATTTGGTACCGTTTATAGTTCCCGAAATAACAGTATCTCCCACTTTTTTATCAACTGGAATTGGTTCTCCCGTAATCATAGATTCATCGATACTGCTTTCGCCAAAAAAGATTTTTCCATCAACAGGAATTTTCTCTCCCGGTTTTACGCGTAATAAATCGTCTTTTTTGATGTTGTGAATGGAGATTACTTTGTCAATCCCTTTTTCGACTAAAGTCGCTTCAGTTGGGGCTAATTTTAATAATTCTTTGATTGCGCTATTCGTTTGTCCATGCGCTTTGGCTTCCAGTAATTGTCCTAATAAAACTAAAGTGATAATTACCGTTGCAGCTTCAAAATACAAATGAATCGTTCCGTGATGCGATTTGAATTCATCTGGGAAAATATCAGGAAAAAACATTCCGACAATACTAAACAGGAAAGCCACACTTGTCCCGATTCCGATTAGTGTAAACATATTTAGATTCCATGTTACAATGGATTTGTAAGCACGAACGAAAAACATCCAACCCGCATAAAACAAAACAGGAATCGAGAATAAAAGCTGTACCCAATTCCATTTTTCAATTGACATGATATTGTAAAGCGGATTATTCGGAATCATTTCTGACATTGAGATAATGAAAATAGGAAGCGTAAACAGAATCGCAATTTTCATTTTTTTCAGTAAATCAGTATAGGTTTTGTTTTCTTCACTTTCTGAAGCCTGCATCGGAACTAAATCCATTCCGCAAATAGGACAGTCGCCCGGTTCGTTTGAAACAATTTCAGGATGCATTGGGCAAGTAAATTGTGTTGCTGTGATGACAACTTGTGGTACTAAATCCATTCCACAAACCGGACAGTCTCCGGGTTTGTTATACGTTTTGTCGCCTTCGCAATGCATTGGACAATAATAAACGCCATTTGCACTGTGCTGATGTACTTTTTTAGTTGCTGTTTTATGATGATCGTGGTTCTCTTTTTTATGAGCCGAACAGCAAGATTTAACCGCTGTTTCAGAATGGTTCTTAGGAGAATCCATTTCAATGGTATAATTTCCTGCCGCAGACAAAACTTCTTGAAATTTTTCTGTCGGAACATGCTTGTCCATTGTGATGGTAGCCGTTGGCGGATTTAATGTTACTTCTGCCTGAACGCCTTCGACTTCATTTAAAGTTTTCTCGACTTTGGTTCGGCATCCATTGCAGGACATTCCTGAAATTATATATTGATGAGTCATTGTATTGGTTTTTAAGTATTACAATGCAAATTTCTGAACTATTGGCGAGTTCGGTTTGTATAATTTTGAGAATGATTTGTAAGATTTACTAAATGTTGTTTTTTAACCGCAAAGAGCGCAAGGGTTTTTTGATATGCTGGGTTTTTATAAAAAACGCAAAGTTCGCAAAGCTTTGTCTTAAAATGATTTTGGAAACCATGAAAAAAAGTTAGCCACAGATTAAAAAGATTAGCACAGATTTTTTAAATCCTTTTAATCCTTATAATCTGTGGCTAAATAAAAAAAGCTTAGCTCCCGATAGCTATCGGGAGCTAAGCTTTGTCTATATAACTTTGCGAACTGAATCTAAACATAACCCAAGGTTTCAACCTTGGGAAACGTATTGTGATGAATTTGTTCCGAGATAATTATTTAGAGACGAAGGATTGCGTTCCAATGGTTGAAACCATTGGCTATGTTTACAATCTTTGCAATAAAGTTTTCACGCAGATTTTCCAGATAGAGCAGATTTAATTTGCAAATAAATATCTGCAGAATCTGCTTAAATCTTTTAAAATCTGCGTGAAATAAAACTTAGCGCCTCTGTGCCTTTGCGAGAGATTAACTTTTACAAATTCTCGATTTGAATCCGTTTATTATCTTTTAATTGTTTGAATGAAGTAGGAGTGTAGCCCGTAATTTTCTTGAATTGATTGCTTAAATGTGCTACGTTGCTGTAGTTTAGAATATCGGCAATTTCGCTTAATGAAAGCTCATTATAAATCAATAATTCCTTTACTTTCTCGATTTTCTGACTGATGAAATACTTTTCGATAGTTGTGTTTTCAATTTCCGAAAATAAGTTGCTCAACGAATTATAATCCTGATTTAGATTTTCTGCAAGATATTCTGACAAGTTGATTTTGAGATCGTTGTTTTTATGATGAACTAAATCGACAATCAGGTTTTTTATTTTCTCGACGGTTTTTGTTTTTTTATCATCGATTAAATCAAAACCTAAACCTTGAAGATTTTTAAGTAAAACCTCTTTTTGCGAATCATTGATTTCGTCTTGTAACTCAACTTCTCCCAATTCAACAGCAATAGTTTGAAGTCCGAGTTTTTCGAACTCAGTCTTCACAACCATTTTGCATCGGCCGCACACCATGTTTTTGATGTAAAGCTTCATATTTATTTAATCGTTTCTACGACATTTCCGCAAGTCAGCATCGAAGAACCGTAATATGGGTTCTTAACCGCTTTTTCTTTGCTTAACCAATCAGCATCTGCCATTGGGCAATATTGTTTGTAGATTGGTTCCGTTGGACTTGAAACTTTTATCAAATCGTAAGTGCTTTTAGATAAAGACTTGAAAGTCTCACGTTGTTTTTTAAGATCTGTTGCAGTTGAAATACTTTTAGCATCAGCAGTTAATTTTTTGACTACTTTCATCCAAACCGTATGTTCGTTGCTTTTTAATTTATCCATTTTTACAGCTGTGATTGCAGTTAATAAACTTGCGGCTTTCGCTGAAGTCAATTTGCTGTCACTTTTAATAAGTGCATCTTTTACTGAAAAATAAGCATCGTAAACCGATTGTAATTGAGAGTCTGCAGTTTCGATTGCTGTCAATTCAGAATTATTCGTTTTTGCCTGAATAGTATTAGCGCTAAAAAATACTGTAAATGCTGTTGCTAAAGCTATGATTGATTTTTTCATTGTATATAATATTTGGTAAAGGAATTTATTTCCTTTAAAATTAATTAAAAAAGTTGATTTCAAAAAGACCCAATATGGGCTGTCATAAATGCAATAATTATATTTTCGGCTTCAGCCAAATAGAAGTAAATCCAGAAGAAATAGCTGAATTACTATAAGATGAAATTCTGTTTTTTAGAGAAAAATTGAAAACATCGTTTTGTAAATCAAAATCATTTGAAGTCAAAATAACAAATTGCAATGCAGAAGTTGTACAGCCCGAATGACGGCACTTTCCATCGCAATTGTGTTTTTCTTGTTTTGAAGTTTTCTTTTCACAGCATTTTTTAGAACAGCTGTTTTCTTCTTTAGAAGTAATTTCTTTGTGATGCATTGTATTGCATGCATAGTTATAACCTGGATTCAAAAGAAAAACCAGAGTTGAGAAAAGCATCAATATGTGAATCTTTTTGGACAAAGAAATTGTTTTTAGAAGTACAAATTTAGTTAAAAAACTTCGAGCAAATCATTATTTAAGATTTCGATAACTAGAGTTTTTTGAAATCGGTTGGGTTCATGTTTTTACGCTTTTTGAAATAATTGGTCAAATGACTTTCATCTGTAAAACCAAATTCATACGCAATTTGTTTAATCGGCAATTGATTGTTATGAAATCTTTTCTCTATTAAAGTTGTTCTTAAATTATGAATGTATTCTCGGTAACTAACATCAAAAGTCCTTTTGAAATAAGCACTAAAATAGGTATGAGCGATATTAAAATGTTCTGCAATTACTTTAACCTGAACCAATTTTGGCTGATAAATATTCTGATGAATGTAATTGGCAATTTGTTCGTTATCTAAATGTGTCGATTGCATCTGGAGATTCATACAGCGAATGGTCTCTTTGATCAAACCAAAAATCGAAAGAATCTGATAAAAAACAATGGGAGAGGTGGTAACATCAATATAACGATCGTAGGTAACAATATTTTCGACAGTGTTTTTTAAAATCGTTTTACAAGGTTCGTCAAATTTTAAAACGGTTTCTTTTAATATTTTATCCCTCATAAAACTTTCGGGAGTATTGACCAGAAATTCATCGCAGGTAAGATTCTGCTTAGAGTTGAAATAATTATCGGTGAATTTGATAAAAATGAACCCTGTACTTTTCTTTATATCAAAATAATGTTCATCATCTGGCGAAATCACAAATAAATCTCCCGCTTTATAAGGCAGAAGGTTGTTATTCAAATGATGGATACCGCTTCCTTTCTTGATATAGATGATTTCGTAATAGGTATGCGTATGCGGAGGAAGGTGAAATTTTTCTTCTTCAAATTCATCCAGTACTAGTGTTTTAAACTGATTTAATTTAGGCATAACTCAAATTTACAATTTTATATCACAAATATACAATTTCTGATTAAGCTAACAGTGTTAAATTTGCAACGTAGAAATCTATTCCTTTCTACATTAAATCAAAATGAAAAAAAGTCTTATTGCACTCTCTTTAGGAGGGTTAACTATTGGAATTACAGAATTTGTAATGATGGGATTGCTCCCGGATATTGCTTCAGATATGAAAGTTTCAATTCCTGTTGCAGGATATTTAATATCATCTTATGCGCTGGGAGTTGTTATTGGAGCACCTTTATTAGTAATCGCAGGAAGAAATTATGCACCAAAAAAAATGCTTTTAATTTTAGCATTAATGCTGGCTGTTTTTAATGCACTGTCAATTATTGCTCCAGATTATAATGTTTTATTTGCTTCTCGTTTTCTTTCTGGTCTGCCTCACGGAGCATTCTTTGGAGTGGGAGCGGTAGTCGCAAGCCGTTTGGCGGATAAAGGAAAAGAAGCACAGGCAATCTCAATTATGTTTGCCGGTTTGACTATTGCAAACTTAATTGGCGTGCCTATTGGAACTTATATAGGACACCACTTTATCTGGCGTTATACTTTTGTCTTAATTGCATTTGTGGGATTATTGACATTCTTGGCTATCTATTTTTGGATGCCGAATCTGGAAAAAGGAGAAAGCGTGAATATGAAAACACAGCTTCAGTTTTTTAAAAGAACAGAAGCATGGCTGATTATAGGAATAACGGCAATTGGTTTTGGAGGTTTGTTTGCCTGGATCAGTTATATAGCGCCATTATTAATTAATGTTTCTAAGTTTTCACCGGAAGATGTTTCGTATATCTTGGTTTTGGCAGGATTAGGAATGGTTGTTGGAAACTTTGCAGGAGGAAAACTGGCAGACCGATTTTCACCGGCACCTACAACATTAGCTTTGCTATTAGTAATGTCAACAGATTTGGTTTTGGTTTATTTCTTCTCTTTTAATCAATATGTGTCTTTATTTCTGACATTCTTAACCGGTGCGATTTCTTTCTCTGTTATAGCACCAATCCAGATGCTTATGATTCGTACAGCAAAAGGAGCAGAGATGATTGCTTCAGCTTCTCTTCAGGGAAGTTTTAATATCGGAAATGCATTAGGTGCCTTTTTGGGAGGACTGCCTCTGGTGGCAGGATACAGTTATGCCTCACCTAATTTAATAGGAGTAGGGATGTCGGTTATAGGAATGCTGATTACTTTAACTTTAATTAAAATTCATAATAATCGTAATGTAAAGGTTCAGAACGCTTAAGTTATTTACTAAAAAGAGTGCAAACCCTTAGATTAAATTCTAAGGGTTTTTTTGTGCCCATTTTTAATTTTTAGGGTTGTTTAAGGTTTGTGATAGATGAAATGAGAAGAATCTAATGGTCAAAGTGACAGTTAGAAAAATGTTTTTAAAAGAAAAACTTGTTAAAAATATAATCGACAGCAGGAAAAGGAGATTTTTTCGAGCTTAATAAATGTTAAAATAACACTTAAAAATATTTTAAATTGTAAGTATGTAATCGATTGTTTTTTTAGAGAAAATCGTAACAAACAGAGTAATTTTGATAATATATTTAATATTTATATAGCAATAAAATTACATATGTCGTATAAAAAAGTGTTTTAAATTCTGATATATAATTTTATTTAGGAAATTTTTGTGAATTATAATTTTTTTTCTAAAAAAAATATCTATGTTTGTGTAATCGATTACAACTTTTTTTAAATGTTAAATCAAAGCTGGACTTCTTACAAAAAAATAATACAAATCAGGTATTCATTATTAAAGTAGGGAGATACTTTTTGAGGTATAAAGAAAGAGGGGTAACGAAGAAAAAACTAAACCACAAAAACCACTTTAAACAATTAATAACTTAAACAATCAACCAATGAATTTTAAAGATTTACTAAACAAAGGAGCTAACAGCTGCTTCGCAGTTGTTTTCTTATTCTGCCTGCTGATGGTTAATCGGGTACATGCTCAGTCCGTGACACTCGAAGGAACTGTAAAAGATCCTGCAGGGCTTACTTTACCGGGGGTTAACGTTCTGGAAAAAGGTACGAAGAATGGGACTTCTACTGATTTTGACGGACGCTACAAGATTAAGCTCACTAATCCGAAAGCGGTTCTGACTTTTTCTTTTATAGGATTTAAGACTAAAGAAGTTGCAGCGGAAGGAAAAACCAAAGCAGATGTTATTCTGACAGAAGATGCCAATAACTTAAATGAAGTTGTTGTAATTGGTTATGGTACAGCAAAAAAAGGTGATTTGACAGGAGCTGTTTCCACCATTTCAGGAACCGATTTGAAAAAAGTTCCGGTAGCCAATGTTGCTGAGGCTTTAACTGGCCGAATTGCGGGGGTTCAGGTAACTTCATCGGAAGGTTCTCCGGATGCGGACATTAAAATTAGAGTTCGCGGCGGCGGTTCTCTTACTCAGGATGCGTCACCTTTAATTATTGTAGATGGATTTCCAATCAATAATATGAATGATATTTCATCCTCTGATATCGAAACAATGACTGTTTTAAAAGATGCAGCTTCGACGGCAATATATGGATCACGAGGTGCAAACGGGGTTATTCTGATTACAACAAAAAGTGGTAAAGACGGTAAAATAGCAGTCAATTTCAATATGTTCTACGGTATGAAAACAGTGGCTAACGAAATTGATGTTTTGTCGCCTGAAGATTATATTAAATGGCAGTATGAATACGCACTTCTTTCCCAATCAGGAACAAAAGTAGCTTCTAATCCAACTTCCTATACTCAATATTTTGGAAACTGGCAGGATCATGATATGTATAATGGTTTAAAAGGTAATGACTGGCAAAAACAGATTTTTGGCCGCAGAGGAGAGGTACAGAGCCGTGATTTAGGAATTAGAGGAGGAACTGATAAGCTTAATTATAACTTTAATTATGCTCATTACGATGAAAAGGCTGTTATGATAGGTTCAAATTATAAAAGAAACAACTTTGCTCTGGCTTTAAAAAGTAAAATAAGCAATAAAGTTGATGTTGGTTTTACAGTACGTTATTCTGATACGGAGATCGACGGAGGAGGTGTTAATGAACAAAATGAAAAGTCTTCTGCAGATTCACGTATGCGTACTATTGTGGGTTATGCCCCAATTGCGGTGCCAGGTTTGACTTCTGAAGATGTATCTGGAGACGGCTCAGATGTATTAGTAAATCCTTTACGATCTGTTTATGATAATGACCGTCAGCAATTCCGTAAGAACTTTAATATGTTAGGAAGTTTTGGATGGGAGATTGTCGATAATTTAAAATTGAAAGTAGATTTAGGTCTGGATAATTTTAACAATTTAGATTATCGTTTTTATGGACGCAGTACTTATTATGTAGCTAATACTCCTGCCAGTACCTTACAAGGCAAGCCTGCAATGATTATGGCAGATGGTAAAGAGAAACGTTTTAGAAATGCGAATACCTTAAATTACGATTTCAAAAAAATAATGGGTGAAGATCATCATTTGACAGCCTTGATTGGACAAGAAAGTATAAATTATACTTCAAATACAGTAACTTCTACTATTCATGGATATCCTTCTTTTTTTGATTTTAATCAGGCAAAAACGCTAACATCACAAGGAACACCGCAGGCGGTCGATAATTATTACAGCCCGGATGACAGGTTATTGTCATTTTTCGGACGTGCCAATTATGACTATAAAAACCGTTATATCTTATCAGCAACATTTCGTGCAGATGGTTCTAGTAAATTCTCAGAAGATAATCGTTGGGGATATTTCCCGGCTTTTGCTGCAGGATGGAAAATTTCAGAAGAGAGCTTCCTAAAGGATAAAACATGGATAGATCTTTTAAAATTAAGAGCTAGTTATGGTGAAGCAGGAAATAATAATATACCAGTTGGACAGCAGATTCAAATTTTTCAATCTACGCCAACAACCTGGATTAATGGTGTAACCAGTGTGTGGGCACCTTCTAAAACAATGCCTAATCCTGATTTGAAATGGGAAACAACAGTGACTCAGAATATTGGTTTGGATTTTGGGTTTTTTAAAAATCGTTTAAGTGGTAACTTCGATGTTTATAAAAACATCACCAGTGATTTATTAATTAACTTTCCTGTGGCCGGATCCGGATATGATTATCAATACCGCAATATGGGGGAAACACAAAATACAGGTTTCGAAGCCACTTTAAATGTTGTAGCCATTGAAAGAGCTAAATATGGTTTGAGTTTTTCATTTAATATGGGGATAAACGAAAATCGTATTAATTCTCTCGGAGTCATGAATAATTTTGGACAGGCTACGGGCTGGGCCTCTTCTCAGATCGGGGATGATTATCTGATAGCAGTTGGGTCATCATTGGGTACTATGTACGGTTATAAAAATGATGGACGATATGAAGTTTCTGATTTTGATTATATAGGAGGAAAATATGTTCTGAAAAGCGGGGTAACTCCCACCGCGACAACTCTTGTAGGAGACGGAAGCAGTCTTAAACCGGGAGATATGAAATTGAAAGATGTTAATGGAGATGGTAAAGTAGATTTAAACGATAAAACCGTTATAGGGAATGTTAATCCTAAAAGTTATGGCGGTTTTGTGATCAACGGTAATGCTTATGGATTTGATTTAATGGCCGCTTTTAACTGGAGCATTGGTAATGAGGTTTATAATGCTGATAAAATTGAATTTTCTACGGCTACGGCTTCCGGACAGTATAAAAATTTAAATTCTACTATGGCTGATGGAAAAAGATGGACCAATTTAGATCCGGTTTCAGGTCAGTTAGTAACAGACCCTGAGGCATTAGCAGCTCTAAATGCTAATACAACTATGTGGTCTCCTTATATGAGATCAGCTATATTTACAGATTGGGCAGTTGAAGACGCATCGTTTTTAAGATTGAATACTTTAACATTAGGGTATACAGCCCCTGAGATGTTTACCTCTAAACTTGGAGTTTCTAAATTGAGATTCTACTTAACAGCAAGCAATGTTTTTGTTTGGACTAACTATTCGGGTTCAGATCCGGAAGTTTCAACAAGAAGAAAGAACCCGCTGACACCAGGGGTTGATTCAAGTCCTTATCCAAGAAGCAGACAAATGGTTTTTGGGATGAATCTTAATTTCTAATTTTAAATTATCACAAAATGAAACATAAAATAATAATAGCAGGATTGATAATTTCGGGTTTATTTAGTTCCTGTCAGCAATTTGAAGATGACTATTTAGATACACCTGCACCATCTACATTACAACCGTCTTTGATTTTTTCTAATGCTGAACTTGCAAAAGGAGCTGTTGACGGGATAAAAGTACCCTTTGCCGAGACCAACTCTTACAGAGGGAGATTTTTACCATATTATGGTTTAAATACAGATACAGAGTGGTATAATACTTCGCAGACAGCAGGAGATAAAGCCGATTTGTGCGTTTATGATGCGAAACCGGGCAATACAGAAATGAATACTACCAATAATGCTTATTCAATGATGTTTTCAGGTATTGAACGTGCCAATGTTTGTATCTCAGGGATGCGTCAATACGGAAATCCCCTGCCAGGAACAGATATGGGACAGTTGTTAGGAGAAGCTTTAACATTGAGAGCAATTTATTATGCAGATTTACTTAAAGCGTGGGGAGATGTCCCGGCTCGTTTTGAACCTATTACTACCGAAACTTTATATTTACCTAAATCAAGCAGGGATGTTATTTACAAACAATTAATTGCAGATTTGGGAGAGGCATCTACATTGGTGGCCTGGCCTAATGAAACTACTTACACTAATACTGTAGAACATGTGAATAAGGCTTTTGTGAAAGCGTTCAGAGCACGTCTGGCTTTGGCAGCCAGCGGTTATCAGCAATATCCTGACGGGGTTAGAAGAAGTTCTGATCCGGAACTTTCAGTAGCTAAAATGTATGCATTGGCATTAAAAGAATCCCGTGAAGTGATCGAAAGCGGTTCTGCTCATTTAGAAACTACTTTTGAGGGGTTGTGGAGAAAATACAATGAAGAAGTTACTGCTGCAGGTGGAGAATCTCTTTGGGAACTTCCTTTCGCAGATGGACGCGGTAGAATGTTATTTACATTTGCAGTAAGACACACAGCTGCTATTGATCAATTTCAAGCTAATGGGGCTAACCGTGGAGGTGTAGCAGGACCATTACCATTTGTTTTCTACGACTATGATCAAACTGACACACGTAGAGATGTTACTTGTGTACCTTATAAATATGGTGCAGCAGGAGCTAATAATATAGCAAAACAAGAGTTGGGTACTTTAGATACATGGTATTTTGGAAAATATCGTTACGAATGGATGAAACGTTATGTAACTTCTACTAATGACGATGGTGTTAATAAAATGTATATGCGTTATGCAGAAGTTCTTTTGATTGCTGCTGAAACAGCTAACGAATTAGAAGGCCCTGGTGCCGCTTCGATTTACCTGAAAGAACTTCGCAGAAGAGCATTTCCAGCAGATGCACAGGCTGTAAAAGTGGATGCTTATGTAAACGCTTTAAGCAGCAAAACGGCCATGTTTAATGCTATTGTTGAAGAAAATAAATTTGAGTTCACCGGAGAAATGGAACGCAAACAAGCTCTGATCCGCTGGAATCTGCTCAAAACAAAACTGGATCAGGCCAAACAAAAAATGGTTAATTTATCAGCCCGAACAGGCGAATATGCTGATGTACCAACAGCTTTGTATTATAAATACCAGGCAGATAATGTAAGTTTAGATATTTATGGTTTGAACAGAGGGGAAACAGCGAATCCGGGAACAGCATATACATCTGCAGTCTGGACATGGACAGGTACAACTGCAGATGCTAAGATTAATTCCTTGTACAAAGAAGGGGTTAATCCTGATGAAAGACAATTCTGGCCGATATGGCAGGTCTTTATTGATGGGAGTAATGGTCTGCTAAAAAACGATTACGGTTATTAAAATCTTTAAAAGAATTAATAATTAATGATAAATTATTATGATGAAAACAAAATATATATGCAAAGGATTAATAGCCGTATTGTTCCTTACAATTGCAATTTCAAGCTGTGAAAGTTATAACGAAGAATTATTAGACGGCATTGGTAATACAAGAGAATTTTCTCCTATAGGTCTTACTGCAAGAGTTAGAAATCAAACTACAGTTGAGTTAAACTGGACCGTAAGAGAAGTAGACAATGCTGACCATTATATAGTAGAATTTAGTGCTGATGATCCTGATTTTAAAACCATTTTTAAAACAATCAATGTTACAGCGGCTGAGCTGCCGATTCAGGTGCCTCTGGAAGGAGAAACCGTTTATTCTATCAGAGTAAAGGCAGTAAGTTCGGCCAAGTTAGATGATTCAAAGTGGTCGGTTATTACCGCAACAACTTTGTCTGAACAAATATTATTTCCAATAGTCGAAGATGAGATTGAAGCAAAATCTGTTATTTTGAGATGGACACCTAATAGTAATGTAACACAAATTTTGGTTATGCCAGGTAATATAGCACATACAATTACAACAGCAGAAAAGGCAGCAGGAGTTGCTGAGGTTACAGACCTGACTGGAGAGGTGGCTTATACCGCTACATTATTAAACGGAACCAAAACCAGAGGAATTCGAACCTTTACATCGGGAGTTGATGTAACGATTGGTACACTGGTTAATCCGGGAGACGATCTGCTGACTAAAATTGCAGCTACTCCTGCAGGTTCAAGAGTACTGCTTAATCCTGGAACGTACACCACTACAAGCGAAATTGTTTTAAACAAATCAATAACGATCAGAGGAGTAAGAACGGCTAATAAACCAAAACTGAATGTTAAATTTACAGTTAATCCGGGACTGGTTAACCTTACGCTTATGGATTTAGATCTGAACGGATCTGGACTCGACAATGCTGCTGTGATAACTATTTCGGGTGCAGCTTCAAATTACGGAGATATTTTAATTAGTAAAAGCAATGTTCATGGTTATACACGTGCTTTGATTTCTGCAAACGTAACGTCTGCAAAAGTTACTTCGTTTAAAGTAGATAATAGTATTGTTAAAAGTGTAAATACAAACGGCGGCGCTGATTTTATAGATTTCAGAAATACTCATATCGCATCTATAGCTCTTACAAACAGCACATTTGACAGTTGTTCAACAGGACGTGATTTTGTTAGGGTAGATGCCGCTGCGAATTTATCAGATACTGGTTTAACAACTAACACTCTAATTGATCATTGTACCTTGTATAACGTATCAAATACCGCAGCGCCAAAAAGAATTTTATATGTTAGGTTTTTAAATAATGTATCTACCGTTACCAATACTTTAATTGCTGGAACCACTGCTATTTATACCAATCAGGCAAATACTAGTGATCCTGGATTTGGTCAAAATTATTATTTTGAAGCGTCAAGTTTTATGGATGCAACTATTGTTTCAAATAAAATCGATGCATCAGGAGTTACTGCAAATCCACAGTTTGTTAATGCTGCGGAAGGCAACTTTACCATTCAAAATCCGACTTTAATTGATAATGAAATCGGAGACCCTCGATGGATCAAATAAAAATCATGGTTAGTTAATAAAAGAAAAGCGGAATACAGAGTTTTGTATTCCGCTTTTTTAGTATTCAGTCTCAGTATTCAGTCTCAGTATTCAGTCTCAGTTGAACTGTAAACTGCGACTGCGACTGTAAACTAACCCCTATTCAATATCAAGATCAAATTTCTGAAGCAGGCCGGAAAGGGCAGTATGTGACACCTTTGTTCCTTTAATTTTATTTTCGGAAGGATCGAAAGCATAATTTCGGGAAGATCTGAAATCGGTTTTTTCAAGAATACATTCCGCAAAAGTGGCATTCGATAAATCGCAATTTTTAAAAATAGATAAAGACAAATCAGTATTAGAAAAATCAACCTCTTTTAAAGAACAGTCATTAAAACTGGTTTTCTTTAGTTTTTTATAAATAAAAGTAGAATAGTCTAAAAGACAATCCTGAAAACTCATAGAGAATAAAAAACTATTACAGGCACTAAAGTCCAGTCCCATAAGTTTACAACCAATGAATTTGATGTTTTTTAATCCTGTATTTTTCAGGACCGCCAGCGAAAGATTACAGTTTTTAAAAGTACAGTCTAAAAAATCATTGTGACTTAAATCGCTTTTTGAGAAATTACAATTACTGAATTCACAGTTCACAAATTCAGTATTGAATAAGCTCTGATCAGCATAATCTACAGTATCAAACGTTCGGTTTTGATATAATTTGGATTCCATAGTATTGTATGAGGGTGTTGAAATGTTTTAGGATTTATTCTAATTCAATGAAGTCAAAAACACCATTGTTGAGAATTAACTTTGGAATATCGAGTTCACTGTCGACCCTTAAAATATTGTCGCAGTCTTCAAGGTCAAAATTCCACAAAGTATCAGGCAGTAATTGATAAAGCAGGGCAGAAGCCGACTCAAATTTAGAGGGGCTGTCAACAGAAGTTTTAAATACATAAATCATAATTTGCATTTTTGAGAGGCAAATTTCTGAAAAAAGTAAAGCTGTTTGCTAGGATGCAATAATCAATAATTAGGATTTATCAATCATTTTTCGGTACTGAATAGGTGTGATTCCTTCATGTTTCTTAAAAAAACGACTAAAGTACGATTGATCCTCATGCCCTACCTGAATAGCGATTTCACTTACAGAAAGCGAGGTTTGAAACAATAAATATTTGGCTTCAAGCAATATGGTCTCATCAATCCATTTGGCTGCAGATTTACCTGTTACAGTTCTTACCGATTTATTAAGATGATTGGGCGTGACGTTTAGCAGTGAGGCATAATAATGTACCAAATGATGGGTTTTGATATTCTGATGAATTAGCTCTTTGAACTTATTCGTAATGACTTCCGCTGCCGAAATATTCTTCGCACTCTTAATGGAGTTTTTGTTCATTTCATAAAACAAAGCGATGAGGTACGATTGTACAATATTCAGGTTGGCTGTTGGTGTTTCAGAATATTCTTTTTGCAAACGGTCTAAAACAGCAGTAATTGACTTGATATCTTCTGGTTCCACTTTAATTTTCGGACTGCCGGATATGTTCAAAAAGTCAAATTCATTCAGCATTTCCCGACTGCCGTATTTCCCAATTAATATATCCGGATGAAACTGGCAGATATAACCCGTATGGGCATTATTGATATTTTTGATTGAAAAAACCTGATCGGCCGGAACTACTATAATTTCATTCGAAACCGTGAGGTATTCTTCATAACCCACCTTCATCTGATGCGTGCCCGAAGTAACAAAAATTAAAGTATGGCAGCTATGCTTGCAAGGCGGCACAGGATATTGCAAACGCATCATTTCTTCCATTTTCAAACAAAAAAAATGATCCGAATTGGACTTAAAAAGCATATGCATCGGATTGTCTTCGCCCAGAAATTTCTCCCGAAATCCCTTTGCTTCGTAGGTTTTTACCTTTTCTGCTGTCTTTGTTTTCATACCTAATAATACAATCTAAAATCAAGTAATTTACAAAGGGCATAATGCTTTTGGTACAAATCTTCAACCACTTCAGTAAGATCATCATTTTCCTGATACAAACTAAAAAAAGCTTTATCGATCGTACTGCAGCTGGCAATTTTATTGTAGGTAGATCCGTAACCCGAAATTGCTCGTGCACCGGTAATATCCAGAAAGTACTGTGCTTCTTCTTCGTTGAGGTCTAACCTTTTTTTATTGGCAAAATGAATAATTTTTCCTTTCATTTTCCCTTCAAAAAGTTCCGCTATTTCTTCAATGCTGTAGTAATAATCGTGAAGACAGATGTTGTTTTCCTGTCCCGGCATCACCAGATAAATGATTTCATAATCTTTAAAGTTATGATCATCATAAAGCAGCGTATTTAAACTTTCTTCTAAACCTTCAATAGTATCGCAGGTTTTATATATGCTGGCAATTCCCTGATTAAAAGCAATTTCTTCCAGATTTTTAACCACATCAGTAGTGGTAACAGTATCTACATCCTGAACACCTTCGAGGCAGAAAATAAACTTTTCATTATCCATACTATTTATTGTCTTTTAGGTTATGTGGTAAAACCGGGCTAAGACAAATATATTTTTTTATATGGAAAAAGCCTTGTTAGATCGGGATTTTAACGTGTTTTTTAGACCAATGACATGATAACACCCTTAAAAATGCAGATTGGTCGACTGCTTTATATAACTCATTACAAAGGAACTCTGTACTTTACTGATGTTGGGAATAGTAGAAAGTTTCTGGATAAAACCGTTAAAAGCTTCAGGATCTTTTACCACTACTTTTAAAACATAATCAAAGATTCCTCCGGTAACATAACCTTCGACTACTTCGTCCAGCGCGGCAACCTGTCTTGAAAATTCCTCCACAAATTCCAGCCGCTGGCTGATTAAGGATACATTGATAATCACCGTAAAATTGAGTCCGACTTTTTTAGGGTCAATAATGGCAACATAGTCTTTAATATACCCCTCGTTTTCCAGTTTTTTAATCCGGTCGTAAACGGAGGTTCTGGACATATTTAGTTTTTCCGTCAGATCGGTAATATCGAATCGCGCATTTTTTTGAAGGATTCGAAGCAGCTCTATCTCTTGTTTGCTTAATTCCTGCATTGGATTTTTTCCTGTTTAGTTATAAAAATAAATCTAATTTAGGATAAAAATCTTTAAAATAAATTCAATTCAGGAATAAATACATATTTTAATCCTGTATGATTTCTTTTGTTCTGTAATTGATACTTTTGTCTGGATAAAACCAAAAAAAGACAAAGGATAATGAACAAATATATAATTATAACAGCATTGGGGGCATTAAGTTTTGGAATGCTTTCTTCGTTTGCTAAAATAGCTTACGGACAAGGATATACACCAGCAGAAATTACTTTAGCGCAGGCCTTTTTCGGAACCTTGATTTTGTGGCTGGTCGTATTTTTCAGAAGAATAAAAAACGGACAAAAACCTCAGCTGAACTGGAAATTACTTTTAGCCGGAACTACCATGGGATCCTCGGCTTATACTTATTATCTTTCAGTGGCTTATATTCCGGCTTCACTGGCTATTGTTTTACTGATGCAGATTACCTGGCTGAGTATTTTAGTAGAATGGATTGCTTATAAAAGGAAACCCAATACGGTTGAGGTGACATCGGCGGTTTGTATTATTTTCGGAACAGTACTGGCCGGAAACCTTACAGATTTGGGACATTTTAATATTTCAGTCACCGGGATTTTGCTAAGTCTGCTATCAGCTCTGCTGTATACTTTTTATATTGTTTTTACCAGTAAGATTGGGAAAGAGACTCCTATGTTTGAGAAAAGTGCTTTAATGACCAGTGGTTCGGCGATGATTATTTTTTTAATCAATTTCGAAGCCATTGCCACAAGTACCCATTTGGATTTTGGACTGGTGCAGTGGGGGACCTTTTTAGCGGTTTTTGGAACTGTGATTCCGCCAATCTGTTTTACGGTTGGAATGCCAAAAATTGGAGCAGGTTTAAGTTCAGTACTCCTGACTTTAGAATTACCGGCGGCGGTATTTTGCGCCCATATTATTCTGGGAGAAAAGGTTACTCTTATGCAAATTACGGGAATTGCGATTATGCTGGCAGCCATTGTCTATCTTAATATTTCGAAAGCCCGAAAAGATAAATTAGTTCAAAAACAAACTGCTGTATGCTGATTGAAGTAAACGGAAACCGACTTTACACGGAATATTACCATGGGTTTGAAAACCGCCCGGTACTTGTTTTTCTGCATGATTCGCTGGGCTGTACAGAACTCTGGCGTGATTTTCCGAAGAAGCTGGCAGAGGCAGCAGGATGTAATGTTTTACTCTATGATCGTCTGGGATATGGAAAATCGGATGTTATGCCTACTTATGTGAGGGATGTGCAGTATTTAGAGACAGAAGCGGTTGTTTTAAACGATCTGCTTGAAAAACTGGAAATAGAAAATGCTCTTTTATTCGGACACAGCGATGGTGGTTCTATTGCCTTAATTGCAGCTGCCCGGTATCCAAACCGGATTAAAATGGTAATCTGCGAAGCGGCGCATATTTTTGTTGAAGAAATTACGCTTGCCGGAATTCGTGAAGCTGTTCAGGTTTATGAAACTACAAATCTGCCGCAAAGACTCCAAAAATATCATGGGAGTAAAGCCGAAACCCTATTTAAAGCCTGGACCCAAACCTGGCTGAGCGCTGACTTTAGAAACTGGAACATCGAAAATGTGCTTCCGGAAATCAGAACGCCCCTTTTGTTTATTCAGGGAGAAAAGGATGAATACGGTACTTTAGAGCAGGTTTACAGGACTGCGGCCCTGATAAATGGAAAATCAGAAACCGTTATTATTCCCAATGCGGGACATACGCCTCATAAAGAAGTCCCGGAACTGGTTTTAAACACAACAGCCGTTTTTATACAAAACAGTTATTAAGCCGCTTTTTGAGCATGTTGTTTTTTTTCCGAAATTTTAAGCTGATTTTCTGTACATAGAATTTTTTCAGTAAGACCATTTCTCTGTACTTCGATCAAATAATGATAGGTCATTTCTTTGACAGCTGATTTTTTGATAAGCCCTTTTTTGAAATCTATTTTTCTTTCTACCACGGTTGCCTTGTAAGATCTCCCACTTATTGTAATATAGGATACCTCTTGTCCTTTTACAAATTTCATCATTTTTAGCTGTTTGTTTTTATAATGTTCGCTAATTAGTAAACTCCATCTTTATGACGGTTTAAAATATTTATAAGGGGGCTAAATATTTTTCATAAACTGGATGTGCAAGTTATAAAGATTCAGAAAAAAGGCACCCCGTATTTTTACCTGTTTTTGCGGTATAACTATTTTATTTAGAGGGAACTAATTTATTAAGAAAAATTTTGTTATTGCTGAATTACCTAAAAAATGATACAATTTAGAACAGTATAATTCAGCTCTTTCTGGGACTGAATTTTTAGTTTTGAAACGATGAATTTTCATTCCAAAATCAAATAAAAAAGTCAAAAATGGTACAGGAAAGGGTAATGGAGAAACTGGCAATTTTAGCCGATGCCGCAAAATATGATGTGTCGTGTTCCTCCAGTAACAGCAGCCGTAAAAATAAAGATAAAGGTTTAGGTGATGCTGCAGGAAACGGAATCTGTCATGCTTATACCGAAGACGGACGCTGTGTTTCCCTGCTTAAAATTTTACTGACAAATCATTGCATTTTTGACTGTGCTTATTGTGTGAGCCGAAAGAGCAACGATATTAAAAGGGCCGCTTTTACAGTACAGGAAGTCGTAGATCTTACCATTGGCTTTTACCGCAGAAATTATATCGAAGGTTTGTTTTTAAGTTCGGGTATTTTTGATAATCCGGATTATACGATGGAACGTCTGGTTCGGATTGTAAAGAAACTGCGTTTGGAAGAAAATTTCAATGGCTATATCCATCTGAAGGCCATTCCGGGAGCGAGCGATGAATTGCTGCGGGAAGCCGGACTGTACGCTGACCGTTTAAGCGTTAATGTTGAAATGCCTACAGAACAAAGTCTTAAACTGCTGGCTCCCGACAAAAATCATGTGGATGTTATTAAACCAATGGAATATCTCAAAAATGAAATCATCGGATATAAAGAAGAAAAGAAACAAAACTACAAAGCTCCTCTTTTTGCTCCGGCAGGACAAAGTACCCAAATGGTGATTGGGGCAACCAGAGAAAATGACATGGAAATTCTGGGAATGGCCAACTACTTTTACGAACAGATGAATATGAAACGTGTTTATTATTCGGGTTATGTTCCTATAAGTTATGATAACCGGCTTCCGGCAATTGGAACCCCGGTTCCCATGATTCGGGAAAACCGATTGTATCAGGCCGACTGGTTAATCCGGTTTTACGGATTCAATGTTAATGAAATTGTAGGTCTCGACCAGCCGAATCTGGACCTGGATATTGATCCTAAACTGGGTTGGGCACTTCGTAATCTGGACCAATTTCCGGTTGACCTTAACACAGCCGACCTGGAACTGATTCAGCGCATTCCGGGAATTGGGATTGTAAGTGCCCAAAAAATCATATCGGCCCGAAAATTTAAAAAACTGCAGGCTGATGATTTGCCTAAACTGGGGATTTCATACAGCAGATCAAAATATTTTCTGGCTTTTGCCACACCCTTTCAGCTGCAGAAAGATTTCACTTCTGCTCAGATTAAAGATTATATAGTGAAGGCACAAAAAAGTAAATACACGTCTAATTTTTCCAATCAGCTTACTTTATTTTAAACGAAATGATACAGTTAATTTACGACGGGACCTTTGAAGGCTGGCTTACTGCAGTATTTGAAATTTATGAGTTTAAACTGAACGATGTTGTATTTGCCAAAGAAGAAGCTTTAGGAACCTTGCTTTTTTCAGAACTGCATCCGGTAAAAAACGATACCATAAAAGCAGACCGGGTTTTAAAGGGATTAAGGGAACGTTTGTCACCGGAAGGATTTTCTAATATCTACAAAGCCTTTTTATCTGAAACAGACAAGATAGACGAAACTCTTTTTCGCTTTGTTCAATATGTATTTTCCAGTTCTGTAAATATCGAAGGCGACTGGAACCGTTTTGAAGTTATGGAGACCAGAAAGGCTGCGCAGTTAACCGGAAAAGAAAGTCACCGGATGAAAGCTTTTGTACGCTTTAAACTGGCGAAGGATAATTTATATTATGCCATTGTAGAACCGGACTGCGATGTACTGCCTTTAATAGAAAATCATTTTAAAAATCGTTATGCCGATCAGCGCTGGCTGATTTATGATGCCAAACGTAAATATGGGATATATTATGATCTAGAAAATACAGCTACAGTCGAACTTCAGTTAGAGACTCCTACGGTTTCTTCCCGGTTTCTGGCTGAAATAGATGACGACGACGAAGAGTTTTTCCAGAATTTATGGAGACGTTATTTTAAAAGCGTGAACATTGAATCCCGAAAAAACACCAAACTTCATGTACAGCATATGCCCAAACGTTACTGGAAGAACCTGACGGAGAAAATTCCGGATCTGAAAAAGTAGGCTTTGGGGGTATTTCACAAAGATACACTAAGTTTTTTCGCAAAGATTCGCAAAGAAATCAACATACATTTGTTGTTTATAGGAATTACTATAAAAAAACTTTGCGAATCTCTGCGGCTTCTCTGTGTATCTTTGTGAA
The DNA here is from genome assembly GCF_057809475.1 of Flavobacterium sp. FG19. Classification (NCBI taxonomy): domain Bacteria; kingdom Pseudomonadati; phylum Bacteroidota; class Flavobacteriia; order Flavobacteriales; family Flavobacteriaceae; genus Flavobacterium; species Flavobacterium sp. FG19. The sequence continues at coordinate 131,904 of NZ_JBMDKA010000003.1, read as the reverse complement.
ATAACCTTTTTAAATTCCCAAACGGAAATCTTTTACGCTTTTCTGCTCTAAACTAAGAGCTTCAAAATAGCTGGTAGTTCCTTTTTCAACCGGACATTGCGCACTGATTCCGCCCCAGAGTTCTGCAGGATAATTGTTTTTATACAAACGGACCATCTGCCAGGTTTTGTTGTCAAGAGAGTAGTAGCTGGCAACGGTCTGTGTATCCGAAGAAATTTTCATATAAACTGTTTTTCCTTTTACAATATCGTGGTTGTTGTCGTCAGAAGTTCCTATTGTACGAACTGTTACGATTCGGTGATTGCCTCTTTCGTCCTGTTCAAAGCAGAATTTCTGATAAAAATTATCATGAACATACAAATATAAAACGCCTGCATTGTATAAACCGGTTTCAGTAAATTCCGGACTTACTTTTGCGGTAAGGGTAAACGGTTTGGTATTGTCAATTTTAGACAGCAGAATAGGGGCTGAAGTATTGGAAAGTTTATTATTTGGGTCAGAAAAATAATCTTTTTTCTCCCCTACATGAAACAGGATATTCTTTTTCTCATCTACTTTGGCAAGAGTATCGGCTCCGTTTATTGATTTGGTAAAATGAATCTGATCGAGTTTTATATCACAAGCTGTTCCTTTAACAACAGCGGAATCTTTTGTTTTTTCGGGAGCGGCAGCGGTTTGGTTTTCCTTAGGAGTATTGTTGCAGCCTGTTGATAATATTAGTCCTAAGACTGCGCAGCAGTAGATAAATTTAGTTTTCATAAAATGTTTTGTTAGAAATATAAAAATGATAATTTAGGTTTCTCAAATGTAGTCCTGCGTACCGGAAGCGGCAATACGTAAAATTAACCAATTTATAAATCCACAATGTCCCAAGCCTCTATCGAAAATCAGTTAACCTCTGCCTTATTACAGCAGACCTTTCTCGACAGTGAAATTTTAAATATAGTAGAATATAAAAAATCAGTAGTGTCGTATGTAGAGATTGAGCAGTGTGTAGCAGTACTTTCGGATTTTCAGGCGGACTGTAGTTATATTTACGCCGGGAATTTCGGGAAGCTTTTCGGACTTCCGTCAGAAGATATCACAATTGATTCGGCTTTTGAAGACTGTATCTTCAATAAAATTAATGCCGATGATGTTACGGAGCGCCATGCGCTGGAACTTCAGTATTTACAATACCTTAAAAATCTGCCCGGGGAAGAATATCGAAAATACAGTACGTTCAGCCGTTTACGAATTTCAGGTTCAGAGACTCCCCTTTATATCAATCACCGCACCATGTACCTTAAAAAAGCAGCCAATGGCAGTATCTGGCTGGCGTTGTGTTTGTATTCTCCTTCAACTGATCTGCAGGCCCGTAAAGGAATCGACGGCAGAATTGTAAATATGCAGACAGGCGAAACCATTGCTTCTGAACAATACAAACCTTTTGGAGAAACATTACTGTCTAAAAGGGAACTGGAAATCCTAAAACTTACCGCCAAAGGAAACAACAGCGACCAGATTGCGGCAGTATTACATATTTCAGTTTATACGGTCCGCCGCCACAGACAGAATATCATTCAGAAAATGCAGGTTTCCAATACAGCAGAAGCCTTACGAACGGCTTTTGTAATGGGGCTGATTACGGGGTGAAAATTAAAACAGCAGTTTATCTTTATTTATTTTTTTTAAACATTCCAGTTTAATAACCGGACCTACTTGTTAAACTTTAGGTCTTTCATGTATTATGAAGGAGCATTGTTTTATTTTTCAAACGGTTCTGTCTATAAAAATTGATTATTTAATCAGTAATACAGGGAAAGAAAAAGAATAAGTCAAAGTACAATCCTTTTTATAAAAGATCCATTTAAATCATAAACGACAATTTCAAGGCTATTGTTTTCTTCCAGTAAAAGAGCTGCTTTCTCTTCTGCTTGTTCCAGTGTATTTAAAAATAATGAGGGAAGATCTGAATCATCACTTGAAAACCTGGTTTTTCCGTCTAGTTCCAATACAATACCCGTTGCTTTTTCGCATAGAATCATTTTATACATTTTTTATTAAATTTATTTACTCCTCTTCAAAGTATCCAGCAGTTCCGCCAGATCTACAACTCCGTAAGTAGAACAGTAATCGGATACGGCATAAGGAAGGATCAGGCTGTTATTATGAATAATGGCACCGCAGGAATAGACTACGTTAGGAACATAGCCTTCTCTTTCGTCTTCAAGCGGGGAGAGTAAAGGTTCTTTAAGTCTTCCGATTTCTTTGGAAGGATCATCAAGATCAAATAAGGAAGCGCCAATACAGTAGCGTCGCATAGTTCCAACGCCGTGGGTGATTACGAGCCAGCCGTCTTCGGTCCAGAGTGGTGATCCGCAGTTTCCTATCTGGGTAAATTCCCAGGTGTAACGGGGTTCCTGCAGCAGGACAGGCGTATTCCACTGGGTTACGCGGTCGGAGTACATAATGTAATTGTTGACTCCGTCTATCCGGGCCAGCATGGCATATTTGCCTTTTATTTTTCTGGGAAACAAAGCCAGGTTTTTATTCTGTGCCCCGTCGCCGTGTAAAGGCATAACTCTGAAAGAATAAAAGTCTTCAGTAGAAATTAATTTTGGCAGAATAGCATGACCATTATAAGCGGTATAGGTAGCCATAACACGAACCGACTCGTCATCGTCGACAAAACGAACAAAACGGGCATCTTCGATACCACGGCTTTCCGAATCGGAGATCGGGAATATTACCCGTTCTGTAATATCAGAATCGTGTTTGAACTGCAGATCGTAAAAGGAGTTGGCAAGCCATAATATTTCTTCCAGAGCCGTTCTGCGTTCCTGGCGGATAGAAGGATCGCTTAAGGCTGTATTGAGCATGTTTTTGAGGATTGCAAATTCAAATTCATCCGGCAGGTCCTGCATGATTTGAGCAATGTATTTATCCTGTGTATGCATCTCGATGAGCTTGGTTAAAAAACGCTCTTTGTTAAACAGGGTTTTGTGTTCGATTTCGGCCTTATCAATATGATGGCCTATTTTCATGATATGCAGATTATTGTCCCGGTCAAGGATTCCTCTTCTGAAAACAATAGAAGAAATATGGCCTTCGCCGGTGGCACGAAATGAAATAATCACTCTTTTTTCTCCGGCTTCAAGTCCCGACTGGTCAAAATCTTCTACAATCGACGGATTAAAAATAGCGGCCGATTCGATAGCATATTCCATGGTACAATAAGAACCAATAAGCATTTTACGGTTAAGCGATATGGCTTCGTAATCGATCTGCATGGCTTCGATGATAGGTCTTATTTTTTCGCAGTGTCTGAAAAAAATAGCTGAAATATTGCGGTGCCGCCTTGCAAATTCACGCAGGGTTTGTTCTAAAGTTTCTGATACCTGTTTCTCATCCAGCATCATGATACGAATAACCATCTGCTGGGTTCGTTCGTCGCCGTTCATAAAATATCGGGCGACAACTCTTCTGGAATCCGGGGTAAATTTGATGTTTTTTCGTGTAACAGATACTCGCATAGTTTTTTGGTTTTGAATACAGAAAAACAGGCGGCATTGTACGTGATACTAAAATGAACTAAAGTATAGTTCGTCCTGAAGAAGAAAACACATACTTGTCCGGCCTTTTTTTGCTGTAATTACTTTTAATTCTATAACAAGTTACTAAATTTTGTAAACGGAAAAAAACTTTGGGTCCATTAAATTCTCTGTCGGAATCAGATATTTTAAGACCCGGAACCAAATACAATTGCAGAAAAAGATTCTTTATAATTTAGATATACCGTAGTTTTTCTTCTTCAATATCCAGATAATGCATCTGTCTGCGGATAATAGATTCGTCTAAAGTCTGGTCTTCTTTGTTTTTATTGATTAGCCATATTCGCTGCTGGTTCAGCAGATCCAGATAAATATGTTTATGTTCCTGCCCAATAGAGTCGTTATCGATTCCTTTTATGTGCTGCTCCCATTTTTGAATAAGATGCTGTAACGCACCGTTTTCTTCTGCACGGTTTTCATAATTAGTTTTCAGGTAGTCTAAAGCAAATTCAGCCAATTCCTGTTTTAAATGAGAAGAAGCTTCATGGCGGGGAACCGGATCGTAAATATCCGTAAGTTTGATTTTTTTGATGAAATAAGGAAGGGTTAATCCCTGAATTAGTAAGGTCAGCAGTATCACAATAAAAGTGATGAATAAAATCAGGTTACGCTGTGGAAATGCAATACCATTATCCAGATAAACAGGAATAGACAGGGCGGCAGCCAGTGAAACCACACCACGCATTCCGGTCCAGCCTAATATAAAAGGGATTTTGTAGCCGGGATTTCTTTTATCGGCCACCGTAATAAAATTTCGGGCAATCAGGGTTACAATTACAGCACCGTAAGCCGATAAGATCCGGCTGACTATTAATACAAACGTAATCAGCAAGCCATACCCAATTGCTGTTGTAAGGCTCGTGCCTTCGAGTCCGCTGGTGATCTGCGGTAAGTCTAATCCAATCAGCATAAAAACTAATCCGTTTAATATAAAACACAAACTTTCCCAGACATTCATACTCTGTAAACGCGATTTACTGCTGAGAAAACGATGTCTGTTATTGGATAAAAGCAGTCCGCAGCTTACGACAGCCAAAACTCCGGAACTATGCACTTCCTCTGCCGCCAGATAAATGATATAAGGCGTTAATAAGGAAAGAAAGATATCCAGATTGGCATCGGTTGGTAAATATTTGTGGGCTTTCATAAACAGCCATCCTATTACTAAACCAATGGCAGGACCGGCCAGCACCATCCAGCTGAAACTTAAGGCGGCTTCGGAAAAAATAAACTGCTCGGTTGCTACGGCAATCATAGCAAACCTGAAAATGATTAAAGAAGAAGCGTCATTGAGTAAGCTTTCGCCTTCTAAAATAGAAGAAAGCGTTTTAGGAACTTTAACAAATTTTAAAATAGCTCCGGCACTTACGGCATCAGGAGGAGATACAATACCGCCCAGAACAAAACCCAGTGCCAGTGAAAATCCCGGTATAAAATAATTAGCGGCTAAGGCAACAGAAAGTGCCGAAACAAAAACAACTACAAAAGCGAAGCTGGTAATAATCCTGCGCCAGCGCCACATTTGTTTCCAGGAAACGGCCCATGAAGCTTCATAGAGCAAAGGAGGCAGAAAAATAAAAAATATAAGACCGGGATCAATGTCTATAGTGGGAACACCCGGGATAAAACTTATTAATAATCCTGCCAGGACTAAAAGTACAGGATAGGCTACTTTTATTTTATTGGCCAGCATAATCAGCAATAAAATAGCAAGCAGGAGACCAAGGTAAAAAGGTAAATTACTGAGCATTTTTTTAGTTTAGGTTTCTATATTCGACTGGGGTATAACCTGTATTCTTTTTAAACATCCGGTTAAAATGCTGCGGGTATTTAAAACCCAGTTCCAAAGCGATCTGACTAATCGATTTTTCGGTATCGAAAATTCGTTCTTTTGCCAGATTAATGAGTTTTAACTGAATATGTTCCTGCGCTGATTTTCCGGTTTCTTTTTTGACTAAATCCCCAAAATAATTCGGGGAAAGATGCAGAAGCTCTGCAAAATAACCAACAGACGGCAGTCCTGAGTTTTGTGCATTTTCTGACTGAAAATAGTGATTTAGCTGGTTTTCAAATTTTGATAAAATATCAGTATTAAGGTTTTCACGGCTGATAAACTGTCTGTCATAAAAACGAACACAGTAACTCAACAGCAGTTCAATGGTACTGCAGATGATACTTTTACTGTGTTTATCGACAGGAAGGTTTACTTCATATTGTAATTTTTCAAATAAATCTTTTATGATCTGCTGTTCTTTAAGCGATAAATGCAGGGCTTCATGAAAATCATAAGAAAAAAAGGAATACTGGCTTATATTTTTAGATAGGGAAGATCCTTTTATAAAATCAGGATGAAACAAAAGTGTTAATCCGGTCGATTTATAATCGTCGGTGTTATTCACTTCGAGCACCTGACCGGGGGCAACAAAAACCATAGTGCCATCTTCATAATCATAATTATTACGGCCGTATTTTAAGGCACCGCAATTTCCGGCTTTTAAAAATACAGCATAAAAACCAAAGTGTAAACGGGTGTGATTGGGTAAAGGACTGCTTTTAGAATTATCAAAAACACTTAATAAAGGCTGCTGTGTTTCAATTCCTTTTAACTGATTGTACTGAGAGGTTTTTTCAAGTTTGATGAAGCGTTCCATAATTCTTAAATTACAATTATTTACACAAATATAGTATTCAGATTCTTAATAACTTAGTGTGATTATTCAAATCAGTAAAAATGGTAATAACAGCAGTAATAGGTATTATATCCAAACCAGATTATTGACGGAAATTTGTATCGTTAAAAGACAGCTGTACTTTCTCAATAGTAAAATAAATAAAATTATGGAAAAAAGAATATTAGGAACACAGGGATTAGAGGTTTCTGCATTAGGACTGGGCTGTATGGGATTAAGTTTTGCTTATGGTACCGCAATGGACAAACAGGAGGGTATCAGACTAATCAGAGAAGCTTATGAACAGGGAATTACGTTTTTTGATACGGCCGAGGCGTATGGTATTGCGAATGAAGAGCTGGTAGGGGAGGCTTTGAAACCGTTTAGAAAAGAAGTGGTTATTGCGACTAAATTTGGTTTTAAAGGCGGGAGTGCCCACGATGGAATGGACAGCCGTCCGGAACGTATCAGGGCGGTTGCCGAAGAATCTCTGCGACGTTTAAAAACAGATGTTATTGATTTATTATATCAGCACAGGGTAGATCCCAATGTGCCTATGGAAGAGGTTGCCGGAACGGTTAAAGATCTGATACAGGAAGGAAAAGTAAAATACTTCGGACTTTCGGAAGCCGGGGTCAACTCGATCAGAAAAGCACATGCGGTTCAGCCGGTATCGGCTTTACAAAGTGAATATTCGATCTGGTGGCGCGAACCGGAACAGGAAATTTTGCCGGCACTGGAGGAACTGGGAATTGGCTTTGTTCCGTTTAGTCCGTTAGGAAGAGGATTTTTAACGGGTGCTATTACAGAAAACACCAGTTTTGAAGCCACTGATTTTAGAAATAACCTGCCGCGTTTTACGAAAGAGAATTTAAAAGCAAACCAGAAATTGGTTGCTTTACTGGCAGCCATTGCTTCTCAAAAACAGGCATCTCCGGCGCAGATTGCATTAGGATGGTTATTGGCGCAAAAACCTTGGATTGCCCCTATTCCGGGTACCACAAAATTACACCGCTTAACAGAAAATATTGGAGCGGCTTTAATTCATTTATCACCCGAGGATATTAAAAAAATTGATGAGGCTTTTGCCCAGACCACTATACAGGGAGAACGTTATCCGGTACACCTGCAGCAGGCAGCCGGAAAATAAGGGTTCTGTAAAAAATAAAAGTGCTGAATTGAAAGATTCAGCACTTTTACATAACTAACCATAAAACATCATTCTATTACATTTTTACAAGTGGCAGACTAAAATTTACTTTTATTTTTTCAGCTACTTTTTTACTCACCAGTTTTGGGATTTCAATAGCGAAATCACTGGCCAGTACTTCAAAATTTCCGGTTACCGTGATTTTATCATCGGATTTTGAAATTTTGGCATTGGCGGTTATCTTTTTTGTTTTTCCGTGCAGGGTCAGATCTCCGGAAATCTTAACGGCTTTTGCAGCACCGGAAAGTTTGGAGATGTCAAACTCTTCGATTTTTCCCTTAAAAGAGGCTTTGGGAAATTTGTCCGATTCGACATAGTTTTCATTAAAGTGTTCTTCCATTAAAGCTACTTTAAAACGGAATCCTTTCATGAGTGTCAAAACAGCGATTTCCCCGCTCGCTGATTCTAAAATAGCAGAGGTATTTTTATTTTCGGCCGCTACTTCTTCAAGAGCGTCCAAAGTAGCTTCAAACTTTAAGTTTCCTGTTTTAGTGGCGTATTTCTGGGCAGAAACCTGAAAGATTCCGGCCAGCAGAAATAACAGTACAATTTGCTTTTTCATTTTTCTGTTGCTTTATTTTTCTAATAATCCGTCAGTATTCCACTGCAGGATCGTATTGATTTTGTCCTGTGCCATTCTTCCGGCTCTCGGCATCTGTCCCGGAGTTCCGTTCTGGCGCTGAATCCGGTCCAGTAAATCCGTGTTTTGTACAGCATTTTTTACTTCGGCATAAGTCTCCAGCGGCAGTAATGTTCCTCCGGAAGCATGACAGGCGATACAGTTGGCATCGATAATCGCTTTAGCATTGGCGCTGTAGGTAACCGGTCCGGTGATCACTTCTTTTTCTTCGAGACTCTCGTAAGTATTCGATTCGCAGCTGTATAAGAATAATACAATGCCGGATAGATATAGGTACTTTTTCATAATTGTATGCTTTTAAAAAACTCTGTATAAATTAAACCCGAAGAAAAAATCGCCTTTGCCCCAGTCACCCGCCGCGTTGGTCAGATAACCGCTCTCTGTCATAGACTGGGAGTTGGTAAAGATTAACTGAAAAATATGGCCTCCGGTTTCGATGTCAAGTCCAACAGATAAAGGATTTTTATAAAAATCAGGTTTATTGAAGTTTTCACCATATTCGAGGTTCAGGGAAAGCCTTTTGGTTAGTTTTAACCTTCCTCCGGCGCTTAAAGTAAACTGATTGTCGTTTTCAAGATCCGGATTGTACAGGTTTTTATGAATAAACGAAGGAGCCAGTTGCAGGGACAATTTCTCGGAAAACTTTCTGGAAATTAAAAGCTGATTGATATAGGTTAAACGATCCGAAAATTCAATTTTAGGATAATCGTCTTTTTTTAGTCCGCTGTTAATATCAATGGTATTGTAACCTACAATTTCAAAAGGAAAGGTATCATTTTGTCTTGCCAGTCTGTATTTTACCGAGGTTTCATAAATTTTGAGCAGTGTATGGCGTGAAGCGCTTACCGAAAGCCAGTCTGTTACACCATAAATTCCGCCTAGTTTGGTAGTAGCATCGTCAAAACCAAAAAACTCGGAGATTCCGCCTTTTACAGAACCAAAACGGTGTGATATTACAATATACAGTTCTTTTTTGGCAGGCAGCTTGGTAGACTGCAGGGTAATAATCTGCAGACCTTTAAAAGCGGCTGTGGCATTTTTATCGACTACTTGTGTGGAGTCCAGACTCGATAATAAATCATCCTGTGCATTGGCGCAGAAACAGATTAAAAAGCTGGCCAGTAAAAATATTTTTCTCATATTTAGTGTTGTTGTATACTGCATTGATCCAATTTTACGATTTCGAATAAATCATCAAACCCAATACATCTTCCTTTTATCCTGATTTGTTTGTTTGCTGAATGGTATTTTCCTTTTTCATTCATTTTACAAAACACCTTTCCATCAATTACTAAAGTAGAATCTGTGGCTTCAGAAACAGCGCCTTCAATTTCAATGGTTTTGTTTAAATAACTGGAGTCTGCCTTTGACGGATTTTGGGCGTATTGATTTTCTAAATTTTCAGCAGAAATAGTAAGCAGTGATTTTTCATTAGTGATATCTCTGGCATCTTTGTATAAAACATACTGGTAGATATAATAAGGGCCAAAACTGATCACTAATAAAAAGATCAAAACCTTGATTTTTGTTTTACTCATGAGAATTTCAGGTTTAAATTCTGGAATTGTTTTCGGGGATTTTTCTCTTAGGAATTTCAAATCAGCCCGACAGCTGCCGGACTGATCTGAAATAGTTATTTTGCTTTTTTAGATAGCAAGCGGAATGTTCTGTACAGGTACCGGCCAGACACCAGGAGCAGGAAAACTGATTCCTTTGTTGGCACCTCTTACATTAGCATCCTGTCCAAAATAATATAGAGGCCAGCCATTGTAAACCAGCTGCGATTTACCAAATACGGTAATAACAGCGAATTTCGATTTGTCCAGAACAGAAGGCACTACAATTTTGTCTGTTTCGTATATTGGCCAGACCGCATTGTTAGAGAAATCGGAATTTGTAAAATTGTTTTTCTTGAAATTGTCGTTTTTAAAAGTGTAAAGCGTCACCCCTTTAGCGTCTGTAAAGTAAGTTGTTGCTCCGTCTCCCTCTGTGTAGTCTGACTTGTAGTTTTTACCGTCATGCCCCACAAGCTGGCTTCTTACAATCATGATCGAATAATCCGGTTTTGCTACAAACCAGACACCGCCAACACCTTCTCCGGTAGTTTTACCAGGAGCTTCAGGTGTATTGGCTGTATGCCCATATCCGTCATCGGTTCCGGGAGCATAATAATACAAAGGCCATCCTTTATAAGTGAGCTGTTTTTTAGAAGAAGGAGTGGTTATCGTTCCAAAATCAGAGAAAGTAAGTCCCGTGCCTAATTTAGCAGCGGTTAAATTATCTACATAAAAAGGAGGCCAGACAGCTTCACATCCTCCTGTACAGGTAGATTGCATTTTTGAATCGGTTGAAAAGAAATATAAAGCTCTTCCGTCTTTATCAGTAAGATAAGAACCTAATGTAGTACTGGAAGCCAGGGTTACTTCTTTTTTAACTTCTGGAGTCGGATCTGGGGTATTGTTTTCCGGACTGTCACTATTGTCACTGCTGCAGCTTACAAAAAACAGGGCTGCTGAAAAAGCAGTTAAAGCGAATTTAAATGGGTTTAATTTCATTGTTGTTTTGATTTATGTTATATTGAATTTAAAGGGAGCTTTACCGGAATAGTAAAGCGTTTTGCTGTGGTTATGGTATATCATTACGATATGCTTTTTTCTTTTGAGCATTTCGTTTCATAAATAGGTTATGCTACGAGCTGTCATAGGAATAGAAGCCTTCCTGATGGTATACGATTCCGTTTTTAAAGGCGGTCATTGTTTTTCTTTTGATATGGTTCAATAGTAAAACAGCCTTGGTGCAGATTACCCTACCAAAGAATTGTGTTTTTTTGAAAAAAAATAAAAAAGAAGGAAGTACCGGTTTTGTTTAAACGGTGTAACCGGTTTAAAATGAAACTCTAAAGCTCATGTTAGGCGTTCTTTCGAGTGAGAAAGTTTCTACTTCTTCGATCGAATTGGTAATGGAACTGATACGGTAATATTCGCTGATTTCGTTTTTCCTGTTCAGGATGTTTAAAATAGAAATTCCTAATTTGTACTGAATTCCGTTATCCGTCTCCCATTTGTAAGTCGAAGAAAGGTTAACCTGCGAAAAAATATGAAGGTTGGTATTGTTTGGTCTGTGATAGATCAATACAGGATTAACAGGGTCGATCTGAGAATTATCAGTTGAGGTTTTAGGTCTGCCTGAAGTCCATTTGGTGCCTAAGGCAATTTTGAAATTGTTTTTCTCGTAAATCCCTGCCCAGGATACGGTATGCATCAACTCAAAATTATTAGGGAAAACCGGGAATTCGTAGCGCGGAAAATGGTAATTGTTGTGGTTGTAGGTGTAACTTAACCACGTCAGGAAATGATCCATTTTTTTCTGAACCAGAATTTCAGTTCCCCAGACTTCGTAATCGCCCGTGGTTTTCACAAACTCCAGCTGATTTTGAAATCCCTGGCTGGAAGTGGTAATGCCGGTTACCTTTTTATAAAAGTTTTCGATGTCAAAAAGCCAGTCGTTTTGGGTATAGGACAAGTTTAAAGACAGCTGCCGGCTTCTCTGAATAGGAATAGTGCTGTTGTTGGAAATAATCCAGCGTCTTTTTTCAATTCCGAAATAGTCTTTTTGCAGATCAATAATCTGCTGCGAGTTCTGACTTTTTAATTCGCCCAGTAATTCTAAATTGAGATTTTTACTAAAACCGTAATTAAACTGCAGACGGGGTTCGACTATGAATTTTTTAAAATTTTCAATATAGTTAATACGGGTTCCGGTTTTAAAGTATATTCGGGACAGGGTGTCATTATATTTTCCTTCGAGAATAAAAGCATGCGTTCGCAGTACCTCTTTTACCTTACGAAAGAATCCCGGATTGGTTACCTGCTCCAGATTGGTAATCCCGGTTTCGTTGTACTGGTAACCGTCGTTAAGAGTGAATTTAGGACTTATCGTATGGTTATTTTCTAAATTGATTCCGTTATTGTTGACTGTATTTTCCTGAATAACAAGCTGTCCTTCACTGGTACTCTGATCGGCCAAAAGTTCGTAAGCGGAGTTGTACACATTGATTTTAGTAGTATTAAAAGGGTTCCAGTTTCTTTTCCAGGACAGGTTTCCACCGTAGTTCTGCTGGCTTAAAATGTTGTTTTCAGAACGGTGTACACTATTAGCAACTGCGCTTTGAAAAACTTCTAAGTTGTCTTTTATGGTTATTAAATCCAGAATAAACTGGTCTTTAGTTCCTATTTTCTGAACATATTTAAAAGTAGCATCATAAAAATCAAACTTTTTGTCGCTTTGATAATCAACATTCTGGTTTTGTAAAAAATCAGTAATGGTCGTGTTTTGAAATACTTTGTTGAAATATTCTTTGTAAGTAGGTGTTTCAACAAAATCAGTAATAGATTTACGTGCCGAAATTTCGATATAACTTTTTTTCGAAAGATTGTATTTACCATAAATATCGGCATTGATCATGTTGATTCCTGCGCTGAAAGAGTTTTTTTCTGCTGTTTCGGGAGTAGAGGAAATAGCGGCGACACTCGAAACACTTTCACCGTAAAAGGCAGAACTTCCGTTTTTATAAATAGAAATAGTATGCGCCAGATTGGGGTTAAAAACAGAGATTAGTCCAAAAAAATGTCCGGTTTGATACATTCGGATACCATTCCATAAAAATAAATTCTGATCGTGGGTACCGCCGCGTACATTAATGCTGGATACACTTTCGTCGAGACTGTTTACACCCGGCAGCTGCTGCATGGTCTGCAGCGCATCCGGTTCGATAAGTCCGGGAAGGATACCAAATTTTTTGGGTTTGATTTCAAACGAACCGTCGGCACTTTTTGAAATTCCCGAAGCCAGTATCGCATTGGTCTTAATTTCTTTGAGTTCTGTGACTTCCGGTTCTAATACGATCTGCAGGCAGTTTTTAGAGATCGGGCTGTTAATGGTTACTTTTTGGGCAACAAATCCAATGTGGCTTATCAGGAATGAAGCCGTGTGAGATTCTTTAATTTCAAAATAACCGCTGGCACTGGTAGTGTACTGTGTTTTGTCCGGCAGGCTGATGTTGGCATTTTCAACAGGCTTTTTATCAGCACCCGAAAAAACATAACCGCAGATTAACAGTGCCTGAATGTCTTTTTTATAAATGTTGATGAACTGGTTGCCAAGGTTTTCAAAGGACAAATTGGTGTTCCGGGTCAGATATTCCAGTTTTTGTTCCAGTGAAAGCGATTTTTTGGGCGGATTCAGTTTCAGTCCTGCAATATTGTCTTCGGTATAATTAAAGCTTACATTGTGCTGACGCTCCATATCCATTATGATTTTTTTAAAAGGCATGACCTTTCCTCTGCCCTGAGAAAAGAGGTTCAGGACAAGGAAGAATAAAAAAAACAAAAAATGAAATTGTCTGGGGCGCAGCATTTATTTTTCGTCAAAAATTATTTTGTTATCAGAAACTTTTTCAGCTTCTAAATGATACGTTGTACTAATAATCTGCAAAGCCACAGTAAGGTCTTTGGCAGGTAATTTCCCTGTAAACAGTGAACGGGTATCTTTTGCTTTTAATTCAATAGAAATATTGTATTGTCTTTCGACTTCGTCTAAAAGGCTTCGGATATTTTCTTTATAAAAACTTAACTGATTGTCCATCCATTCCGGTTTCAGTGAATTGGTATTCATTTTAATTTGTTTTCCGTTTTCAAAACTCACGCTTTGTCCGTGTGTCAGTACAAGCTGAGCATCTGCATAATTTACTTTTACACGTCCTTCGTAACATACTACATCGAATCTGTTTTTTCTTGCTTTTACATTAAACTGGGTTCCTAATACGGTTACTTTTCCTAAATTCGTCTGCACTTCAAAACGTCTGCCTTTGGCTACTCTGAAATAAGCCTCTCCCTGCAGTTCCAGATGACGGTTCTTATTCCAGTTCCATTTTTTATAGTTGATTTCAGAACCTGAATTTAAAACCACTTCGGAATGATCCGGCAGTGAAAATGCTGTTCTTTCCCCAAAAAGAGCTGTTTCAGTATTCGAAATAAAAAATTGCATTGCAAAGGTAACCCCAAGTGCCAGTACAAATATCGCAGCTGCTCTGAAGGCCCATTTTTTATAAAGCGGAACCACTTTAGGGGCTGCTTTTTTCTGACTTAGAATGTTCGACAGCATTGTGTTTTCATCCAGCTCTCCAACCTCCAGATGAGCGGTATACTCTTTGATCTTCTGGTATTTCTCAAAATCGGGACTGGCCTCAAATGCAGCTAATTCGTCCGGAGACAAATCGTCGTTGAGCCATTTTGCTAATAAGCGATTTTTTTTCATTTGATCGTATTATTTAATTAAAACAATTAGGATTGGATTTACCCTACTTTTATAAATCAATTTCTTTACGTAAACTTAACAAGGCTAAGTGAATGCGTTTTTCTACGGCTTTTACGCTGATATTTAATTCCTGTGCAATTTCACTGTATTTTTTTCCGTCAATACGGTGCATCAAAAAAGCGGTGCGCTGTTTTTCGTTTAAATTTTCAATGGCTTTCAGGAGCCTGGTCCGGAATTGTGTTTCTTCCAGCAGGTATTCCGGGCTTTCATTGGTTTTGTCAGGGCCGGAAAAGTTTTTTTCGTATCTGAGTACCACTTTCTGATGCGCGACCTGATTCAGACTGCTGTTATTGGCAATAGTGTAGATATAGGATTTCGCTTTTTCCAGCGGTACCGAAGCACAGTTCTGCCAGAGTTTTACAAAAGCTTCCTGGGCCGCATCTTCTGCCTGTTCGGCATTGCCAAATTTGTAGAAAAGAAAATTCCGAAGTGCTTTTATCTGACTTTTGAAAAAAGACGAAAAGACGATTTCGTCGCAAGTATTTGATTGATTCGTATCTGGCATTTATATTTTCAATTGGTACGATGCAAAAGTATTTGTTTTTGGTTTAAGTAGGGTAAAAGCAAAGCTGATTGTTTTATAACAGCAGTTACCCGTAATTTGATGTTCTGATTTGAGATGAAAAGAAATGAAATGAAATGAAACAGAATTACTTAATGCCCGGTTTATTAAAAAGCAGTTTCTTAAAATTTATTACATTTGTAAAAATATAGACATGTTTCCCTTAAAAAAATATTTACCATTAGCAGCTCTCTTAGTGTTGTTTTCCTGTCAGAATGATATAGAGGAACAGGACAATAACGTACAGGAAACCATTACGAGTGTTTCTCCGCTTACTTCTTATCTGCAAAGGGTGGCCATGGTTCAGACCGTGCAGGATAATATGATCGATAAGTCCAGTTATTGTACAATAAAATTCCCGTATACCGTTACCGTAAACAATACCAGTATTGCCATTAACAGTGCTGCCGATTACCAAAAAGTAACCGACAATATAAATGCTGACCCGTATGATGACGATATTGTAAAAATAGATTTTCCGGTAACGATGGTCTATTACAATTACATTGAAAAGTTTCTGCCGCAGGAATCTGATTTTAATGATCTGATCGATTACTGGAATCTTTATCCGGATCTTTTATCAAAAATTAATGGACTCAGTATTCATTATCCCATTACGATTAATATCTATAACAGTGCGAATCAGGCCGGGAGTTCACAGTCGATTATAAGCGATGAAGCATTTTTTAATTTTATAAAGAACCTCAGCAGCAGTCAGTATATCTCTTTAAAATACCCTATTTCGATAGATGATTATCATGGTCAGACCAAATCGGTTAATAGTAATCTGGATTTCGAAAATGCGATTCAATACGCGATTGACTATTGTCCGGAAAATAATCTGGTAACGCTTGATCTGGCAGAGGTAATTACAAAAGGTTCCTGGAAAATTCCTTATTTTTTTGATACAGCTGATAAAACTTCTGCTTACAGCGGATATTCTTTTGTTTTTAAAAGCGATAAAACAGTGGTGGGTTCAAAAGGAGCGGCTTCTGAAACGGGACAATGGGACAGCGTGCTGCTAAATGGTGCCAGAGTACTTAAAGTCAATTTTAGTTCAGCACAGTTTAGCCCTCTTACTAAGGACTGGAAATTGTTTGAGTTTAATAATTCTCAGATCAGACTTCGTGATGTAACGAATAGTACACATTATCTTTATTTTGAGAAAAATTAGATCCAGCTAAAAATCTTATGCTTTTATTGTTTAACAGCTTCGTAAGCAATCCTTGCGATATTAGGATGTTTTGAAGAATAGGTAACCATAACCGGCATTCCTTCTGAATAAGAATCATATTCTCTTTCGGTGAGTATAATAGTGGCAACAGCCTCCTGTCCGTCATTGGTAGTAAACTGAACATCCATATTTTGTACCGTTCTTCTTTTACCATAGTATTGGGTTTTGTCTATAATGACCGCTTCGGTTGTTATACCATGCTGTGATAATTCATCAGAACTGAAATCGGTTGTTTTTACAAGAAATAAGTAACCAAAGATAAATACCGAACTAATCCCCGACAATCCCATAAATATTGGGATCTGATCAAAAAGTCTTGGTACAACGGCAAAGAAAATCCAAAAGGATAATATCAGGGAAATGATACCGCCTGTTATAGCTAATGAAATCGAGTATTCTTCTGCGATATGCTCCGGGATAACAAAGAAGAAAAAGTAGATATTTAATATCATTAACAGTATTGGTAAAATTTTACCCATGAGCATTTTCCCTTTGGTTGTGTTCTCTGAACTCATTATATTTTTGTTTTTTCTTAGTGGTTAATTGGTAAGCTGTTTTTTAATTTTCGGCTGTTCCTTTTCGTGCTCTTTTTAAATCAGGGGGCAGGTTATCCCGGACAATTTTTAAGGCAGTCAGTGCATTTCCTTCGCCCAGATATTCTCCATTACTGGCAGCAACGACAAATTGTTTTTCATTTACAGCGGGAATCTCTTTTTTAGCCTGATCTGATTTGCGAACCTGAAAGGAAAAAACTTCAAATTCTTTAGCCGTTACATAAGGAAGTCCGGAACGATCATAAGGATACCCCGTACATTTGCTAAAGCATAAAGTATAGAGACTGATAAAAGGGAATAAATTACCAATAACCGGATCTTTAACAGCTAAGACAAAAAACTCTTTAAGGCTCCAAAGATCTTCCCGTAATAAACAATTCCACTGAAATTCAATTTCTCTGCCTTCGTCAAAAGCTGCGGCTCTTTCATCTGTCTTTATAAAATTAAATTTTTCACAAAGTAAACGGGCAGTTATATCCTGACAGAACCATAGATCTAGGGCTTTTGCAATTTCTGAGACAGCTTCAGTACCTCCACTGGCTAAACAAACACCATTTCTCCAAAAGTCAATTGTATAACGGCCTGTTTCTCCAACAGTAATTTGGGACAATTTGTTTTCATTTTCGATCAGTATTTGCCTGCCATGATTTTGTCCTTCCAGTTTTAGGTTTGAATTGATCCTGAGTAATTCGGCCGCTAAGGTTTTTGAAATTTCAGGAGTTTGCCCTGATTTCAAAAATGTTGTTTTCCGAAGAAGTTTTTTTAGTTTTCGTAACAGTCTGTTCATGAATTTTTCTTTCCGTAAAAGATAGTATCTGCACTTTCAATAAAAACATCAAAAATCATATGACCAGTCATTGGGCAGCACTCTGCTTTTTTGTTGAACTTTCACTAAACCTGTTTGAGGTAATGCAAAGGTTTACAATTGCTTTTTTTTTACAGCCTCTGTTTTTGAACCTGCAAATTAGGTTTTCCTGACGGATTTCAAAATATCTGAAGACGAAATTCTGAGTTTCTTTTTAAAATGGCAGATTATTAAAAACAGAAACCCCTTAAATGAATGCATTTAAGGGGTTTAATATTCTCTGTAATGGGGTTTTATTTTACGACATAATTGACCTCATCTGCTTCACACAGCCTGAAATAACCAAATGCAAAATTAGAAGCATCGGTACTGTTAACAATGTTTCCTCGGATATTTCCGGGAGGAACAGAAAAAGGATTAGAATTAGAAGCTTCCAGAATTAATTTCCAGTAATTAAAAAAGTTTTTAGAAACCCCTCTGTGTGTAATTTTTACAGTGTTTCCAGCTTTCATGTCTTCATGCGAATAACGGGTGCTTATTTCGTTTCCGTTATAAAATTCATCATCTGTGATTTCATATTCGGGATAAATCAAAAATTCACTTTGATAATCGGTTATATAAAAATTGTGCTGATCTGCCGGATCGTTATAATAGAAAGTCAGTTCGATCACATCTTCTCCGCCAAAATCAGGCACAATGTTCTGCTCAATTTTGTTGATTGGATTTGCAGAAGTCAATTTTTCCGAAGCCGTGTAACTTTGTCCTTCAGCCGTAACGAATAGTTGGTATTCCATGTCAATAACCGGAACAAAATCGGTGCATTTATAAACTCCCGCTTCTGTTTCAGTAAAAGTAAAAATGTCACCATCACTGTTTTCAACCCGTACCTGTGCCCCGGAAACTTTTGGTGTTGAACCGCTGTAATAGGCCGCTGTTTTACTGATTTTGATGGTTTGCTCGTTTCCGCTGGTTCCTTTTTTCCAAATGATTTCAGCATCTACCACCAGTTTGGTTTCGCCTGTTTCCAGATCAAGATTGACCACATCTTCACAGGAAACCAAAGAGAAAACGAAAAGAAAACTTAGTAATGCCAGAGCTTTGTTTAGTATAGTATGTTTTTTCAGTTTATTCATAGCATTAAAATTTAAAGTTATAAGAAACCCCCGGAACAATTCCAAAAATAGAAAGTCTTCGGGTTTCATTTGCCCCTGTATCTTCATTGGTTGTAAAACTCATAGAAGCGGCATTTTTTCGGTTGTAAACATTGTAAAGACTAAATACCCAATAGCTTTGCCATCCTTTTTTCTTATCTGGTTTTGGAGTATAAGTTGCCGCAAGGTCTAAGTGGTGGAAAAGCGGTAAACGATTTCCATTTCGTAAAGAATAATTAGGAACATGAATGCCGCCCATTTCGTAATAACTATTGGCATACGTAACCGGCTGACCCGACTGCAGGGTGAAATTACCATTAAAAGACCATTTTGGACTGAACTCATAATTCCCCACTATACTCAGATTGTGCATTTTATCGTAACCGGATAAATACCAGTCACCATTTGCAACTCCCGGTTCATCAGGGGTTCTTCCCGGTGTTTTCTGTTCGGCACGGGATAAAGTATACGAAACCCATCCTGTCAAAATACCGGTGTTTTTTCTAAATAATACTTCCATACCGTAAGATCGGGCTTTTCCATTCAGGATTACCTGTTCTACATTATTGTTAGCCAAAACATCAGCCCCGTCAATATAATCAATGCGGTTTTGAACATTTTTATAAAATAATTCGGTTTCTAAAGAGTAATCCCCATCTCTGAAATTTCTGAAATATCCCAGTGCATACTGGTCCAGAAGCTGAGGTTTGGTAAACGGGCCGCTTGGTGTCCAGATACTCATAGGCAGCGGAGATTGTGTATTGGACAGGATATGAATATACTGTGCCATTCGGTTATAACTCGCTTTTACAGAAGTTTCGTCGTTAAATGAATACGACAGTGCGGCTCTTGGTTCAAAATTGTTAAATGTACTGATAGCCTGCCCTTTTTTATAATTGATGGTTCCGTTCGGAGTTCCTTCTTCATAAATTTTATATAAGGAATTATATACAACAGGCTGACCGTTCTCGTAAGTACTGATGGCTTCCGGACCTAAACGATAAAATGAACTGTAACGAAGTCCGTATCGGAAATTCAGTTTTTCTGTAATCTGATTTTCAAAATCGATAAAAGCAGAAGCTTCTAAGGCATATTTTTTATCCAGCTGTTTGTAGTTAAACTGAGAGTCGGAAGAGGTAGGCTGAACCACTCCGGGATTAAAGTTGTAGTATAAACCATCAATACCGTAATTGATTTTAAATTTATCAGACTGCTGGTAATTCCAGTTGTATTTCAATCCGTAACTCTGAATGCTGCTGTCCCATTTAAAGCTTTCAATCGGAATTTCAAGATTAAACCTGTAATCGCTGTAAAAAGCGGATAAATTACTGTTTAAACGATCAGAAAATTTATGTTTCCAGCTTAAAATCCCCATGGTGCTTCCGTAAGTACTGGCAAAACGATCGTTGATGTCGAATAGATCGTTTCCAAAGTACCCTGAGAATGACAAAGTATTGTTGGCATCAAAACGGTAGTTTAATTTTGCATTCAGATCATAAAACATGGCAGAGTTTTTATTGTCAGCCAGTTTCATAAACAAATGCGCATACGAAGTACGTCCAGAAAGAATAAAAGAACTCTTGTCTTTTTGCAGAGGTCCCTGTACCAAAAGACGGCTTGAAATAATTCCGATTCCTCCATTAACTTTAAACTCTTCAAAGTCTCCAGTCTGTTGTGTAACATCCAGAACAGACGAAACACGGCCTCCAAACTTAGACGGAATTCCGCCTTTGTACAAATCTAAACCATTAACAATATCGGCATTAAAAATAGAGAAGAATCCAAACATATGCGAATCGGCATAAACCGGAGCGCCATCCAGAAGAATCAGATTCTGGTCGGCTGCACCACCCCGGACGTTAAATCCCGAAGACGCTTCTCCGGCATTAGTAACTCCCGGCAGTGTCAGGATTGATTTTAAAGGATCCGGTTCGCCCATGGCCACCGGAATCCTTTTGATTTCCTGCATCGTAAGTCTGTTTACACTCATTTGCGGCGTTTTGATGTCAACCGCTTTATTGTTCATGATGATTACCTGTTCTAATTCCTGACTATCAGAATCCAGATTAAAATTGATTCGGGTGTCATCAGAAACGGTCATGCGTTTTTCTTCATTTTTAAATCCCACATAGCTGACAGATACGGTATAACTTCCATTTGGAATTTCAATACTGTATTTTCCGTTTAAATCGGTTATCGAGCTTACTTCGAGTTCTTTAACATACACATTAGCACCAATAACAGGCTGTTTGGTATCATCCAGAATCTGACCGGTTAATTTACTTTTTTTTTTGGAAGTTTTAACGGTCTGTGATTTTGGCTTCACAAAAATATTGTTCCCTGTAACCGAAAATTGTACAGCGGCAGTTTTGTTAAGTTCCGTGATGAGTTTCCCGATTTCGATCTGCTTAAAGCTGCTTTTTTGGGTAAAATACTTTTTATTGGTATCTACCTGATCTGTAAAGGCAAATTTAAAATCGGTCTGATTCTCGATTTGTTTAAAGAATTCTTTTAAGGTCACATTCTGATCTACTGTTACGGTAACGTTCTGGGCAGACATACCTAAACTAAGTAAAAAAAAGCATGCCGAAATTATATGCTTCATGAAATTTTGTATTTTTGAATATTATTAAATGGAATAACTTCGTGTTATCCTGAATATGAGGGGGATGTGGAGTTTCGCGGCTTACATCCTTTTTCTTTTCCTACCGGAAAGCAATCTGTTTTAAATCGTCATTTATTTCAAAATTTAGGTTATACATTTCTGAGATTAATTGTACAATTGTTTTTAAATCTTCTTTTTTGTTTATTCGAATGGTAATTTTCTGGTTGTGATACTCCTCAGGAAGCACTACTTTATAACCATAATTGTTTTGGATATAAGCAGTAACCGCGGTTAGTTTCTCGTTGTCAAAATCAATAAATCGGCTGAATTCGGTTACTGAAACAGTCTGATTACCGTAAATGAATTTATCTCCCGGTTTTAAGATCCATTTCTGATCCCGGCCTTTTACATTCATCTGCACGCTTCCTTCAAAAAGTTCAACGGTTACTTCTTCTTTTTTGGATTCTTTTACAATAAAAGAGGTTCCTAAAACGGTAGTAGTAGTTTCGTTACAGTATACCTGAAACGGGTGTTGTTTGTCCTTTTTTACCTTAAAATAAGCTTCTCCGTCGATATGAATTTTTCGGTTTAAAGCAAAATTCTGACCGTAAGAAATTTTAGAATCCGGACTTAATTCTACTTTTGAATGGTCAGGCAATTCTACATATTTAATTTTCGAAGTGGTATTTTCGATTATATTCTCTGACAGTATACCATTTGGGGTCTGAGTGTCATTGTTAAAGTAAATTCCGGTTCCGATAAGGACAAAAAGCAGAACAGCCGCTGCGGAATAATAACGCCAGGGTCTGAAGGTTCGTTTTTTGGGAGCAAAAGCTTTTGAACGGAATTGTTCCCAGGAAGCTTCTTTTGTGCTTTCTGAGTGCGAAGCCGGGATTTCGTCCCATAGTTTCTTTAATTCTTCTTCTAATTTATCTTTATCCATGACCACCGGGTGCTAAAGTTTTTTGCAATAAAATCCCTGTTTGGTAACTACACCATAAACCATTTCCTTGATCTCTCTGTTAGTTTCTATTCTGAGGATCCTTTCGCGTTTAGTGAAATCAAAATTGATGATACAATCGGAAATAACGAACTGTAAAAGGGCTACAAGCAGACTTGCATCTTTTTTAGTTCTGACATTGGTTTTGTACGCTTCGATATGCATTTTTTGTTCTTGTTTTTAAGTATAACAAACGAGAACAAAAAAGTTCCTAATGGTTTTCGATTTTTTTTCGAATAAATTTACTGGCAAGATAAATATGATTGGCAATGGTCTTTTCAGAAAGATCCGTCATTTCGGCAATCTCCTTATAGCTAAGGTTTTCCAGTTTGTGTAAAGTGAATATTTTTTGCTGCTGCTCCGGAAGTTCGTTTAAAAAAGTATAGAGTTTTTCTTTTCTTTCTTCAAAAATTCCGGAATCGGTTTCTTCCTGTTCTATTTCGACCGGAAAAGAATCCAGCTGAATTATCTTATTTTCGCGGTTAACATGGTTAATGATGATGTTTTTGCAAATGGTAAATAACTGTTTGTCCAATAAAACCTCCTCATTTAGTAATTCCCTTTTATTATAGAGTCTTAAAATACTTTCCTGTACAAAATCATCAGGAGTGAGAACCGTAAGATTAAATCGTCTGGCAATATTGATGAGTTTATCGTAGTACCTGAAATAGACTTCTTTGAAGGCTGCTTCATTACCTTTTTTTAAACTTACTATAAACTTTTTATTGTCCATAACGAAAATATCGCTGCCAGTTTTTACCTAGTCTAAACTCAGGTAGTTCAATATTATTGTATTTAGAAATGGTGTAGTGCTGAATCACGGAGTAAATCGCAGTGCAAAGAACCGTAATTTAATTGTATCGTTTGACGTTTTAATTCAAAAATGTTACAAAAGGAGAGGTGCTTATTTTGTTTAAAAATAAAAAAAGCGCCGTAAAGGCGCTTTTGAGGTTGTTTTTTATCTGAAAAATTACTGAAGATCAAATCGGTCCAGGTTCATGACTTTGGTCCAGGCTGCAGCAAAATCATTCAGGAATTTTTCCTGCGCATCACTGCTGGCATATACTTCGGCAATAGCTCTTAATTCTGAATTGGATCCAAAAACAAGATCGGCACGGGTTCCAATCCATTTTAGCTGGCCGCTGGAACGGTCACTTCCGGAATATAGTTCTTTATCCTCAGATAGTGCTTTCCACTGGGTATTCATGTCAAGCAAGTTAACAAAGAAGTCATTGGTAAGCTGTCCCGGACGATTGGTAAATATACCATTCTTCGAACCATCGGTATTAATTTCCAAACCTCTTAAACCACCCAGCAGTACAGTTAATTCTGGTGCGGTAAGAGTTAGTAAATGGGCTTTGTCTATTAAAAGTTCTTCGGTAAAAACCGGATATTTTGTTTTACGGTAATTACGGAAACCATCGGCTTTAGGTTCAAGATATCCTGCAGACTCTATATCGGTTTGTTCCTGTGTGGCATCCATACGTCCCGGAGAGAAAGGAATGCTGACAGTACTTCCGGCTTTTTCGGCTGCTATTTCGATACCGGTTGAACCGGCCAGTACAATTAAATCAGCCAGTGAAATTTTCTTTCCGCTATTGTTAAATTCGGTCTGAATTTGTTCCAGTTTTTCTAATACTGCTTTAAGCTGTGCCGGATTGTTTACTTCCCAGTCTTTTTGAGGAGCCAGTCGGATACGGGAGCCGTTGGCACCACCTCGTTTGTCAGATCCTCTAAAAGTAGAAGCGGAAGCCCAGGCAGTCGAAACTAATTGGGATACACTTAATCCGGAAGTTTTTATTCTGGTTTTTAAAACGGCAATATCCTCTGCATTTACTAAAACATGATCTACTTCTGGTATAGGATCCTGCCATAATAGCTCTTCCTGTGGTACATCTGGTCCCAGATAACGCGCACGAGGTCCCATGTCACGGTGCGTCAGTTTAAACCAGGCGCGGGCAAAGGCATCGGCAAAAGCATCAGGGTTTTCAAGAAAACGACGTGATATTTTTTCATAAACAGGATCAAATCGTAATGATAAGTCTGTTGTAAGCATGGTTGGAAGGTGTTTTTTGGAGGCATCATAAGCATCCGGAATGATTGCTTCTGCATTTTTGGCTACCCATTGATGCGCACCTGCCGGACTTTTTGAAAGTTCCCATTCGTATTCAAAAAGATTTTCAAAGAAATTATTGCTCCATTGTGTAGGCGTTTTGGTCCAGGTAACTTCGAGTCCGCTGGTAATGGTGTCGGCTCCTTTACCGGAACGGTATTGATTGTCCCAGCCAAAGCCCTGCATTTCCAGTCCGGCAGCTTCCGGTTCTTTCCCTACATTATCAGAAGGGGCAGCTCCGTGGGTTTTTCCAAAAGTATGTCCTCCGGCAATTAAAGCCACTGTTTCTTCATCATCCATGGCCATACGTCCAAAAGTATCACGAATATCTTTGGCAGCGGCAATAGGATCAGGATTACCGTCCGGGCCTTCAGGGTTTACGTAAATAAGCCCCATTTGTACAGCCGCTAAAGGTTTCTCCAGATTTCTGGAATGAATATCTCCATTGGCATCATCGTCTGAAGATACTACACCATGATCTTTAGGAACACCAGCAGAACCTTTTCCGTAACGGTCATCGCCTCCTAACCATACTTTTTCAGATCCCCAGTAAACCGCTTCGTCCGGTTCCCAAACGTCCTGACGTCCTCCGGCAAAACCAAAAGTTTTAAAGCCCATAGATTCAAGGGCTACATTTCCGGTCAGGATCATCAAATCGGCCCAGGAGATTTTTTTACCGTATTTTTGTTTGATTGGCCAAAGCAGTCTGCGGGCTTTATCAAGGCTTACGTTATCCGGCCAGCTGTTCAGCGGGGCAAAACGCTGTTGTCCGGCACCTGCACCTCCACGTCCATCTTCAACACGATAAGTTCCTGCACTGTGCCATGCCATACGAATAAACAATCCGCCGTAGTGACCAAAGTCGGCAGGCCACCAGTCCTGCGAATCTGTCATAAGAGCATGAAGGTCTTTTTTTACGGCTTCAAGATCCAGACTGTTAAAAGCTTCGGCATAATTAAAATCTTTATCCATTGGGTCAGACAAAGGAGAATGCTGTCTCAGGATATTTACTTTTAACTGGTTTGGCCACCAATCACGATTTTTTGTTCCCTCTCCCGGTGTATTGTTCATCTGGCCGTTATGAAAGGGACATTTACTGATGTCATCATTTGTGTTACCCATAATTAAGTGGTTTTAAGTTACTGATTTTTTGTTTTCTTTTCTTTCAAAATTACGGATTAACCCCAAAGATGTTAACTCTATAAGATATTAAATGTATCTTGTGGTATAGATAAAAACTATTGAATCAGAAAAAAGGATTGGTAAATATTTGAAGGCTTTTGGGTTGTAACAAGCGGAACTTATGTTTATAAACAATCAAGACACCATTTTAAATGGTGTCTTGATTGTTGTTTTTGCCGGGAATAATAAATACTGCGGTAGTTTTGTTTCGTAGAAACTATGTTTGTTGTTAATCATTTTTATGTCTGGTATTGTACTCGTCAGCAATGTCAGTCCAGTCATCTTTCCAGGTATTGTAGAAGTAAATTTCTGCGTTCTCCCAGTCTTCTTCATCCCATTCGTCTCTTTCGTCTGTTAATTCTAATCTGCCGGAATCAACTGCATCAATTAAAAAAAGAAGAAAATCATCAAAATGATCTGCTATAACCGAAACAGGCTCGGGATCTCCTCCGGGCAAATAGATAATCTGACCTGTTTTTCCCTCTGGAGCCGGATCATAATCGATGCATAAAAAATTTCCGGAACCATCATGTGCAAAAGGAATCCTTTTTCCGGAATACATGATGTTCTTAATTTTATCTTTTTGATAAATGGAATCGGGTTCTGCCAGGCCTTCTGATTCTTTAAAAAAGTTCCATTGTATTTTTATTTCTTCAGTTCCCAGAAAACCAAAGCCAGCCATACAGCAAAGAATCTCCTTTTCTCCATCATACTTCTTTAATAAAGTAGTATAAGAGTCCGGCAGAACCAGGCCGATTGTGTTTTCTAATTGTAGTATATCTTCTTCATTTGCTCCATCATTCATGAATGTTGCAAAAATGTCGAGCTTTGATATAAAAGTCTCCTTTAGCTGGTCGATTAAATTGTTTTTCATCTTAGAGTGACTGTTTGTGTTTTGATTATGGATAGTGCAATAAACAAAAAAAAACACCACTTAAAAAGTGATGTTTGGATTTATAATGAAAAACAGGAGTACACCTGTAGAATAATAAGTTTATTGATTCTGCTCCAGTTTATCAATATCAGAAATCTGATCCAGTATATTGGTCTGATTAGGTGAAATGTAATTTTTTACTTCGGGAGCGAGTTCTTTTTTAAAAAGAAGGTCCAGGGCATTGTACAGTTTTAATAAAACATCTTTGTCCTCTTTTTTAATATCTAATGCGGAATTAAAATTGAAAACATAATTATTCGAATTACGTACTTCTACTTTTATCGTTTTGGATGTGATTTTAAACTTTACTATATCCATTGTTTACAAAATACTTAGTTTGCAAAAGACCATTTAAGGGCTTTCAGTTAAATACTGACTGAAAAATCTGCCCTGAAATTACAAAAAGTGCCATAAATAAAAAAACATCACTTATGTTAAGTGATGTTTTTACCTGGTAGCGAGGACGGGAGTTGAACCCGTGACCTCAGGGTTATGAATCCTGCGCTCTAACCAACTGAGCTACCTCGCCTGGACTGCTATCATGAATTCCTGATTGCGGGTGCAAAGATAGAAATAATATTAAAGCATACAAGTATAAAATGAAGAAAAAAAAATATTTTTAAAAATGTATTGTTTTTGGACATATATTCTTATATTTCCAAAAAAATTAAAAGTAGCACATGGATTCAAAAATACGTTACGAAATCGAGTTTCCGATCAATTCTTCGCCGCAATTATTGTATCAATATATATCAACGCCGTCAGGTTTATCAGAATGGTTTGCTGACAATGTTAATTCAAGAGGAGAGTTTTTTACATTTATCTGGAATGATTCACAGGAAAAAGCACGTCTGGCTTCTAAGAAATCCGGAGAAAAAGTAAAGTTTAAATGGGTTGATGAAAGCAGTAAGGATACTGAATACTTTTTTGAACTGCATATTTTAGTTGATGAATTAACTAAAGATGTCTCTCTGATGGTAGTAGATTTTGCTGATAAAGAAGAAATAGGAGAGGCTAAACAGTTGTGGGAGAACCAGATCTCAGATCTGAAACATCTTATAGGATCTGTTTAGTAAAAGTCTATTTTATGCCTTATATTTGCCCTGAACAAAATTCAGGGTTTTTTTATGATTAATTTTAATGGGAACATTACGCCAGAAGATAATTTATTAACTCAAAATCGTGCTTTTTTATATGGAGACGGTGTTTTTGAAACAGTAAAAATAATCAACAATAAAATCTTGTTTCTTGAAGATCATTATTTTAGACTGATGGCTTCTATGCGTGTGGTAAGAATGGAAATTCCAATGAATTTTACCATGGAATATTTCGAAGAACAGATTTTAAATCTTGTTAGCCGAAAAGGAATGGCGGCATCTGCCAGAGCCAGGATTACTATTTTTAGAAATGACGGGGGGCTGTATCTGCCTAAAACCAGAGAAGTTTCGTTTTTAATTAATGTTTCTTCACTGGAGAATACTTTGTATGCTTTGAATACAGCCGAATATGAGGTTGATTTGTATAAAGATTTTTATGTAACCAAACATTTATTGTCGTCTATTAAAACGACAAATAAAATGATACATGTTACCGGAAGCATTTTTGCAGATGAAAACGGACTGGCAAATTGTTTGTTAGTAAACGATGCCAAGAATGTAGTTGAAGCCCTTCAGGGGAATCTGTTTATGCTTACGGGTAAAAAGTTAATTACGCCGCCTGTTTCAGAAGGCTGTTTAAACGGAATTATGCGCAAGCAGATTCTAACACTGGCTAAAAAAATAGAGGGTATAGAGGTTGTCGAAGAAATAATTTCGCCATTTGATCTTCAAAAAGCAGACGAATTATTTCTGACCAATGTAATCATGGGAATACAGCCGATAACCAAATATCGAAAAAAAGAGTTTGTGAGTAATCTGGCTCATTTATTAGTTCAAAAACTAAATGAAACCCTGTCTGAAAATTAATTCAGATAGGGATTTTCAGGTGCGTTTGACCAAATAACATAATCTCCGCCCAGTTCTATAATTTGTTCTTTCCAGAAATGAGTGGTAGATTTTCCGATAATTTTGTTTTTATAACTATTATCGGCGATGATCCAGGAATTGCCCTGCATTTCATTCTCAAGCTGATTCTCGTCCCAGCCGGTATACCCTAAGAAAAAACGAATGTTGTTCTTACTGATCGATCCGTCGTTGATAAGGTCTTTGGTTGATTCGAAATCTCCGCCCCAGTAAATTCCGTTCGAAATTTCAACACTGTTTGGGATTAAATCCGGAATGTTGTGAATAAAATACAGGTTGTCTTGTTCGACAGGACCTCCGTTGTATATTTTAAAGTTGGCATCAATCTCAGGTATCAGATCATTAATAGTATATTTTAAAGGTTTATTAATGATGAAACCTATCGAACCTTCCTTGTTATGGTCTGCTAATAAAATTACCGATCTGTTAAAAGATAAATCCCCAATTATAGAAGGCTCGGCAATAAGCAGGTGTCCTTTTTTTAATTTTTCTGAAATCATACGGCTACAATTTTTATTAAATTTAATCATAAAATTTTTAAAATCACAAAAAAAATCGTTAAACCGCATAAAAAAACCCTCCATAAGAAGGGTTTTAATTATATTATTTTAGTTTAGAGAACTTTAATAATTAGTTCACTGCACTTTCTAATTCAGCTCCAGCTTTGAATTTTACTACATTTTTTGCAGCAATTTTGATAGTTTTTCCTGTTTGAGGATTTCTACCGTCTCTAGCAGCTCTCGCAGATACTGACCAAGATCCGAAACCTACTAATGAAATTCTTCCGCCTTTTTTCAAAGTAGTTCCTACGTTCCCTAAAAATGACTCTAAAGCTAATTTTGCCGCAGCTTTTGTAATTCCTGCATCAGCAGCGATAGCATCGATTAATTCTGATTTGTTCATAATAATTAGTTATTAATTGTTGGTTAAAAAAAATTGTTAATACACAAATTTAGTAGGAAATCCGTTGCGTGCAAGTGTTTTCTTTAATTTTAGCAATAATTGTTAATAACTTGCTTTTTTTGTTCATAAAGCAGGTTGTTTGTCGATCAAAAATAAGTACAAACCCCTGTTTTACTGAGCTTAATAGACCTTTGCGTCATCAGAAAAAGTAATGCCGTTTAATAATTCCGACACCTGCATTCTCTTCTTTCCTGGTAATTGTAAACTTAATAACTGAATGAAACCATTTTTTATTGCAATTTTGATTTCTTTTTTACTGCTTATCAAACTGCCGTTTTCGTAAGGATGATTTTCTAAAACCAGTCTTGCTTCATAAACTTTAATAGTAAGTTCTTCATTTTTGTCTTTCAAAAAACACCAGGCAGCTGGATAAGGGCTGAGACCCCGAATTAGGTTGTTGATTTCTTCGCCTGGTTTAGACCAGTCGATTTTGCAGTTTTCTTTGTTTAGTTTATAAGCAGTTTTGATATCGTGATGGTCTTCCTGGATAGTGGTAATAACATCTCCGGCTTCAATGACTTTTAAAGTGTCAATAACGGCAGCACTTCCCAAGTGCATTAAGCGGTCATGCAGTTCTCCGGCTGTTTCCTCCGGTTCAATGGCAATTTCTGAATTTAGGATCATCGCTCCCGTATCGATTTTATCATCTATAAAGAAAGTCGTAACGCCGGTTTTGGTTTCGCCATTGATAACAGCCCAGTTGATAGGAGCAGCTCCGCGATAATCTGGCAGTAAAGAAGCATGTAAGTTAAAAGTGCCCAGAGCAGGCATTTCCCAAACCACTTTAGGAAGCATTCTAAAAGCTACTACTACCTGCAAATTGGCATTTAAGGCCTTTAATTCGGCAAGAAAGTTCTCGTCTTTTAAATTAACAGGCTGCAGCAGGGTAAGGTTATTGGCCAGTGCATATTCTTTAACAGCCGAATATTTTATTTTTTGTCCGCGGCCGGCAGGCTTGTCTGCTGCCGTGATAACGCCCGCAACTTCGTAGTTGTTTTTGATAATGGTATCCAGAATGCCAACAGCAAATTCCGGAGTTCCCATAAATATAATTCGTAATTTTTCCATCAGGTTTTTAAAGTGTATTTATTATTGGCTAAGATGATAATATGGTTGTTTTCTAATAATTCCTGAAGAACTGAAAGAACATCTTTAGCATCCAGCTTTATCTGGTTCTGTATTTCGCGCGAAGTTAAGGCAGTTGCTTTTAATAAATGAAGGATTTTGTCAGCAATTGAATCGGCTTCGGTGATTTTTCCTTTTTGGGTAATACAATACGAACAAACCCCGCAGTTAGAATCGGCTTTTTCTCCAAAATAATCCAAAACCAGTCGGTTTTTGCAGGTTTTGTCTTCTTTTATATAATAGAGTACAGATGAAAGCTGATCATGTTTTAGTTTGTTTTGTTTCTCCAGGTATTTTGAAATCCGGTTTATAGTTAAATCGTCTTCACGGACTTCATTAAATAAGATAGTAGCATCATTGTTTTTGGATTTATATTCAATAATATCTTTCTCTTTTAATTTTTCTAAAAGTGCCGTGACCTGCTCTTCTTTGTGATTGGATTTTTTAGCAATTAACGGCAGGTTAACTGGTGTTTTTATTTCATGAATTCCCGGATAAGTTCGTAAAATTGCCAGCATGATTTCTTCATCGTTGGGATTAAGACTCATATACCGAATCACTTCTTTGGATTCGATAAGGAACTGTATCGTTACTTTTTCTGAAAACTCCTGAGACATCGTAATAATCCCCTGCTGGTTTAAAAACTGCAGCGCATTATAGGTTTTTAAAGTCGGAAAATCATATTTATTACAGAAATGATTCATTTTAAAAGAATATGACTCGTCTATTCCTTCTCCATAAGCAATCTGAAAATAATTGCAGAGTTTGATATACATGGTTTTTAAAAACTTCTTGTCCGGAAGTATGCTTAAAAACTGCTGTTCTGTTTGATTGGCGTCTGAATTGTTGAACAATAAGACGGAAAAGGATTTGTCGCCGTTTCGTCCGGCTCTTCCTGATTCCTGATAATAGTTTTCGAGATTTTCAGGAAGCTGGGTATGGATGACAGTTTTGACATTGTCTTTGTCAATTCCCATTCCAAAAGCATTTGTAGCAACAATAACCTGCGCCTGTTCTGACATCCACAACTGCATGTTTTTGTCTTTTTCCTGAGATGAAAGTCCACCATGATAATAGGTAGCCCTGAATCCGAGAGATTGTAATTGTGTAGAAATATTCAGGCATGATTTTCGGTTGCGAACATATATAATACAGGGCTGCGGGTTTTTCTTTAAAATCTGTTCAACACGATATAGTTTGTCTTCGACTTCAAAAACCATATAGGCAATATTCTTTCTTTCAAAAGACTGCTGAAAAAGTTTAGTGTTTTTTAATCCTAATTCAGTTTTAATGTCTTCCACAACTCTTGGTGTTGCAGTTGCGGTTAAAG
Source organism: Flavobacterium sp. FG19 (assembly GCF_057809475.1). Classification (NCBI taxonomy): domain Bacteria; kingdom Pseudomonadati; phylum Bacteroidota; class Flavobacteriia; order Flavobacteriales; family Flavobacteriaceae; genus Flavobacterium; species Flavobacterium sp. FG19. The sequence continues at coordinate 99,838 of NZ_JBMDKA010000003.1, read as the reverse complement.
CCAGAAAAGGGACTTTGGGAAAGAATTTTTTTAATTCGGAAATTTTTAAATACGCAGGTCTGAAATCATGTCCCCATTGCGAAACACAATGCGCCTCGTCTATGGCAATTAAATTGATGGGAAGGTTTTTGATGCGTTCCAAAATCCAGTCTGACTGTAGACGTTCCGGAGAAAGGTAAAGAAATTTATAGTTTCCGAACTGGCAGTTGTCGAGAAGATCAATAATGTCTTCAGTATGGATACCTCCGGTCAGAGCAATAGCTTTGATGTCTCTTTTTTGAAGATTGGCAACCTGATCTTTCATCAGGGCAATTAAAGGCGAAATTACAAGACAAATTCCTTCCTGCATCATAGTCGGAACCTGAAAGCAAACAGATTTTCCTCCTCCGGTGGGCAGCAGTGCAAAAGTGTCCCGGCCTTCTAAAACGGAATCGATAATTTCTTTTTGAAGCGGTCTGAAACCGGAGTGTTTCCAGTATTTAAAAAGGATTTCCTGTGCTTCCTGCATGGCCTTTGTTTTAAAGTTAAAAATTTAGAAATCGGGTTCTTGCTTGTAACTTTAAAACCGGCTGCTAAATTTTGTCTAAGATATAAAGAATTCTGTTTTCAACTGTATCTTTCGGAACCTCAATTAATTCGTAACCGTACTTTTGATACGTTTCAATTAAGTGCTTCTGAATCGTTAACGCCTGTTCGAAATTTTCATACCGTTCAGTGTCACTTTCATAAATTTCTTCCCAGGGTGGTAAAATAAAAGTTTTAGAATATTTGTAATCCTCGCAGGCTTTTATGAAATGATGTGGATATTCATCGCCTATATAATCCATATAAGCCACTACATCAGGAATACCACGATCAATAAAAACGACATTATGAGGCTCTTTTTCTGCATTTTCAAACTGTTGTATACGTCCTTCCAAAAGCATTTCGCTAAACAATAAAGGCTGTTCCAAAAACAATTGTTCGATACCCCTTTTCTGGGCTTCGAGCGTAACTTCTCTTGAAATTTCAGGGTAACAGCAGTAGTCCCGAGCTACTAATTCGTTTATAAGTGTAGATTTCCCCGTACCCGGGCCGCCTATGAGAACTATGATTTGTTTTTGCACTATTCTAAAAATAAAGCGCAAATTTACCTAAACTTATTCATAATTAAAAAGAATATTTATTAAGAGCGGATAATTTAGCATTTTTAGTGAAAATTGATTCCTGTTTTCGGTTTTATCTTTTATGGCAGACCCTGTTCTAAAAGGAGAATTTTACCCAGGAAAATTAAAGCTCAGCCAAATGCTGAATAGTAAAAGGGCGATTAATGATGTAATTGAGCCATAAAAAATACCAAACCCCGAATTTTTCATGATTTTATTATTCTCTGAAATTTTTCTAATTACAAGTCCAATTAGTACAGAAGCAATGACAGTTAAAATTATTATTAAAAAATTGTCAAGCAGTTTAAGTGCATAAATAATAAGGAAGTGAAGCAATAAGGTTGTTACAAAAGCAATATGTCTCATTTTTATTTAAAATTATTCACAAAACAAATACTTCCCAGGGCCTTTTCCTTTTTTAGAAGGCTCAATTAAATGCGATTCAAATTTCTTCCCTTTCAAAACATCATTTACAAAATCTAAAACATATTGTTGTCCTTCATGAAAAAGATAACCTGAAAATTCATGTCCGCCGCCGCAAAAAGTAATCAGTTCGATATCTTTATGCAGATCTCTCATTTGATTATAAACGGCATACGAGCCAAAAAGAATCAGCCAGCCCGAAGCATTTGTCGGGCAGGAGCGATGTGAACCTGCAGCATACGGAACAGTATCATCATTACTTCCATGCGCCAATAACATCGGAATTGCTTTTTCTTTTGTAATCAGATTAATATCCTGAATAGCTCCTGAACCTCCGATAAAACCTTTGTATTTAAAGTTTTCCGGTAAATTGCTTTTGTATAAATTCATTAGTTTATAATCCCAAAACGAAGCATGCAAACCAATTTCGGCACCCGCACTAATTCCGGAAATAAAGATTTTTGAAGTATCTAAATTGTATTGGTCTGCATTTTCAATTAAAAAAGCAGTTGCCTGCCACATGTCGCTTACACCAATTCGGATTGCTTTTATTTTTTCGGTCAAAGTTCCTTTGCAACCAAAATCTTTTCCTTTCATGTACAAGCTGTACGAAATACTCGCGACAGCATATCCGTTTTGTGCCATGAATTTTCCAAAATCTTTCTCACTTGTACGTTCTCCGCCAGAAAATCCACCGCCGAAAGCAAACATAATTAAAGGGATTTTTTCGTTAGCTTTTTTCTTTGGCAGGTATAAATCTAAATCCAGTTTTAAAGTGTCGTTTTGGAAGTAAGTTAAGGTTTTGACTTCTTGTGCCTGGATATTGTTGGATAAAACGACGATAAAAAGTAAAAGGAATTTTTTCATTGTAATATGTTTTAATCTCGCAAAGTCGCAAAGTTTTTCTGGCACGACTCGAACGATAGTGAACAGGCGAAGCAATTTCACGAATTTTCGCTAATTTTTATTTTTTGATTTGCCAAGTTAATTAAAATTGGTGAAATTGAATTTTAGGATTGAATAATTTGCGCTAATAAGTGTAATTCGTGGCAAAAAAACACCTTTATTTTTAGAGTCAAAAAATCTAAAATCTAAAATCATAAATCTGAAATCAAAACCGTATATTTGCGTTTATTTTTAATTACGAATGGAGAACGATAACGAAAAAAATACAGCCGAATTTTACGAAAGATTAAAATTAGAGCTTGATAACGCAAACACCTGGCCTGCAGAATATTTATACAAATTTATAGTGCCTTCTGTAGCCGATAATGTAGAGCGTGTTGAAAAAGCTTTTGATCGAATGGGAGCGGTTATTAAAACAACAAAATCTAAAACAGGTAAATTTACCAGCGTTTCTGTAGATGTTACTATGAACAGTTCAGATGATGTGATTAGTAAATACAAAGAAGTTTCTACAATTGAAGGTATAGTTTCATTATAAACTTATGATCGAAAAATATAAAAGAGAAGCCGCAAGCGACGTTGTCTATAATTTAGAATATAATTCTGAAAGACAGCGCTTAATTATTCCGGAGTATGGTCGTCATTTACAAAAACTGATTGATCAGGCTACAGCAATAGAAGATGATGAAACGCGCAATAAAGCGGCCAAATATATCATTCAGGTTATGGGAAGTCTAAACCCGCATTTGCGTGATGTGCCGGATTTTCAGCATAAACTTTGGGATCAGCTTTTTATCATGTCTGATTTTAAACTGAATGTTGAATCGCCATACCCAATTCCGTCTAGAGATGTTTTGCAGTTAAAACCGGAGGTTTTACAGTATCCGCAGAACTTTCCTAAATACCGGTTTTATGGAAATAACATCAAATACATGATTGATGTTGCCAATAAATGGGAAGAAGGCGAGATGAAAAACGCATTGGTAATGGTAATTGCCAACCATATGAAAAAATCTTTCCTGAGCTGGAACAAAGACACTGTAAAAGATGATGTGATTTTTGAGCATTTGTATGAATTGTCAGGAGGAAAAATAAACTTACTGCACAGTACAGAAGAGCTGTTAAACACAACTGATCTAATGCGCACTAACAAACGCATGTCTAATAAAACAGCGTCAGGTGTACAGCCAAAAGCTCAAAACAACAAGAATAACAACAAAGGCGGACAAAAAAAGAATTTTCAAAAAAACAATAATCAAAAATAAAGTGGCTAAGATGCTAAGTTTCTAAGATGCTAAGATTTTAGCTCAGAACCTTAGAATCTCAGAACCTCAGAACCTTAAAAACAATCTATGGGAATTTTTAAAATCGAAGGAGGAACTCCTTTAAAAGGAGAAATCACTCCGCAGGGAGCAAAAAATGAGGCATTACAAATTTTATGTGCCGTGCTGCTGACAGGAGAGAAAGTAAAAATTAATAACATTCCTGATATTATAGACATCAATAAATTAATCACTTTGCTGGGGAATTTAGGGGTGAAAATTCAACGTAACGAGCCGGGATCAATTACTTTTCAGGCTGATGAGGTAAACGTTGGATATTTAGAAACAGAAGCTTTCAAAAAAGAAGGCGGAGCGCTTCGTGGTTCTATTATGATTGTTGGGCCGCTTTTGGCTCGTTTCGGAAAAGGATATATTCCAAAACCGGGTGGAGATAAAATTGGACGCCGCAGATTAGATACGCACTTTGAAGGTTTTATTAACCTTGGAGCAAAATTCAGATACAACAGAGAAGATCACTTTTACGGAGTAGAATCTCCAAAAGAAGGACTGCAGGGAACCGACATGCTTCTTGACGAAGCTTCTGTAACCGGAACTGCGAATATTGTAATGGCAGCTGTTTTAGCAAAAGGGACAACTACCGTTTACAATGCTGCCTGTGAACCTTACTTACAGCAGTTATGTAAAATGCTGAACTCTATGGGAGCTAAAATCACCGGAGTTGGTTCCAATTTATTGACTATCGAAGGTGTTGAAAGTCTGGGTGGCTGCGAGCATACTATTTTACCGGATATGATCGAAATTGGTTCCTGGATTGGTCTGGCAGCTATGACAAAAAGCGAAATCACAATCAAAAATGTAAGCTGGGAAAATTTAGGTTTGATTCCGAATACTTTTAGAAAATTAGGAATTACAATCGAAAAACGTAATGACGATATTTACATTCCGGCTCACAAAGACGGATACGAAGTAAAAACAGACATCGACGGTTCTATTTTAACTATTGCCGATGCGCCTTGGCCAGGATTTACACCTGACTTACTAAGTATCGTTTTGGTTGTGGCAACACAGGCAAAAGGAGATGTGTTAATTCACCAGAAAATGTTCGAAAGCCGTTTGTTTTTCGTGGATAAACTAATCGATATGGGAGCCAAAATCATGTTATGTGACCCACACAGAGCGGTGGTTATGGGACATAATTTCGAATCTCAATTAAAAGCAACAACCATGTCGTCTCCTGATATTCGTGCAGGGATCTCATTATTGATTGCGGCGCTTTCTGCAAAAGGAACAAGTACAATCCAGAATATCGAGCAAATCGATCGTGGATATGAGCGTATTGATGAGCGTTTAAGAGCGATCGGTGCAAAAATCGTAAGAGCTTAAAAGTTTATAGCCACGAATTCACGAATTCAAATCGTCAAAGATTATAAAAAAAAATAATTCGTGAATTCGTGGCGAAAAAAAAATAGTCTATAATGACAAACGAACAAAAAGCTATAAAAGCTACTATTTTTAGTATAATAGGAAACACCTGCCTGGCCTTGATAAAAGGATTGGCAGGTTTTTTTGGCAATTCTTATGCCTTGATTGCAGATGCAATCGAATCGACAACGGATATATTTGCATCTTTTTTGGTACTGTTTGGAATCAAATATTCGAATAAGCCAGCTGATGAAAATCATCCTTACGGTCATGGTCGCGCAGAACCTTTAATTACATTTTTGGTTGTTGGGTTTTTAATTACATCTGCAACAATTATCGGGTACGAAAGTATTGCCAATATCGGGACTTCTCATGAATTGCCTAAATCTTGGACATTGTATGTTTTGGGAGCTATTATAATATGGAAAGAATATTCTTTTCGTTTGGTAATGAAACGAAGTAAACAAACCAATAGTTCTTCTTTGGCCGCAGACGCATGGCATCATAGAAGCGACGCGATAACTTCTGTAGCGGCTTTTATCGGAATTTCGATAGCTCTGATAATGGGAAAAGGCTACGAATCGGCAGATGATTGGGCTGCTCTTTTTGCTGCATTTTTTATTTTATATAATAGTTATAAAATTTTCAGACCCGCACTTGGCGAAATTATGGATGAAAATTTAAATGAGGATTTGGTAGAAGAGATTCGTGTTGTAGCTCTTACTGTTCCTGGGATTTTGGGAACTGAAAAATGTTTTATCCGCAAAGCTGGAATGAAGTATCATGTCGATCTCCATGCTATTGTTTCGGCAAAGATATCTGTTAAAGAAGGACATGATTTGGCACATAAACTGAAAGATACATTGAGGGAAAATAATCCTGAATTAGGACATGTATTAATTCATGTTGAACCAGATGATTATAATTGTTAAAGTTGCTGAGGTTTTGATATTCTAAGTTCTATGATAATATTAATTTTTGTCAGGCTGAAGTCGAAGCCCGCACAAAGATTTTCAAAATTCAAAAAGAAAACTGTTTAAATTACACTCTGTTCAAGTAGATTGCAATTTAAGCGGTTTTTTGAATTTGATATAAAAGTTCTATAATATAAAAGGAAGAAAATTTAGAATCTCAGAACCTTAGCATCTTAGTCTAACGCATTCAAAATCTTCAATCCAAACACAACACCATTTTGCTGAACTCCTCCTTGATAGGAATGCACATAATCTACGCGGAATAATTTGAATTTACCAAAACCTAAATTGTCTAAACCAATTGTATATTCGGTATAAGGTCTTCGGTCTGGAATGGCCAGCGAATGAAACCCGATATTCATTGTTGATTTTAAAAGATTCAATAACGGAATTTTATTCATAATATAGCCGTTATCGTTGTGCTCCAAATGCATTTCCAAATAACTGTCGTTTGTGCTGTTGGCATAATAAGGCATTAAATTGAAAACATTTAAGTAACGACCCGTCGTTCCAATGTGAGTTTGATTTCCATTGAAATGTCTGTAATCTATAAAAGAAATATTCTCAGCATTAAAGAATTTTCCAGCTCTGAAATTCATGCCTAAAGTACCTTTGTTGTTTAAGTTTAAATCATATTGTACTGCAGCGCCGATTCTCTCAAATTCATATTTTTTTTCGCTTGCTGCAAAAGCTTTTTCGAAACCTAAAGTTACAGTTGGATATCGATCATCTTTAAAATTATATCTTCCATCAGGTCTTGAGATGTATTTGTTTCCGAAATTAATTCGCGCATTTATACCAGTTTTAAATAAGTGATGTTGCTCAAATGGTGCTGAAGTAAAATCATTTGGATCAAGCGGATTATTTGAAGTATACAAGTCATCTCTTTTAAAGAAAGAATAATCAGTAGTATTAAAAAGAGGTTTTCTTTGTTCATAAGCCACTTTTGCAAAGAGATTCACTCCGTTTAAAACATCTTGAGAATAATTAACCTGAGCATATTCCAAGTTGTACAATTTCATATAGTTATCTTTAAAAAATAAAGAACTTATAGAATTGACCAATTTTGTAATGGGTTCAGCACTATTAAATTGAGCGACTTTTGTTCCGCCCGAAGCTCCAATTGTAGCATAATTGATGTTATTGAATTTATGCGAAAAATATCCAGTCACCCTAAAACGTTCGTCTGAAAAACCATAATTAAAAGTAGTTCCTATAGAAGTTGATTTTCCTTTTTCCTCATTTTCTTTCCTGAATGAAAAACCAGAGTCGAAATTAAAACCTTGTACGGTATTGAAACTTAAAGATGAAATATTCAATAAACCCTGGTAGTTAAGAGAATATTTTCTGAAAGTGTTTTTATAATCATACCCCATCAGGATATCCCAGACTTTGAATTTGTTATTTTTGGAGTCAACAGAGTCTGTGTATTTTTTTGATGTTCTAATGGTGAGAAGACTGTCTTTTTTGGTGTAATCGTTGCTTTCTTCCAGAGTTAACGGAATTGGTCGTATTTCATTCCAAAAGGCATTGTCTTTTTTGTTGGCGTTGGTTTCAAAAGAAACAATTTCATTTCCAAAAGTTTTCTTTTCAAAAGAAGACGGAAACTCATAATTAGAATACACATAATTAAAGCTTCCGGAGAATTTTATTCCAAAAAGACCCGCCGTAAAAGAAAGGGTCTGTGCATTTTTAGACCAGATTTTATTCTTTACATTATAACTGAAACTTTGTGTTAAAGACATCGTTTCGGTAAATTCATTTTTCATTCTGTAGCCTTTAATATCTAAATCAATGGCATAAATCGCAAAGCTGTCATCAACAATATAGATATAGCCTTCAAAAACAGGCTCTTTGTCTCGTTTTGGAATAATTTTTATTTTATAGATCTGGTTTTTATTGTCATCGTAAAAACTTCCCTCCAATTTGTATTTGTAATAGTTGAAAGCATTATCGGCAATAGGGGAAATCATTTTTACGTCGAAATCTAAGGTATTATCATAAAAATCATAAGTAGATAACGCAGCTGTATTATAGCTGTAGCCCCGGTTGTTTCCGGAAATTTTAGAAGCTATGATTCGCTCTTTTAATTTGAATGGTTTTTCGAAAGTAATTTTGGAAACGGTTTCCGATAAATACAAAATTCCGGTTCCGGTCGAATCCAGATTGGAAGCCATATCAGTGCCAAGATCTACTTTCTGTCCCAGGATTTTTTTTGGGAGATCTTTGACTTTAAACATTCCTTTCGAATAAAAATCGGCTGTAAATCTTCCTGTTTTGTCTGAGTTTTCCTTTTTGTTTGTAATGGCACTTTTGATTATGGCATTGGCAGGATTGTTTTTAGGATCGATAACAACTTCATTTAAGGCAAAACTTTCTTCTGACAGTTTTACGTCCAAAGTAATCGTTTTAGAATCTGGAGAAACGGTAAGCTTTTGGGTTTTAAAACCTAAATACTGAAAAACAATTCGGTTTTTGCCCATTTCATTGACCTGCAATTGGTATTCTCCCTGTTCGTTTGAAGTGGTTCCTCTATAAGTTCCTTCTTCAAAAACAGAAACAAACGGCAGCGGATTTCCCTTTTCATCGGTAACCGTCCCTTTGATTTGAGCGAAATTAGAAAATGAAAAAATTAAAAAGGCAAGTAGTATAAAGTTTCTCATGTAAGTAGTTTCTCTTACAAAAATAAAATAACTTAAAAACGAGCCTATTAATAATTTGTTAAATAACAGCTTATAAAAAAGACTGTATGGCCAGTTCGTAGCTTTTTAATCCGAAACCTAAAATAACACCTTTTGCATTTCCGGATAAATAAGACTGATGTCTGAAACTTTCACGGGCATATGTATTAGAAATATGAACTTCGATTACCGGAGTTGTAACCGCTTTCATAGCGTCGCCTAAGCCAATAGAAGTATGAGTATAAGCACCGGCATTCAGAATAATTCCGTCATAGGTAAAACCGCATTCCTGAATTTTACCAATCAATTCACCTTCAATATTACTTTGGTAATACGAAAGCTCAATGTTTGGGAACTTTTGTTTCAACGTTTCAAAATAATCTTCAAAAGTCTGGCTTCCATAGACTTCAGGTTCACGTTTTCCTAAAAGATTCAGGTTAGGTCCGTTGATAATGCAGATTTTCATATTTAATTATTTATGTTGAAGTATTTATTGTATTTGTAAATGATATTTATTCTTGCCATTGCCATTGAAATTGCCATTGATTTTTGCCATTGAAATTGACTCTTGACACTGCCATTGAATCTGGTAAAAATAAAAAAACCGTTCCAATTAACAGAACGGTTTTTGGGAAAGTATGTGATATTTTTTAGAACAGGAATCCGGCAGATATTTGTACAGTTGAGTTTTTAACATCAGCATTTTTTGAAGCTTCTGTTAATCCTAAACCATAACGTCCCTGAAGGAAAATGTTTTTCGTTAATTTAACTCCTAATCCGGCATTAAGTCCAAATTCAAAAGTTTCAGCATCTTTAACGTCAAAGTCATTTTTTTCACTTAATAGGAAGGAAGCCTGCGGACCAACTTCTAAACTAAAAGTATTGTTTAAATAAAATTTAGCCATTACCGGAATCGATAAATAACCAAGTTCATTTTTAAACTCGTCCACCGCATTTTTATAGCTGGCCCCCTGGGTAGAGTATAAAAGCTCTGGTTGAATAGAAAACTTCTCCAGTAATTTAAGTTCTGCTACAAGACCCGCATGATAGCTGGTAATTCCGTCTTTATCAAATCCTACTCCGTTTAGGCTCGCATCTCCCGTTTGACTTGCAAAGTTAACCCCTGCTTTAACCCCTATTTGTAATAATTGTGCCTGGGTTGTAGCTGTTGCTGCTATGAACAATACAGCTGCTAAAAGTATTTTCTTCATAAAAAATGTTTTTAAATTTTGGTATTTAAACGTTATTCTAAGGTCAAAACTACATTATTTTCATTTTATTGTTTTACATCTGCCTTTATATAATTATTAAAATTTGCACTTTTTTCGAAAATTAAGAGCAGATTTTAAGCTGTTTTTGCCTAAATATTTGAAAACCAGCATTCTGTTTGTAATCTAATTCTGGCTTATTTTAATACTTTTTTTGCTTCTTGTGGACATCAGTTCGTAAGCATAATCTTAGTTTTGGATCAGTAATTAAAAATAAAATCATGAAAAAAATTTTTTTAGCTGCTATTGCAGTATTAGGTTTTGCATTTGCAAATGCACAGACAGGAGGATTTGCTAAAGGAGATGCGTTTATTTCGGGAGCATTAAATGCAGGTTCAACAAAAACGGGAGATGCAAAAACTAGTGGTTTCACAGTAGAACCAAAATTAGGTTATTTTGTATCTGACAACATTGCTGTTGGAGCTAAATTAGGTTTTGGTTCAACTAAAATTGGTGATAATAAAACGAATGATTTTACTGCCGGAGCATTTGGTAGATATTATTTTACACCTGCATCTCAATTTTCTGTGTATGGTGAGGCTGCTCTTGATTTTACTAATTCAAAAACTAAACCTGGTGATTACAAAGAAAATGAAATTGGTGCTAATGTAGGATTAGGTTTGAGTTATTTCTTGTCTAAACATTTCGCAATCGAAGCTACTTGGTTTGGTTTAGGGTACAGTGTAAATAACAATGGTGGACACGGTGCTGAAAAAACTAATTCCTTTGGATTTGGTACGGACTTAAGAGATGTAAGTTTTGGAGTTGTTTACAAATTCTAAGTAAATTTAGTTAGTTAATTCAAAAAGGCCTTCCTTATTTTAAGGAGGGCTTTTTTATGGGTTATGGTCAATTAATACTAAATTAACTATTTAGTTTCTTATTACTACTTTTTTTGTTAAATTCCAAATCGTTATTTATGAAGAATATTTTTATATTTGATCATTAAAAATTTAACCAAAACAAATTTACGATGAGAAAAGTTATTTTATCAGCAATTGCTGTTCTGGCATTTGGTTTTGCAAATGCGCAGCAAACAAGATTTGGAGTAAAGGGAGGTTTGACCCTTACAAATTTTTCTGGAGATGTAGACACTAATACAAAAGTTGGTTTTGTTGTTGGTGGTTTCGCAGAAATTAAAGTTATTGATAGACTATCTATTCAGCCGGAGCTTTTATTCTCTGCGCAGGGAGCAAAGTTTGATTATATAGGGAGCAATGATGCAGATCTTAATTTAAACTATATCAATATTCCTGTTTTAGCAAAATTCTACATTACTAAGCAATTTAGTGTTGAAGCTGGTCCTCAAATTGGCTTCTTAGTTTCTGCAAAAGATGATGGTGAGGATGTTAAGAATTATTACAAATCAGCAGATTTTGGGTTCAATTTTGGAGGTGGTTATAACATCACAGATAATTTCTATGTAGGTTTACGCTACACTGTTGGTCTGTCCGGAGTTGTTGACAGAGGGGACTATGATGATTTTGATGATTATTATGATAGTGCTAAAAATAGTGTGTTAGCTTTTAATGCGGCCTATAGATTTTAAGTTAAAATTTATTTTACGATATTCAAAAACCTTCCTTGTTCAGGAAGGTTTTTTTGTTGCTATTCGATGGATATTTTTTAATTGTGCTTTTTGTGTCTTATTCTGTTATTAAATTAATTTTAGTTGGAAACCGTTACCCTTTTTTTGGTATTTATTTGCACTTCATTAAAACTAAAATCAGAATGAAAAAAGTTATTTTATCTGCAGTTGCAGTTATGTTGTTTACTTTTGTAAATGCCCAGGAAATAAAGTATGGCATAAAAGGAGGTGTTAATTTTTCAAATTGGACAGGAGATACTGAAGGAGTCGATTTAAAGGTAAAAACTGGATTTAATGCAGGAGGTTTTGTCGAAATTAAATTTTCTGAAAAATTTTCCCTCCAGCCTGAAATTTTATACTCGGATCAGGGAGTAAAAATTAAGGGATTAGAAGGAGGGTTTTATGATGATTTTAACAGGGCAGATGTTAGTTTTAATTTGAAGTATATCAATGTACCTGTGATGTTTAAGTATTATGTAATAGAAAAATTCTTCATGGGAGCAGGGCCGCAAATAGGTTTTTTAACTGCTGCGAAAATTAAAACAAAACTTGAAGGTTTTAACCAAACGCTAGAGCAGGATGCTAAAAACATGTTTAAATCAATTGATTTTGGATTAAACATAGGTGCGGGATATGATTTTACAAAAAACTTTTCTCTTGGTGCCAGATATAATCTGGGGTTATCTAATATTGCCAAAACGGAAGAGGGAGAAAATACCAAACTGCATAATAGTGTTTTTGCGATAGGGGCAGCTTATAAATTCTAAGGTAATATGATAGTTTTTTTACGAGATGTATTTTTTTAAAGTTTTAATAAATACTATTTTATTTGTTAAAAACAAATTGACATTCTGATAAGAATATTTTTATATTTGGGTAAATTAATTTAAACCAAAACAAAAAAAATGAAAAAAATCATCTTATCTATTATTGCAGTTATGGCATTTGGTTTCGCAAATGCACAGGATGGGCATTTTAAAGTGGGCGCCCACACAGGTATTGTACTTGGCGATTTAAAAGATTCTTTTTCTGTTAATTTAGGAATTGATGCGGCTTATCTTTGGAATGTTGCCGATAGATTCAGTGTTGGTGCGACAACTGGTTACACTACCTATATTGCTAAAACCTACACTTTTTATGACGGATTCAATTCGGTTGACATTAAAGGGGATAATGCAGGTTTTATTCCGGTTGCAGGAACGGCACAATATTCAGTTACTGATAATTTATTTGTTGGTGCTGATCTTGGATATGCTATTTATGCAGGCAGCGGAAGCGGTGACGGAGGTGTTCTGTATCAACCAAAATTTGGTTACCAAAACGATAAAATAGAGGTATTCGCTTCTTATAAAGCAATATCTGATGATGCTACACTTTCTTCTTTAAACATAGGATTTAATTATAAATTCTAAATTATAGTTTAAAATATATTCAAAAACCTTCCTCATTCAGGAAGGTTTTTTTATGCTTAAAAATGTTTTACTTTGTAACTATGAAATGGAATACTTATATCAAAGACTATCAGTCCTATCTGCGTATAGAAAGAGGATTGTCTAAAAACACGATCGAAAATTACAGCTTTGACATCGAGCGGTTATGCCTGTTTTTAGAAACAAACCAGATTGATGTTTCGCCTGTAAAAATTACCGATGAAACCGTGCAGCAGTTTATACATACCGTTTCTAAAGAGGTGAATCCCCGTTCGCAGGCCCGGATTATTTCCGGACTAAAAAGCTTTTTTAATTACCTGATTTTTGAAGATTACAGAAACGACAGTCCGCTGGAATTAATCGAAAGCCCTAAAACAGGCCGTAAATTACCCGATACTTTATCAGTTAAAGAAATTGATGCTTTAATTGATGCCATTGATTTAAGCAGTAATGAAGGCGAACGAAACCGGGCAATGCTCGAAACTTTATACGGCTGCGGTCTTCGGGTTTCCGAATTGGTATCGCTTAAAATATCGGATATGTTTTTTGATGAAGGATTTATGAAAATTACCGGAAAAGGAAATAAAGAACGTTTTGTTCCGATAGGGAAACTGACTCAGAAATACATCAAAATTTATCAGGATGAAGTTCGTGTTCATCTTACAATCAAAAAAGGCTGTGAAGATACTTTGTTCTTAAACCGCAGAGGGAACCAGCTTACAAGAGCTATGGTTTTTACCATTATAAAAGATCTGGCGGTAAAAACTGGTCTTCATAAAAATATAAGTCCGCATACCCTGAGACATTCTTTTGCGACTCATTTATTAGAAAATGGTGCCGATTTAAGGTCCATACAGCTGATGCTCGGACATGAATCGATTACTACAACTGAAATTTATGTGCATCTGGACCGAAGTTTTTTAAAAGAAGTCATGCATTCGTATCATCCGCGAAGGTAATTTTTTGGTTCAGCCCTTATTTTTCAGGGAAAAAATTAATAACTTGGTACTACATTTGTATTCATTGGGAGTAAATTAAAAGGAAGAAGAGCGGTTTTTTGCCCGTTTCCGAAAAAATAGTATTTACTTAAAAAGTGGTATATGGTTTTTGATTTGTACAGTAATGAGGAATGTCTGGAGGTAAATAATTTTTATAAAAAACTGTTTGCCGAAATGCCGGATTTACTTTTCCAGTTTGTTATCGATGCCGATAATCATTATACTTTTCCTTTAGTCAGCAAATCTGCGGATGATATTTTTGAGCTTTCGGAAAACGAATTCACTGACGATATTAAATTTATTATTTACGACCGGATTTTCGAACAGGACAGGGATCTTTTTTTTCAGTCGATAGTAAAAGCACGCAGGGAAATTCTTCCGTGGAATATTGAGTTCAGGGCCGTTCTTCCTAAAAAAGGGCTGCGCTGGTTTAAAGTTTCGGCCAAAACGGAATCGTCACCAGACGGCAGGGTAAGTTTTTTTGGTCATGTTTCGGATATCACAGAACTAAAAGATAAAGAAGAAAAACTTCGTATATCCGAAGAACGTTTTCAGTTTGCGCTGGATGCGTCAACGGTTGGAATTTGGGATTGGGATATGGTGACGAACAGGGTTTTTTATTCGTCACTTTCATTAAAGATACTGGAACTGGAATCAGCTGATATTTTTGATGATCCCGAACGCTGGGATAAAATTGTGCATCCGGATGATCTGCCTAAATATTATTCGGATATCAGAGAGCATTTTGAAAATAAGATTCCGTATTATGAAAATTACCATAGGGTAATGACTTCCAGCGGAAATTATAAATGGATTCTTGACCGCGGAAAAGTTATCAAAAGAGATGAAAATGGGAAACCGCTTCGGGTTATTGGTACCCATACTGATGTTTCGCTGCAAAAAGAAAAAGAGCTTGAACTCTTAAAAACGATGAAGCTGTACAGCGACCAGAACAGCCGTTTATTGAATTTTTCGCATATAGTGTCTCATAATCTGAATACGCAGGCAGGCAACATCAAATCGATTCTGGACTTTATTGATGCCGATGGCGATAAAGAAACGGTAACCGAAATGCTGGAACATCTTCGAACAGTTTCAAATGATTTAAATGAGACGATTTCGAACTTAACACAGATTGTAAAAACACAAAGCAATATTAATATTGCGGTGATGCCGTTAAAACTTCGTGAGTATATCGAAAAAACAATTTCGGCCATAAAAGGCTTTCATAAACAAAAGAAATCTGTAGTGGTCAATAATGTTCCGGAATATGTAACAATTAATTTTAATCCGGCTTATCTGGAAAGTGTTTTGTTAAACTTTACCACTAATGCCATTAAGTATGCGCATCCCGACCGTGATCCGATCATTGTTTTTGATTTTGGAATTGAACCGGAAGGGTATAAGTCTCTTAAAATTACCGATAATGGTTTGGGAATTGATCTGAAGGTGTATGGTGATCTGTTGTTTGGAATGTATAAAACTTTTCATAAACATGAAGAGGCCAGAGGGATTGGTCTGTATATTACCAAAAACCAAATAGAGGCAATGAAAGGAAGTGTTTTGGTAGAAAGTAAAGTAGGAGAGGGAACAAGCTTTAAAATTGTTTTTAACGATCTTTAAAATATATGAACCGCAATAAAAAAGGCTGTCAGTGATGACAGCCTTTTTTATGTTTTATAAAAGGGAGCAATTACTTTGCGATATTAACTGCTCTGGTTTCACGGATTACCGTAACTTTTACCTGACCCGGATAGGTCATCTCGGTCTGGATTTTTTGTGAAATTTCAAATGATAAATTAGCTGCATTGTCATCAGAAACTTTTTCGCTTTCTACAATTACACGAAGTTCTCTACCGGCCTGAATCGCGTAAGCATTTTTAACTCCGCTGAATCCGTATGCTACATCTTCAAGGTCTTTTAAACGCTGAATATAGGAATCCAGAACCTGACGTCTTGCGCCTGGTCGTGCTCCTGAAATAGCATCACAAACCTGAACTATTGGAGATAATAATGATTTCATTTCAATCTCATCGTGGTGCGCTCCAATTGCGTTGCATACTTCATCTTTCTCGCCATATTTTTCAGCCCACTGCATACCTAATAACGCGTGTGGTAAATCGCTCTCTGTATCCGGCACTTTTCCAATATCATGCAATAAACCGGCTCTTTTAGCTAATTTTACATTCAGTCCTAATTCAGCGGCCATGATTCCGCAAAGTTTGGATACTTCTCTGGAGTGTTGTAATAAGTTCTGTCCGTAAGAAGAACGGTATTTCATTCTGCCGACTACTTTGATTAACTCAGGGTGTAATCCGTGGATTCCTAAATCAATTACCGTACGTTTTCCTACCTCAATGATTTCGTCGTCAATTTGTTTGGCGGTTTTGGCTACTACTTCTTCAATTCGGGCCGGGTGGATACGTCCGTCTGTTACCAGTTTGTGTAAAGACAAACGGGCAATTTCCCTGCGGACAGGATCAAAGCAGGATAAGATAATCGCTTCCGGTGTATCATCAACAATGATTTCTACTCCTGTAGCTGATTCTAAAGCTCTGATGTTACGTCCTTCACGGCCAATAATACGTCCTTTTACGTCATCAGATTCAATGTTAAAAACAGAAACGCAGTTTTCAACCGCTTCTTCAGTTCCAACTCTCTGAATTGTATTGATGATGATTTTTTTAGCTTCCTGCTGAGCGGTAAGTTTTGCCTCTTCAATAGTTTCCTGAATATGAGACATGGCTTTGGTTTTCGCTTCTGCTTTTAAACCTTCAACCAATTGTTCTTTAGCTTCTTCTGCAGAAAGACCTGAAATTACTTCAAGCTGCTGCAATTGACTTTTGTGTAATTTGTCAACTTCAGCCTGTTTTTTGTCCAGAACCTCAATTTTATTGTTGTATTCAGCAGTTTTAGCTTCAAAATCCTCATTGACTTTTTTCGCTTTAGAAAGTTCATTTGAAACCTGTGATTCTTTATCACGTACTCTTTTTTCTACTTCAGCTACTTTTTTATCACGTGCTAAAATAACTTGTTCGTGTTCTGATTTTAATTCGATAAAACGCTCTTTTGCCTGAAGGATTTTATCTTTTTTTATGTTTTCAGCCTCTAAATTAGCGTCTTTTAAAATAGATGCAGCTTCTTTTTTAGCGTTTTTGATTAGGTTAGAAATATTACTTTTCTCGATAATTTTAGCTATCGCAAAACCTGCTGCGATACCTACAATACCAATAATGATCGTTATGATGTCCATGTTTGTTAGGGTTTATATATAAAAAAAGCCTACATTAATTGCTTGAATAAACTCGTAAAGACAAGTTTTGAGCTAACTCACTGTTCAAGTTTCCCAGCCAGAGGAGGGCATACTATAGTAGCGACGATTTGCTCATTCTAAATTGTTAGTGTTGAGTTTACCAATTGTGAACTAATGTAGGCAGTATCTTAGTTTCTGTAAAGAACGTTTTTTAGTTTTCGAGATATTGATCTAAAAGCGCATTTAATCTTTTAATTCTTTCAATAGTTTCTTCGCCATCGATTGCGTTGTCAATTTGTTTTTGTTCTACCTGTGAAGCAAACTGCAGGGCACACATGGCCAGTACATCCTGTTTATCACGAACGGCATAACTTTCTTCGAACTGCTTGATCATAGCATCAATTTTTTTAGAGGCGCTTCTTAAGCCCTCTTCCTGAGCAGGTTCAACCGTTAACGGGTAAACACGGTCAGCAATTGATATTTTAATTCTAAGCTTTCCGTCCATATTTCTAATCTGATAGTTGTGCTATGCAGTAATCGATTTCGCGAATTAATGAATTTATTTTAAGCTTTGTCTCTCTCTTGTTATTGTCGCTGCCAAGCAACGAATTGGCTATTTTAAGTGTTTCATATTGCTTTTTCAAAGCTTCCATTTCTTCAGATTGTTTCTGGATAATTTGCACGGCTCTGGCTAATTCTAATCGTAATTCCTGATTGTTTTTCTCCAGCCCTTTTGATTTCTCAAAAAGCTTTTCGACTTTATATTCAAGAGTATCAATTATTTCGGCAATTACACTCATTATAAATCCTATTCATTACTTAATCATACAAAGTTAGTATTCCTTTTTATTAATGCAATTTTTTCTCGATTTTTTTGCGTTAAAAATAAACAAGTCGATGAATTTCAGTGAATTGTCTTTTTGTGGGTTTACTCTCGGTTTTTCCCTGTTAATTTTTTATCTTAGCAAAAATGTTATTTATGAAATTTTCTGTACTTGCCCTTTTTGTTTGTCATTTTGTATTCGCCCAGACACAATATCCCAAAGATTATTTTCGTCCGCCATTAGATATTCCCATGCAGCTTTCGGGGAATTTCGGGGAGTTAAGGCCGAATCATTTTCATGCCGGGTTTGACTTAAAAACCAATCAGCGTGAGGGATTAAATGTGTATGCGGTGGCTGATGGTTATGTGTCAAGGATTAAAATTTCGACTTTTGGAAACGGGAAATGTATTTACATTACGCATCCCAACGGGTATACTTCGGTATACGGACACCTGCAGACTACAATTGGACCTATCCAGGAATATGTAATGAAAACACATTACAAAGAGAAAGCCTATGAAATTGAAATGTTTCCCAAACCGGACGAACTTCCGGTTACTAAAGGACAATTGATCGCGCTTTCCGGAAATACGGGTTCTTCAGAAGGACCGCATCTGCATTTTGAATTTCGTGATACCAAAACAGAATTTGTAATCAACCCAATGTTTTTTGGTTTTGACCAGAATATTAAAGATACCAAAAAGCCAACCCTGACCAGTCTGCTGGTATATCCTCAGGACAATGCAACGGTTAATTTGTCTAAACAGCCCCTGCTTTTAAATCTGGCACTTCAGAAAGACGGAACGTATCTGGCGTCCAAAGTGAAAACCAACGGAAAAATTGGTTTTGGTATCAACGCCACCGATACGGATGATGTTTCGTATAATAAAAACGGGGTTTTTAATGTTTCAGCCTTTTTAAACGGAAATCAAAATTACAATTATCAGTTCAATACCTATTCGTTTGATGAAATGCGTTATATCAATGCTTTTATTGATTATCCAAGATACAAAAGGACAGGCCAGCGGGTTCAGAAACTTTTTATGAAAACGCCATTTGCATTAAGTATCATCAAAACGGATTCGCTTAGGGGAATCATTTCGGCTGAACCGAATCTCACCTCTGCTTACAGAATAGAGGTGTCTGATTATTTTGGAAACCTGAACTCGATAACCGTTCCAATAGAATACGATACAGCAACGCCGCTGGTGCCGTCAGTACCGGTTACTTCTCCTTATTTTGTGCGTTACAACAAAGATTCTAATTTTGAAAAGGACAATATGTCTGTTTTCTTTCCGGCCGGAACTTTTTACGAAGATTTTAATTTGAATTTTGATGTAAAAAACAATAAAATTTACATTCATGATGATACGGTGCCTGTACATTCTAATTTTACTATTACGATAAAAGATGAAACGTATCCCGAAGCTTTGTGGGATAAACTTTATATTGGCCGGGGAACCAGTCATAACGGAACTATAAGAAAAGGAAATGTATTTACTGCCAAAGCAAAAGTGCTGGGTACTTATGGTTTAATTCTGGATACAATACCTCCCGTAATTAAAATAGCAAAGCCGGTTGAAGGAAAATGGATCAGTGATCAGAAAAAAATTGAATTTACAATTGGAGATTCCTTATCAGGAATCAAATCCTACAATGGATATTTAAACGGCAGCTGGGTTTTATTTGAATACGAAAACAAAAACAGAAAAATTACACATACTTTCGATGATCAGTATCTGACAGAAGGTGAAAACTTCTTAAAAATGGAAGTAGTTGATAATGTAGGAAATTCTACTATCTTTGAAACTCATTTTTTTAGAAGTCAACAAAAATAAAACCCAGATCTTTGAATAAAAACAGGTTAATATTCGCTTTACTTTTTTTATGCTTTACCTATGTTTCATTGGCTCAAAGTGCCCATGTTAAAGGTATTATTATAGATAGTGATCATCGTCCGGTGTCCGGTGTTAATATTTCATCAGCCAAAAACAATACCCAGTCTGATGCAAATGGTTATTTTGAAATTGAGATCGTTTCCAATAAAAAAACTTCGATTATTTTTACCCATGTTTCTTTAAAGATGATCAGTCTGACGGTACATTTAAAGCCGGATGAAATATTTGTTTTTAATCCGGTGATGAATAATTCACAGGAGCAGATGGGAGAGGTTTTTGTTTCCTCCCGAAACCGAAAAAGAGTACAGGGAATTACAAATGTTGATGCTGCCACGATCAAAAAGATTCCTGGTGCGAATGCAGGAATAGAAAATATTCTAAAAACCCTGCCGGGGGTTAATTCCAATAATGAGCTGAGTACACAGTATGCGGTCCGCGGCGGAAATTACGATGAAAATTTAGTGTATGTAAACGAAGTCGAAGTATACCGTCCTTTTCTGATACGCTCCGGCCAGCAGGAAGGGTTGAGTTTTACGAATACGGATCTGGTTCAGAACGTAGATTTTTCTGCCGGGGGATTTCAGGCCAGGTTTGGCGATAAATTATCTTCTGTTTTAGATATTACCTACCGAAAACCAACCCAGTTTGGAGCTTCTCTCGAAGCCAGTTTTTTAGGTGGAAGCGCTTCTTTTGATCTGGTTTCAAAAAATAAAAAATGGACAGCCGTTACAGGAGTCCGTTATCGAAACAATAGTTTGTTAGTAAACAGTCAGGATACGCAGACGAACTATAAGCCGACTTTTGCCGATGTTCAGACCAATATCAATTATGATATTTCTGAAAAGTGGCAGATGAGTTTTTTAGGGAATATTTCGCAGAATAAATATTTGTACCAGCCTTTAACCCGTGAAACTAAATTCGGAACAATAGATCAGCCCATGGCACTGGCAGTTTATTATGAGGGACAGGAAAAAGACCAGTACGATACGTATTTCGGGGCTTTAAAGACCACTTATAAAGCTTCTCCTTCATTAACGCTTAAATTGATTGGTTCTTTGTTTCATACTACCGAAAAAGAACATTTCGATATTTTGGCACAGTACCGTTTGGGAAATGTAAATACAGAAGACCCAACAGACGCTTCGGCAGTTGATTTTACCCGGGGCATTGGTTCGCAGCTGAGCCACGCCCGAAATGATCTGGATGCTTTAATTGCTAATATCGAATTAAAAGGAACAAAAGACTGGAAAGAAAGCCAGCTGGAATTTGGTTTAAAATATACCAGAGAATCTATCCGTGACAGGGTAGTAGAATGGGAGGTAATCGATTCTGCTGGATTTTCGGTTAATCCGCCCTTAATAATACTGCCGGAAAACAACCAGCCGTATGCACCTTATACGGGACCTCTTTTGCCTTATCAGGATATTCGTGCTGTCAATTTTAATACCATAAACCGACTGGCGGGTTATGCACAATGGAACAAACAGTCTGTTTTGGGATCAAGTCAGATTTGGTATCATATTGGTGCCCGTTTTCAGAGCTGGAAGGTTTCGGGGGCTGCGGAAGAAGGAAAAAACCAGGCCGTGATAAGTCCGCGTGCACAATTTGCTATAAAACCGGACTGGGATATGGATATGGTTTTCAGGATTTCTGGAGGATTGTACCATCAGCCGCCGTTTTACAGGGAACTTCGTGATCTGGACGGAGTCGTGAATCCAAATGTAAAAGCGCAGGAAGCAGTTCATGTTGTTTTGGGGAACGATTACAATTTTAAAATGTGGAACCGCCCTTTTAAATGGGTAACTGAAGTGTATTATAAATCACTGTCAGATGTAAATGTATATTCCATAGATAATGTCCGTATTCGATATGCTGCCAATAACAATGCGAAAGCTTATGCACAGGGACTGGATTTCAGACTGAATGGGGAATTTGTTCCGGGAACAGAATCCTGGGTAAGTTTTGGTTATTTAAAAACAGAAGAAAATTACGAAAATAAAGGATATATCGCCCGTCCAACAGATCAGCGTTTAAAGTTTGCGATGCTGTTTCAGGATTATATGCCTAATATTCCAAGTGTAAAAGTATACCTGAATTTAGTTTATAATACAGGTCTTCCGGGAGGTTCACCAGCTTATTCGGATCCGTATTTATATCAAAACCGATTGAACGATTACAGAAGGGCTGATATTGGTTTTGCCAAAGTTTTTGTCGACAGCAGTACGCAGAGTTCTAAAACCAGCTGGCTGAAAAATTTTAAGGAACTGTCTCTTGGTCTGGAAATTTTCAATCTTTTCAATAATCAAAATGCCATTACCAATACATGGGTTCGTGATGTGTATTCTAAAAATCAGTACGCGATTCCAAATTACATGACTTCAAGGGTTTTTAATATAAAGCTAAATGCGAGGTTATGACAGAAAAACGTAAAAAGAGAAAAAAACTTTTTTACGTTCCGGGAATGATTTCCCTGGTTTTGATTCCACTTGTCTGTATCGTTTATTTTTGTAAAACAAATGCTTTTAAAGTATATGGAGCAATAGATTTGTCATTGCCCAATAAAGGAGATTTTGAGAAGTATCAGGTCGAATCCCTCAGAAAATATAAAGTATATGCACTGAACGGGAATGAATCCGATGATCAGAAGAAACTTACTGAAATGAGATTTCATCTCAGAAATCTGATAGATAAAAAAGACACGATCAACGGAATCAAACTACAATATAATGCCAATACATCCTATGGTATTTTTATCAGAACTATAGATATTGTGACGTTAGAGGATGCTCCGGCCTGGGGAATTTTTGATAATGATATTTATATAATTCCTGTTGGTAATTCGCCTAAAAAAGTAAAAAACATCGAAAAAACCTACTATATGAACTGCGGAACCATGGAAGTGATGAGGCAGCAGGCGTACTGGGAAGCAAAAAACAAAAAAGAAGAAGAAGAACGTGTTTTTCAGAATACTTTTTTTAAAGAAAAATGGGTGCTGGTTTCTTTAGGTTATTTGGGTATTATTCTTTTAAATATTTTTACATTGGTACAGCTTAACAGAAACAGGTATGGCTGAGATACATGTAAAAAGAAAGAAGATTTTTTACGTTCCTGGAATGATTTCTCTGGTTCTGCTTCCCTTGTTTTGTTTTTACCATTTTTATAAAGTGGATGCTTTTAAGGTTTATGCCTGTATTGATTTTTCATTTCCTGATGAAAAATCAATTACAAAAGAGGAACTGAAGCACTTGAGAAAATATAAAGAGTTTCGTTTTAATAGTGAAAAATCTCAGGAGCTCGATCAATTAAATGAACTGCGTTTTTTTGTACGGGGATTAATAAAAGAATATGACACCATTAATGGGGCTAAAGTTTATTTTGGTTCAAAAATGGATTATGATACTTATATTGCTGTTATTAATGTAGTAATAGAAGAAGGTGTAGAAACTTATATTCCTTATGATGACGATATGTATATTCTGGGTAAAAAAAAGCCCCGGAAAAAATCTAATAACACAATGCCTGTATGGACATGCGGTTATGAAGATCCTAATGAAGAATATTTTCTGAATGAAGAACGAAAAGCATTATTACGACACCATATTGCTTTGTATAAAAAGAACTGGATACTGCTTTTAGCCTATTTAGGTATAGCGCTTTTGAATCTCTTCGTTTTAGTAAAATTCAATAAAAACCAAAATTACAATCAAAAATAGTATATTTGATAATTGAATATAATTTGTCGATGAAAAAGTACACTGTCTATATAGCCTTAACCGTTATCGGAACCTTAATAAGCTGCCGAGAGGAAGTTCAGAAACCAAAAGTAAGCTACGATGTTTCAAATAAAGTAAGCATCGCGAAAACGGATACTACTCAAATTGAAATCGCCGATCTGCCAATTCAGATGGAAGGAACCGATTATCTGATTCATCCCGTAGGAGATTTAAGGGTTTTTGAGAGAGGTTCAAAAGCACGTTACGGATCTTCAAGTGTAAACGATGTTAGTTTTACGATTTCTAATTTAGGAGAGTATGAAATCACAGGTTATCTGCAGAATTTGAAATTTCAAAAAACCGATTCTGATTCTATTCGTCCTTTGTCTGATAAACCTATTTTAATTTTAACAGCTACGTATTTAAAGACCGTGGCTGATAAAACCCATAATAATGTTATGGTGTATACCCTGACCGATTCCGATACAAATAAAGACGGGAAAATTGATACCAGCGATATTAAAACATTGTACTTAAGTGATATCAGCGGAGAAAATTTCACAAAAGTTTCGGCTGATCTGGAAGAGTTGGTTGACTGGAATTTAATTGAATCTAAAAATCGTTTGTATTTCAGAACAATTGAAGATACCAACCAAAACGGACAGTTTGATAAAAACGATGTCCTGCATTATAACTATATAGATTTAGCTTCGAAAAAGTGGGAAGTGAAAAGCTATAAGCCGATCTAAGGTACTAAGGTGCTGAGAAGCTAAGGTTCTAAGGTTTTCCAATCTTTGGCATAAAAAAGCCTGTTGAAAATATAATTTTTCAACAGGCTTTTTTCTATTCTCGAATTAAAAAAAAACTTTTAATCTTTGTAATCTGTGGCAAAAAAAACTTAGAACCTTAGCTTCTCAGAACCTCAGGACCTTTATATTAATATATCACTTTCTAAATCTGATTTTTCGATCTCGAAACCAAAATCAAGACGTTCGACCAGTTCAATCACCAGTTTTTTGTACCAGTTTTCCGATTTGGGGTGAATGTATATTTTTTCAATCAGCTGATTAATATCCACATTGATTTTTATACCGTCATTTAACTTGATGTCACTTTTAGAAGTGTCAGTCAGAATGCGGACTTCACGTTCGTACTGAAAGCTTTTTCTTTTAAATAAAAAGGGAAAGAACAAATCGTCGAACGGAATGTATTCTTTTTTATAATCGATATAGTTGACTTCACCTATATACTGGTCAAAATTATTTTCGGGTTTTACGGCTTTCTGCAGTCTGCCAATAGTAGACTGAATGGCTAATCCTTCGTGGTTTTTGGTAAAAATCTGCCACATGGCAAAAGATTCATATTCATTAATATGCCAGCTGCTGATCGCTACTTTTTCACGCTGTATTTTATAGTAATTTAAAAATTCAGGATTGCCTTCTGCGAGTTTTTTAATTTCCTCATAAGTAGGTTCACTGAAGGTGCCTTCATACTGGTCTTCAAACTTGTCAGACCTGGACATGAATAATTTTTTTGAAAGCAGTAAATCCAGAAATTTAGATAAGTCAAGGTATTTCCAGACTACGGTATCAGGATTGTCCGGCAGTTTAATGTTAGGATTGTTAAGATACATTCTGAGGAATAATTAATTAACTAACCTAAAGTTATAAAAATAAACACAGATTAAAGAAATTAAACTGAGTTTTAATATTTCCTTAATCTGTGCTTTTATTTGATTATGAAGAAGTCTCTTTACGATTCAAAAGACTGCATGGTAACTAGTCTGTTGTAAGTACCGTTATGGGCAATTAATTCGTCGTGAGTACCCTGTTCTACGATTTTTCCTTTCTGCATCACCACAATCACATCTGCTTTTTGGATAGTAGAAAGACGGTGGGCAATTACAATTGAAGTCCTGTTCTGCATCATGTTTTCAAGCGCTACCTGAACAAATTTTTCGCTTTCGGTATCCAGTGCCGATGTGGCTTCGTCCAGAATCATAATTGGAGGGTTTTTCAGTACAGCTCTGGCAATTGATAAACGTTGTTTCTGTCCGCCTGATAATTTATTTCCGCTGTCACCAATGTTGGTGTAAATTCCTAAAGGAAGATCTTTTACAAACTCATAGGCATTGGCTATTTTTAACGCTTCAATAATCTCGTCGTCAGTGGCGTCCAGTTTTCCTAAAGCAATATTGGCTTTAATCGTATCATTAAACAAAATACTGTCTTGCGTTACCAGTCCCATTAAACCGCGAAGTGAATGCAGGTTCATATCTTTTATATCGATTCCGTCTATTAAAATAGATCCCTCGTTTACATCATAAAAACGGGTAAGTAAATTGGCAATGGTACTTTTTCCACTTCCGGACTGTCCTACAAGAGCTACGGTTTGTCCTTTTTTAATATTCAGAGAGAAATCTTTTAATACATTTTCCTCTTCATATTTAAAGTTGATATGCTGAACGCTTATATTGTTATCAAAAGTTGATTTTTCAATTGCGTTGGGTTTGGAAGTTATAGTGTTTTCCTGGTCTAATACTTCTAAAACACGTTCTGCTGCCGCGTTTCCTCTTTTTACACCGTAAGAAGCTTTGGAAATGGCTTTTGCAGGAGTCAGAATATTATACGCTAGTCCCATATAGGCTATAAAGGCAGCACCATCTAAAGTTTTATCAATTAAAACCATTTGTCCTCCGTACCAAAGTAATACAGCAATTACAGTAATTCCCATAAATTCACTGGCCGGGGAAGCTAAATTCTGTCGGTTACCAATTGTATTTGACAAGTTAAAAAATCGTTCGGTTGAATTTTTAAAAACACCGTTAAAGTAGTTTTCAGCATTATAACCTTTTACGACTTTCAATCCGCCAATGGTTTCTTCAATAGTAGATAAAAAAGTTCCCTGCTCTTCCTGTGCTTTGCTGGATTGTTTTTTCAGCTGTTTCCCAATTAAAGAAATAATGTAGCCTGAAACCGGAATGAAGATAAATACAAACAACGTTAGTTTTGCGCTGATAACCAGCATGGCAATAATGGTAAAAACAATGGTTAGAGGCTCTTTTACGATAAGTTCTAAAATAGCCAGAAATGAAGTCTGAACCTCATTTACGTCAGCAGAAATTCTGGAAATCACATCTCCTTTTCTTTTTTCAGAATAAAAAGCCAAAGGCAGTTCCAGAGTCTTTTTGTACATCGCATTTCTCATATCCCTTAAGACACCATTTCGCAAAAAGGTAATAAAAAACATGGCAAGATAATCGACAAGGTTTTTTAATAAAAAGATTGAGATGATTATGGCAACCATTACAGAAAGTACATAACCGGGACTATGTGCGTCTGTATTAGTGGTAATATAATAACTTAAATAATCTTCGGCATATTGTTTTATGTGAGTAATGCCTTCATAGACCGGTGCTACGGTATTTTTCTTGGTTTTATCAAATAAAACCTGAATCATAGGGATTAACGCCATGAAAGAAAGAGTGCTGAAAAGAGCATACAAAATATTAAAGAAGATATTTAAGAATGCGTATTTTTTATATGGGTATATAAAAGGAACTATTTTTTTAAAATTACTCATTTTTAAAGATATTGTTTTTTTTGCTTTGGTGGCGGAAAGCGTTTTTAGGACCTTCCTGTTTTTGGTTAATGGTTAAATATACTCCGGGAATGTTTGATTTATTATTATCCTGTAGTCAGTAATAAAACTATTCTGGTGATTTTTTACTGCACAAAATTAATCCAATTGGTTTGTTTTCAATTTCTTTTTGGTTTTTTTTATAAAAAAAACTCCAATTTACATGATATTGAATGTAAATCAGAGTCTTAAAGTTTGAGTTTGATCAACTGTTCATGCAGTTAAAAGAAGCATGTAAAGCGTTGATTACCCATTTTTTGCTATTTCAGCTGCATATCTGCAATGATATTTTGTATTTTTTCGTCCAGGAATCTTTCTGCGGCATCAAAATCCTGAACAGATTCTAATTCGGCATTTACGCTGATGTAGAATTTGATTTTTGGTTCTGTTCCACTTGGTCTTGCACAAATTTTAGAGCCGTCTTCTGTGTAATAAATCAATACGTTTGATTTAGGAATATCCATCGAAGATTCTTCATTGGTCAATAAATTCAATGCAGTCGATGATTGGTAATCTTCAACCATAATCACACGCTGACCGTTGATTTCTTTTAATGGATTCTGACGTAAATTAATCATCATCTGATTAATTTCTTCTAAACCTTCCATTCCTTTTTTAGTTAAAGAAACCAGATATTCTTTGTAGAAACCATTTTCAACATAAAGCTGTAAAAGTTCTTTATAGACAGAGCTTCTGGCGGCTTTTGCCTGAGCCGCAACTTCACAGATTAATAAAGTAGCCGCAACGGCATCTTTATCTCTAACGGCATCGCCAACCATGAAACCAAAACTTTCCTCACCGCCGCCAATAAACTGAAGTTCCGGGAAGTCTTTGATCATTTTAGCGATCCATTTAAACCCGGTCAAACCTACTTTGCATTCTACACCATAACTTGTTGCCAGTTCCATCATCATTGGAGTTGAAACAATAGTAGAACCCACAAACTGTTTACCGTTAATTTTGCCTGCTTTTTTCCACTGTTTTAAAAGGAAAGAAGTCATTAAAACCATGGTTTGGTTTCCGTTAAGCAAAATCATTTTACCTTCGTTGTTTCTAACAGCAACTCCTAAACGGTCACAATCAGGGTCTGTACCTACTACAATGTCTGAATTGGTTTTGTCTGCCAGGGCAAGTGCCATTGTTAAAGCTTCCGGCTCTTCAGGATTTGGAGATTTAACGGTAGGGAAGTTTCCGTCCGGAACAGCCTGTTCCGGAACAATGTGTACATTTTTATAACCTGCCTGCGATAATACGTCAGGAATTGATTTTATAGAAGTTCCGTGCAGTGACGTGAAGACAATATGCAGGTTGTCTTTGGCTTCAGCCGGAGTGTTAAAGCTGGCGTTTTCAATAGACGATTTTACAAATTCTTTGTCAATCTCAGTATCAATATACTGAATCAGGTTTTCGTTAGCATTAAATTTAATTTTATCGTAGTCCAAACTCTCGATAACTTCGATAATTTCGCCATCCTGAGGAGGTACAATCTGACCTCCGTCCTGCCAGTATACTTTGTAGCCGTTGTATTCCGGCGGGTTGTGGGAAGCAGTAAGTACGATTCCGCACTGACATCCTAAATATTTAAGCGCAAAAGAAAGTTCCGGAGTTGGTCTTAAATCCGAGAACAAATATACCTGGATCCCGTTTGCCGAGAAAACATCGGCTACCACTTTTGCCAGTGTATTGCTGTTATGACGACAGTCATAAGCGATAACCACTTTTAAAGGCTGATTAGGAAAAACTTTGTGCAGGTAATCAGATAGTCCCTGGGTGTTTTTTCCAAGTGTGTATTTATTGATTCGGTTGTTTCCAACGCCCATTACACCGCGCATTCCGCCTGTTCCAAATTCAAGGTTTTTGTAAAAACTCTCTTCCAGTTCTTTTGGCGAAGTGGTCATTAAGTCTTTAACGGCTTCTTGTGTTTCTTTATCAAATGTTGGTGTTAACCATTCGTTTACAGCATTTAAAATAGTAGGTGCTATATTCATCATTCGTATGTTTTTTATTTGTGATAATACTTTTTTCAGGAGCTTATTCCTGCTGTCCACTTTATCTTTTCCCTGCTAAAGAAGCAGGAAAAAGGATGCCGCTCCCATCAGGGCTGAGGCTTATGTTAAAAATTAACTTCCCGGGCTACTTTATACCTGGCTTCGTTGCTTTTGGTTCTCAGGATAATTTCGCCCAGAAATCCTGCCAGAAACAACTGAGTTCCCAAAATCATAGTAGTCAAGGCAATATAAAACCAAGGGTTATTAGTTACCAGATTGTACTTCATTCCGGTATACATATGGTATAATTTAGAAATGCCAATATATCCCGCAGCCAGAAATCCTATTATAAACATTAAAGAACCCATGGCACCAAATAAGTGCATTGGTCTCTTTCCAAATCTTGATAAAAACCAAATGGTAATTAAATCCAGGAATCCGTTTATAAAACGTTCCATTCCAAATTTGGTTTCACCATATTTACGGGCCTGATGAATGACCACTTTTTCACCAATTTTACCAAAACCGGCATTTTTAGCCAAAACCGGAATATAACGGTGCATTTCGCCCGAAACTTCAACGTTTTTAACGACAACGTTTTTATAGGCTTTTAAGCCGCAGTTGAAATCGTTTAACTGAACGCCGGAAGTTTTTCTGGCAGCCCAGTTGAATAGTTTTGAAGGAAGGTTTTTAGCTACGACAGAATCGTAACGCTTTTTCTTCCAGCCCGAAACTAAATCAAAATGCTGTCTGGTGATCATGTCATACAATTCCGGAATCTCATCAGGACTGTCCTGAAGATCGGCATCCATGGTAATGATAACGTCACCTTCTGCTTTGGCAAAACCGGCATGTAAAGCCTGCGACTTGCCAAAATTTTTCATAAAACGTATCCCTTTTACATTTGGGTTTTCGTTAGAAAAACGTTCTATAATGTTCCAGGAATCATCTGTACTTCCATCATCCACAAAAATGATTTCATAAGAGTAATTGTTGGACTGCATCACTTTAATAATCCAGGTATAGAGCTCCTGAAGTGATTCCTCCTCATTCAGGAGTGGTATAAGTATAGACAGATTCATTTATAAATTTATTCTTGTATGGTTTTGCTTTTGAAAAATGCAGCGAAAATTAATCCGAAAATGGAGCTTATTACAATGGCAAAGGCAGATCCTTTTAATAATTCAATTGTAGAGTAAGGATTGCTTTCTTTCATTTTGGCAATAGCTTCATTAATGGACGAAGCAGGCGCTCCAAATTTCTGCATCATACCCACCGTATATTTGATCATTATTTCACTCAAAGTATCTTTTGCAGCCGGGTCGATAACATTAAATAATAAAATATTAAAAGAAGTAGAAATTAGGATTCCGATAACAGCAGCTATAAAATAAGTGGTAAATGCCTCTTTGAAAGGAAAAACGCCATTTAACTCTTTCTTCGTTTTAGAAAGTAAAATAATACTGATCGTAATACTGATCGCTATACCTATCAGACCCATCCACCAGGCAGTAAACAAGTTTAAATCAACGGCATATATTGTTGCAGTAACCAGTGCTGATGCAATTCCAATCATTACACCATACGTAACCCCATTCTTTTTTATAACTTCATTAATCATATTTTCTATATGTTTTAAAATTAATCCACAAATATAGCAATTCCGACTATAATCGAGGAGAAAAAAAGCTTTTTGAATTTATCTAAAAAAAAGTAGGCTAACTATTTGTTTATTAAAAAAGAATTGTAAATTTGCACACTCAAAATTAATTAAAATTTTAAACAAAAAAGAGCAGGTTTCATTTACACCTTTTTCAATTCTGAAGAAGCTTCAAAATAAAAATGCTCCAAACAATAAATAAAGATAAAGATGAAAAAAGGAATTCACCCAGAAAATTACAGATTAGTTGCATTTAAAGACATGTCAAATGACGACGTTTTTATCACTAAATCTACAGCAGATACAAAAGAAACAATTGAAGTTGACGGAGTTGAGTATCCAGTTGTAAAAATGGAGATTTCCAGAACATCTCACCCTTTTTATACTGGTAAATCTAAACTTATTGATACTGCAGGACGTATTGATAAATTCAAAACTAAATATGCAAAACACGTTAAAAAATAATAACGTTGTACATTCATATAAAAGCCTTCCGCATCCGGAAGGCTTTTTTTATGGCCTCATTTTTACCAGATGTTCCCAATTACCTGCCGGGAACGACTGTTGGTTAAAAACATATTTTTAATGAAAAGCATAAATATTTGTAACTTTGGTTCCGGTAACCAAACAAATTTTAACACATTAAATTAATCTTATGAACTACATTCTTTTCGACGGTCCCGTCCGGAATGCTTTACTACCTTTTACTTTTACAAGACCTGTTGCTGATATTTTAGTCGGAATTATGACTATTCGTCAAAAGTGGGAAGCCCGCTTAGGTTCTACTATAACTACTATTACTGAAGACTATCTTTCTGCTAAATTCCCAATGGTAGAAATGGAAGAAAATGTAATGATAAACGCAGCGTATCTGCCAAATGATGCGCTTGTGGATCTGATTTCAGACCTGAAAGAGAATCAGGCTGTTTTTAATGGAGATGATGTAATAGCTTTTTTTACAACAGAAAATCAGGAAGAAGTAGATTTTGATTCTTATGAAATTATTCAATATACCGGCGACTGTCTGACTATAGAGCATACCTGGGATATTTTTTCAAAAAATGACGCTGCCATTCGTGCCGACTTTGCTTTTTTAACTGAGGACAGAAAATCACAGCCAATTCCTAAAAGTGTGAATGTTATTGCGCCTGAAAACATCTTTATTGAAGAAGGGGCAAAATTAGAGTTTGCGACTTTAAATGCTTCAACCGGACCAATATATATAGGTAAAAATGCCGAAATTATGGAAGGGACGGTAATTCGCGGACCTTTTGCTTTGTGTGAAAGTGCGATGGTAAAAATGTCAGCCAAAGTGTACGGTGCCACCACAGTTGGTCCTGGATCGAGAATTGGGGGCGAGGTTAAAAACTCAGTTCTTTTTGCGAATTCGAATAAAGGTCATGAAGGGTTTTTAGGGGATTCTGTTCTGGGGGAATGGTGCAACATTGGAGCAGATTCTAATAATTCGAACCTGAAAAATAATTATGAAGAGGTAAAACTGTGGAGTTACGAAACAGAAGGTTTTGCAAAAACAGGACTTCAGTTTTGCGGTTTAATGATGGGAGACCACAGTAAATGTGGAATTAATACCATGTTTAATACCGGAACTGTTGTTGGGGTAAGTGCTAATATTTTTGGAAGCGGGTTTCCAAGAAATTTTGTTCCGAGTTTTTCCTGGGGAGGTGCCGCAGGCTTTACAACATATGTAACCAAAAAAGCTTTTGAAACGGCAAGATTAGTAATGAGCCGAAGAAATATAGATTTCGACGAAACAGAAGCTGCAATCTTAGAACACATTTTTGAAGAAACTAAAAAATGGAGGAAAGATTAATTGGATAATTAAGCAATTTGAAAATTAAATAATTATTTGCAACCCGACAGGTTTTTAAAACCTGTCGGGTTTGTTTTTTTTGCCACAGATTAAAGGATTAAAAAGATTTTAGATAAAGAATCTGTGAAAATAATCTGTGAAATTCCTTTAATCTGTGGCTAAAATTATTTGTCAATTTTAATAAAATCCTCTTTGAGATTAAATTTCAATTCTAAACCATTACTCAGTTTTGTTTCATAACCAGAAGTTCCAATTTCTATTTTGGTTACTTTTTCTTTTGGAAAATTTGTTTTGATGTAGGAAGCAATTTTTTTCGGAATAATAGATTTTGGAATTTTATCATTTTTACCATCCACTTCTTTCCAGTTTCCTTTTTTGTCAAATTCAATTTCAAGCTGTTTGTCATATTGAACTTTGTATTCTGTAGAAAAGATTTCTTTTTCTTCTAAAATATAACTCGGTTTTTTTGAGCCAAAATGAGTTTTTAAGAAAGCTTGTGCGTTTGCCGGTAAAGCTTCTTTTTTAATTATCGTTTTTTGCGCATTTGCAGAAAGTCCAAATAGTAATCCTGCAATTACGTAAACAGTCATTTTTAATTTCGTTTTCATATTTTGCTGATTTATAAATTCTTACACAAGATAAGCTTAATATTTAGAATATAATCAAATCGGACTTGTCTAATTGACACATTTTCAAAATTATCTAATCATCAAATTGGCACATTATCTAATTAAATCTATCTTTGCAGCACGAAAAAAAAGGCAGTCGGATAAACGATTAACCAATTAAATAAAATTCACAAAAACAAATGATTACAGTTAACGATATTTCGGTTCAGTTTGGCGGGACTACACTTTTTAGCGATGTTTCTTTTGCTATTAATGAAAATGATAAAATTGCCCTTATGGGTAAAAATGGTGCAGGAAAATCTACACTTTTGAAAATAATTGCAGGAGTAAACAAGCCTTCTACCGGAAGTATCTCTGCTCCAAAAGAAGCTGTAGTGGCATACCTGCCTCAGCATTTGCTTACCGAAGACGGTGCAACGGTTATGGAAGAAGCATCAAAAGCTTTTAGTGAGATTTTTAAAATGAAAGCTGAAATAGATGAAATCAATGAGCAGTTAACGGTTCGTACCGATTATGAAAGTGATGAATACATGAAACTGATCGAAAGAGTTTCGGACTTAAGCGAGAAGTTTTATGCTATTGAAGAAGTGAATTATGAAGCTGAGGTTGAAAAGATTTTAGTTGGTTTAGGTTTTGAACGCGAAGATTTTACACGTCAGACTTCTGAGTTTTCAGGAGGATGGAGAATGCGAATCGAGCTTGCTAAAATTTTATTGAGAAAGCCAGATTTGATTCTGCTGGATGAGCCAACCAACCACATGGATATCGAAAGTATTCAATGGTTAGAAGATTTCTTATTGAATCAGGCAAAAGCAGTTGTGGTAATTTCTCACGACAGAGCCTTTGTAGATAATATTACAAACCGTACGATTGAGGTTACCATGGGAAGAATCTACGATTATAAAGCAAAATATACCCATTATTTAGAGTTAAGAAAAGATCGTCGTATTCACCAGCAGAAAGCGTATGATGAGCAGCAAAAAATGATCGCTGAAAATCGTGCTTTTATTGAGCGTTTCAAAGGAACATTCTCAAAAACAGATGCTGTTCAGTCTCGTGTAAAAATGTTGGAAAAACTGGAAATCGTTCAGGTAGATGAAGTAGATACTTCTGCATTACGTTTAAAATTCCCGCCGGCAGCGCGTTCTGGACAATATCCGGTTATTGTAAAAGAAATGTCTAAATCATACGGTGATCATGTGGTTTTTAAAGATGCCAATATCGTAATCGAACGCGGACAAAAAGTGGCATTTGTTGGAAAAAATGGGGAAGGAAAATCGACGATGATTAAGGCGATTATGAAAGAAATAGGGGTAGATTCCGGAAGTGTTGAAATTGGTCATAATGCACAAATTGGATATTTTGCCCAAAACCAGGCGGCTTTGTTAGATGAAAATGCTACTATTTTTGAAACTATCGACAGTATTGCCGTTGGAGATATCCGAACTCAGATTAAAAATATTCTGGGCGCTTTCATGTTTCAGGGAGATGATATTACCAAAAAAGTAAAAGTGCTTTCGGGAGGAGAAAAAACCCGTTTGGCCATGATTAAATTATTGCTGGAGCCTGTGAATTTATTGATTCTGGATGAGCCTTCGAACCACCTGGATATGAAAACCAAAGATATTATCAAAGATGCTTTACGTGATTTTGATGGTACTTTGATCTTAGTTTCTCACGATCGTGATTTCCTTGATGGACTGGCGACTAAAGTTTTTGAATTCGGAAACAAACGGGTAAAAGAACATTTCGAAGATGTTGCAGGTTTCCTTGCGCATAAGAAAATGGATTCTATGAGAGAGATAGAAAAGTAATTTTTTCGGCCTAAATAGTTGAAAAGGCGCAAGTTAATTCTTGCGCCTTTTTTTGTTTAGATTTTTTGATAACAGAATTTTAGTGCAATTTTTTTTACAGATCACACATTTTTTTATTATTTTAGTAATCTCATTTTGTGTTGACGGTAGGTAATTAGCTTTTAAGAATAAAAAGCAGAATACTGATTTTGAATTCATTATATAAAAATAACATTTTATCTATTTGAAGTCTATGAGTAAAATTCTACTAATTCCGATTGTTTTTTTCTTTTTCCTTTCTCCGGTTTTTTTACAGGCTCAGGTTGATGTAAACGATGGAGAAAAAAAGGAAGAAGAGATAAAATATCCGCAATACCAGCTAAAAGGACTTTTGCAGGCCAGGTATCTGGAAAGTTTTGGCGATAATGTCGATGTGCTTGGAGTTCACCATTCTACTGGTGATGTGACACAAAGTTCATTTGATATTAAAAGAATGCGTGTGGGGCTTAATACCAAGTTAAGTGAAGCTACAGAAGTAGTAATACTGGTAAATCTTGCCGATTTTAAATCAGATACCAAAGGGAAGGTTCTGGAAAATGCTTACGGAAAATATACCTTTAATAAATATATCGCCCTGACCGGAGGGCAGTTCCGTCCCGCTTTTGGTATTGAAGAGCTTGTTCCGGTCGATATCATTAAATCTTTTGATTTTTCTAATCAGTATTATGAATTTGGAAAAAACGGCTGGACCAGTTTTCAGATCGGAGCATCGGCGACCGGGGAGTTTAATCTGGGTAAAATTCCGGTAAACTATGCTTTTTCTGTTTTAAACGGGAACGGGAAAAATCAGGAAAAAGATAAAGACAATGGAAAACAGTATTCTTCAAGAGTGGTTTTGGGATTGTCTAAAGTGCATAAAATTAATCTGGGTTTAAACGGCGGTTACGGAAGGGTTTCGAAGGAAAAAGTTTTTGCCGTTGGGGCTGATATTACCAGCGATTTTAAGCTTACAGACCGTTTTACTTTTGATCTTCAGATAGAATACAAGCAGGGAACCAATCATAATTTGTATTATTCGCTTCCGGTTGAAAGCAGAACGCCCAATGTAGCCGATTACCAAATGCGGGGTATTTATTTTCTGCCAAATTTGAGGTATATGGTGAATTATAAAAAATTAACTTCTCTTGAATTATCCTGCCGCTACGAAACTTTTGATCCAAGTTATAAAGTTGATTCAAATGTCAGACAAACCTATACGCCAATGATTAGTCTTGAATTTGGAAAAAATTATACAGGAAGAATTGAGATGGGATTTGAAATTGACCGTTTTGATAAAAGTATTCCTGATAGTTCTGCGTATAATGATGAATTATTCCTGATACAATTACAGCTCCGGCTTTAATCTAAAATTTTATTTTTATGAAAGAAGTGCAAATTCCCCAAACCCTGATTACACTTGCTGTCGGGATTGCTATTTGGCTTATTCCGGCACCTAACGGTGTTGTTGTTGAAGCCTGGCATTTATTTGCCATTTTTGTGGCTGCCATTTTAGGAATTATTCTAAAAGCGGCCCCAATGGGTACTATGTGTATGATTGCGATTGCTTTGACCGCATTTACACAGGTTCTCGCTCCGGGCGATCCCGGAAAATCAATTACACTGGCCTTAAAAGGTTTTGGTGATAAAGTAATCTGGCTTATCGGAATTTCTTTTTTTATAGCAAGAGGTTTTATAAAAACAGGACTGGGAAACAGGATTGCTTTTTTGTTTATTCGGGTATTTGGTAAAAGTTCGCTGGGACTGGCATACGGTCTGGGTTTGGCCGATTTGGTTCTGGCGCCGGCGGTACCCAGTAATACGGCAAGGGGAGGAGGGATTATTTATCCCATTATGAAATCTATGTCGATGAGTTTTGGTTCTGTTCCTGATCAGCCTGAAACACATCGAAAGTTAGGATCTTATCTAACGCTGAATTGTTATAATATGAACCTGATTGCCTCTTCTATGTTTCTTACCGGAACAGCAAGTAATCCAATGTGTCAGAAGTTTGCACTTAATTTAGGGATTAAAATAACCTGGATGTCGTGGGCGGCAGCGGCCATTGTGCCGGGATTGTGTGCTTTTTTTGTCATTCCGTTTGTATTATATAAAATCTATCCGCCAGAATTAAAAAAGACCGGAGACGCTCCGCAGATTGCGAGAGAAAAACTAAAAGAAATGGGGGCCATAACCAGAAACGAATGGATGATGCTTTTAACGTTTTTTATCCTTTTGTTTCTCTGGATGACAGGGGATTTGTTTTCTATCGATGCGACTACGACAGCTTTTATTGGTCTGGTGATTCTGCTTTTAACCTCTGTTCTGACCTGGGATGATGTCAAAGCCGAAAAAGGGGCCTGGGATACTATTGTGTGGTTCTCTGTTTTGGTGATGATGGCGAGTTCGCTTAACGAATTAGGTTTTATTGCATGGTTTAGTGATTTAGTAAAAGCGCAGATAGGCGGGTTAAGCTGGCAGATGGCTTTTCCGATCATTATTTTGGTATACTTTTTTAGTCATTATCTTTTTGCCAGTGCAACGGCTCATGTAGCAGCAATGTACGCAGCGCTGCTGGGAGTAGGAGTTTCGCTGGGAATTCCGGGATTATTGCTGGCTTTTATGCTCGGATTTATAGGATCGCTGTACGGGACATTAACGCACTACGGACATGGTCCGGCTCCCGTTTTCTTCGGGAGCGGATATGTGGATCTAAAAAGCTGGTGGGTTAAAGGTTTAATAACCGGACTTGTAATGCTTTTTATTTATATGGTAATAGGCGGATTATGGCTGTGGGTGATCGGAGATTTTTAAATCCTGATTCCCGGAGGCAATAATTCTTTGTACTTTGGATTTTTCTTGAAAAAAGTGGCGATTTTGGGATGAATCGGCACAACCCTGAATTTTTTCTCCGTGCTTAATTCCATAATGTTTTTGAGCAGAGTGTCAATTACAGGCTGGTTTTCAAAGTTTTCCGGTGTGTTGATTTTGGTTAAAAAGATTTTCTTTTCCTGAAAAGAATACTCAACACTTAAAAGCCCTTCTGGGACTACGGTTTCAAATTGTCTTGCAAAAGTATTGTCTTTGATTTCCATAGTTTCGGTAGGTTCCATATTTGTCATGTTTTTGGGGTGGATAAAAAATAGTAGAAAAAAGAACGATAAAATATAATCAAATAAATCTTTTAAAAAGATATTTAACTGCGGATGATTGGAACTGCAAAGTTAATCATTTGATTTTCAATATAAAATTATTTTATAAAGATATCTATTGATTTTAAAATTGATATTTTTTAATGCCTAAATCGTTTTATTGTATAATTATGGTGCAGGATTTGCTGGATGTATTGCTAAAAAAAGTAAATTTAACTGAAATTAAAAATCCATAATTATCAGACAAATGAGTAGAATTCCTGTGTATTTTATGCCTGGTCTGGCTGCGAGTCCGGCTATATTTGAAAGAATCAAACTGGACGAAGCTGTTTTTGAAACCTGTCTGCTGGAATGGGAAATTCCGCATCCTAAAGAAGCATTATCAGATTATGCTCTTCGCATTTCTAAGAAAATCACCCACGACAATCCTGTTTTAGTTGGTGTTTCGTTTGGAGGAATTCTGGTTCAGGAAATCGCAAAACATATCAAAACCCGAAAAGTTATTATTATTTCCAGTGTCAGGAGCAATGTTGAGTTCCCAAGAAGAATGAAAATCGGAAAAACAACCAAAGCGTATAAACTCATTCCGATGAAGCTGATTTTGAATATTGAAAGTCTGGCTAAATATTCTTTTGGAGATAAAGTTAATAAACGAATTAAACTGTATGAGAAGTTTTTGGCTGTTCGTGATCTGAACTATTTACAATGGGCCGTAGAATCGGTTATTTTGTGGGAACGAAATACAGTTGATCAGAATGTGATTCATATTCATGGCG
The DNA here is from genome assembly GCF_057809475.1 of Flavobacterium sp. FG19. Classification (NCBI taxonomy): domain Bacteria; kingdom Pseudomonadati; phylum Bacteroidota; class Flavobacteriia; order Flavobacteriales; family Flavobacteriaceae; genus Flavobacterium; species Flavobacterium sp. FG19. The sequence continues at coordinate 60,528 of NZ_JBMDKA010000003.1, read as the reverse complement.
ATAAAGATGAAGTTTTTCCTATAAAGTATATCAACAGCTGTATCGTGGTAAAAGGAGGTACGCATATTATGATTCTCAATAAGTACAAATGGCTTAATGAAAACCTGCCTTCTATTATACTTGAAGATTAAAAGAGCAATAAAAAATCTAATAGTAAAAAATCCAAATTCCATCCCGAAGCGTCGGGAGAGTTTGGTACTTTGTAAAAAAAAAATAAGTCTTTTAAAAAGATTTGCTGAGAAGATAAAGTAGTTCTAATTGATTGAATGTCTTTTGAGGTAAAGTAAATCTAAAATAAAAAATCCCAGACTCCTTTTGGAATTTGGGATTTTAAATATTGGATTTACAGAATTTAGATTTTCTTCATTTGTTCTTTCATCATGGTAATCTGTTCTTTCAGCATTCCCTGCTTGTCCAGTTTTTTAACTTCTGCCAGTAAGTTGGTAGCTTCCAGTTTTCTTCTGCGTGACATGGCTACTCCGGCAAGGTTTAATTTTGCTACGGCTAAATCCATATCCATAGACAATCCCAGTTCGATTGCTTTTTTGAAATGTTTTTCAGCCTGGATTAAATTGGTTTGCGAAAGCATAATTCCGTGAAGGTAGTTAAAATACCCTTGTTGTTTTCTCACTAAGGCAGTTTCAGGATTTTTGATATAAGCCAGCCATTTTTTAGCACCGTCGAAGTCTTGTTTTCTTAATTTAAGGAAGGCTAATAAGATAAATTCGTTTTTGAAATAAAGAAAAATTGGAATAGCAGATAATAATATAAGGAAGATTCCATTTCCAACATAGTCATCGACAATCTGCCAAACGCCCGCAACTACTAGGAGTCCGGCTAGAATAAGTTTGATAATTTTGTTAAACATAATAGATGTATATTTGTGATTGCAAATATAGTAAAAGGAATTAAAAATATTTTTATAAAACTGCTTGCCAGAAAAAAAAGTCTTTGTATATTTGCACTCGGTTTTTGAATAACGATATCAAAAACAAATAAATAAGTTAATAGATACCATTTTTAAAGATACAAAGCAATGAGCAAAAGAACATTTCAACCATCGAAAAGAAAAAGAAGAAATAAGCACGGATTTATGGACAGAATGGCTTCTGCGAATGGAAGAAAAGTTCTAGCGCGTAGAAGAGCAAAAGGAAGACATAAATTAACTGTTTCTAGCGAACCTAGACACAAAAAATAATGTTTTTATAAACATACATAAGGCGATTACTTTTTTAGTATCGCCTTTTTTTATACCTTGTCGGTAAAAAACGCTGCAACATTCTAGTTTTTAGTACACTACGAATGTTTTTTTTAAAGTACTTACATAATAACTACACAATACATAAAAAATGCCTAAAGACACATCAATTAAATCCGTTTTAATAATAGGTTCGGGACCTATTGTTATTGGTCAAGCTTGCGAATTCGATTATGCAGGATCTCAGTCTGCACGCTCGATTCGTGAAGAAGGAATTGAGGTTATTCTGATAAACTCAAATCCGGCAACGATTATGACCGACCCATCCATGGCCGATCATATTTATCTGAAACCTTTAACTACAAAATCGATTATTGAAATTCTTAAGGAACATCCGCAAATTGATGCTGTTTTACCAACAATGGGAGGGCAGACAGCTTTGAACTTGTGTTTGGAAGCTGAGGAAAAAGGAATCTGGCAGGATTTCGGAGTAAAATTAATCGGTGTTGATGTTAATGCCATTAATATTACCGAAGACAGAGAACAGTTTAAACAGCTTTTAGAAAGAATTAATGTACCAACTGCACCTGCAAAAACGGCTACTTCTTATTTAGAAGGTAAAGAAATTGCTCAGGAGTTTGGTTTTCCGCTTGTAATTCGTCCATCGTTTACACTTGGTGGAACCGGAGCTGCTGTGGTTTACAAAAAAGAAGATTTTGATGAGCTTTTAACCCGCGGACTTGAAGCTTCTCCAATTCACGAAGTTTTAATTGATAAAGCTTTAATGGGATGGAAAGAGTACGAGTTAGAGCTTTTAAGAGATAAAAATGACAACGTTGTAATTATCTGTTCTATCGAAAACATGGATCCAATGGGAATCCATACAGGAGATTCGATTACAGTGGCGCCAGCGATGACATTATCGGATACCACTTTCCAAAAATTACGTGACTACGCAATTTTGATGATGAGAAGTATCGGAAATTTTGCTGGAGGATGTAACGTACAATTTGCAGTTTCTCCAGACGAAAAAGAAGATATCGTAGCAATCGAGATTAATCCGCGTGTATCCCGTTCTTCTGCTTTAGCATCAAAAGCAACTGGATATCCAATTGCTAAAATTGCTTCAAAATTAGCTTTAGGATACAACTTAGATGAGTTACAAAACCAAATTACAAAATCTACTTCGGCTCTTTTCGAACCAACTTTAGATTATGTAATCGTAAAAATACCACGTTGGAACTTCGATAAATTTGAAGGATCTGACAGAACTTTAGGTCTTCAGATGAAATCTGTAGGTGAGGTTATGGGAATCGGACGTTCTTTTCAGGAAGCGCTTCATAAAGCCACTCAATCTTTAGAGATTAAGAGAAACGGTTTAGGTGCAGATGGTAAAGGATATAAAAATTACGAACAAATTATCGAGAAACTGACTTATGCAAGCTGGGATCGTGTATTCGTAATTTACGATGCAATCGCAATGGGAATTCCGTTGAGCACTATTCACGAAATTACAAGAATCGATATGTGGTTCTTGAAACAATATGAAGAGCTTTATACTTTAGAAAAAGAAATTTCAAACTACAAAGTTTCAAATCTTCCTAAAGAATTATTGCTTGAAGCAAAACAAAAAGGTTTTGCAGACAGACAAATCGCTCACATGATGAGTTGTTTGGAAAGTGAAGTGCATACTTTACGTATGAACATGAACATCAACCGTGTATTCAAATTGGTAGATACTTGTGCGGCTGAGTTTAAAGCTAAAACACCTTATTACTACTCAACATTTGAAGCTGAAATCGAAAGAGCAAACGGAGAACGTTATGTTGATAATGAAAGCATTGTAACAGATAGAAAGAAAGTGATCGTATTGGGTTCGGGACCAAACCGAATTGGACAAGGAATCGAGTTTGATTACTCTTGTGTACACGGAGTTTTAGCGGCTAAAGAATGCGGTTATGAAACGATCATGATTAACTGTAATCCTGAAACGGTTTCAACTGACTTTGATACTGCTGATAAATTATACTTCGAACCCGTTTTCTGGGAGCATATTTATGACATTATCCAACACGAAAAACCAGAAGGTGTAATTGTTCAGTTGGGAGGTCAGACAGCGCTTAAATTAGCAGATAAATTATCTAAATACGGTGTAAAAATCATCGGAACTAGTTTTGATGCACTTGACTTAGCAGAAGACAGAGGACGTTTCTCAGACTTATTGACTGAATTGAATATTCCTTTCCCAAGATTCGGAATCGCTGAAACGGCTGATGAAGCTTCTAAATTGGCTGATACTTTAGATTTCCCGCTTTTAATTCGTCCTTCTTATGTATTAGGAGGTCAGGGAATGAAAATTGTAATCAACAAAAAAGAGCTTGAAGAGCACGTTATCGATTTGTTGAAAGCAATTCCAGGAAACAAATTATTATTAGATCACTACTTAGCAGGAGCCATCGAAGCAGAAGCTGATGCGATCTGTGATGCTGATGGAAATGTTTACATTATCGGAATTATGGAGCACATCGAACCTTGCGGTGTTCACTCCGGAGATAGTAACGCAACATTGCCTCCTTTCAACTTAGGAGAATTTGTAATGCAGCAAATTAAAGATCATACGCATAAAATTGCAAGAGCTTTAAAAACGGTTGGTTTAATCAATATTCAGTTTGCGATTAAAGATGATACAGTTTACATTATCGAGGCAAACCCAAGAGCTTCAAGAACGGTTCCGTTTATTGCAAAAGCTTATGGCGAGCCTTACGTAAACTATGCTACGAAAGTAATGTTAGGCCACAATAAAGTAACCGACTTTGATTTCAACCCGCAATTAAATGGTTATGCCATCAAACAACCGGTTTTCTCTTTCAGCAAATTCCCGAACGTAAACAAAGCGTTAGGGCCAGAAATGAAATCAACAGGAGAAAGTATCTTGTTTATTGACGACTTAAAAGACGATCAGTTCTACGAATTGTACTCCAGAAGAAAAATGTATTTGAGTAAATAATCTCAAATCTATCATAAAAAAAAGCTCCAATGAAAATTGGAGCTTTTCTTTTATGTTTTTCGATGTTCCGTAGGAACATGTTGTCGGTAGAGATGTTATTTGTTGTCGTTGTTTTACGTTCCGTAGGAACGTTTGGTGCAGGTGCTATTTTTAATAATGTTGTATCAAACGTTCCCACGGAACGTATAATTCTATTAGGCGTTTTTTCTATCGACGAAACATTCCTGCGGAATGAAACCTTGATATGAATGGGGAGTTGATTTTGTTAACGGAACAAACAAAATAATTGTCAAAAAAAAGCTGTCTCAAAACCTGAAACAGCCTTCTCTTTTATTTTACTCAGTTGTAAATCTTATTCACCTTGACCAAAGTTCATATTGTCTCTGGTATTTTTTTGTACTGAAATAGCACCAAACAATGCTAATAAGAACGCAAACGCATAGAAACCTTTTTCACTAGGTAGGATAGTGGCGTTCCAAAGTCCGACTGTTAACAGGACAATTGACAATAAGGTTCCGAACCAGCAGATTCCATAATAAATATCGGTTACCGGAAGATTTTCAAGTCGGTCTCTTACGCTCTTCTGTAGTGAAACTACGGCAAAAAGACCAAACATTAAAACGGTGAAATAATATCCTTTTTCGTTTAGAAGCATTTCAGCTCTGGCAAGTCCAACAATAAATCCAATTGTTCCTGCTCCAAGGGCAACCCATGATGCCGCTATAAAGGCATTTGATGTTTTTTGTATCATAAATAATACGGTTTTTGGTTAGGTTTTGAAATTTAAGTTTTTTGACGATGCAAAAATCTCTTGGGGTAAATGTAATTATTTTTGATTCATTGGATGATAAAAATAACTTAAAATTTAGTAAGTATAATCCTGTAATTGTTATATGTGAAAAATATAAGGATTACTTTAAAACTTCGAGGGCTTTTAAAATTACAGGATCTGTCTGGTTTTCAATATCCTGCCGGCTGTTTTTGATTTCAATTTTTACAGGTACCCCAGTGTCTTCAAGCAGTTTGTTGTCGGTAGAATAATAGCGCTGGTTTGAAAGTGTAAAAGATATTTTTCCTGATAAATCGGTTCCAAACATGTCCGACATCATTCCGGAAGTATTGGTGCCAATGGTGGTGACATTAGACTGCTGGTAAAGCGAGATCGTAAAATCCTCTGCAGAACTTGCTGTTCTGTCATTCGTCAGGATTACAATGGGTTTTAAATATTGTATTCCGTCATTAGGAACAATAGAGATAGGTTCAGGAGTGGTGAAATTTTCGTAATTCCCTTTCTGTCTGATCGATTTGTAGTGGGTAATTCTTTTTTCGGCAGCAAAACGTCCGGCCAGTTTATCGCCTCCGTGACCGCCTCCGTTTGACCGCATATCGATGATTATGCCTTTGGTATCTGAAAATGATTTCAGAATGCTGTCAAAAAGAGTCAGCATTACCTCAATATCTTCTTTTTCTTTTTGGTCATCAAAAAGACTCCCTACATTTCCAAAACATCTGGAAATCCGGATATACCCAATGTTATTGTTTCTTGCCGAATTGTATAAAGGAATGTCTTTAAACAGAGGTCCGCTGCCTTTTATTTTAGAAAAGCCGCTTTTTTCTAAAGTGATAAAGCTGGTTTCCCATAATTTGTTTTCGATTCCTTTGAATTCATTTAGAAATGCAGATTCTTTTTTGACTTTATAAATAACATCGTCGCCTTTTGAAATGGTAATATGTCCGTCTTTTAGGGGACTTACCATTTTTTCAAATACGGCAATAAGTTCTTTTTCTTTTGTTTTTTTCGTTATTAAAGGACGGAATTGGGTATAGGTGTCGTCCCAGTTTACTTTTTTAAGTTCAAAAAAAGCATAGTTGTCCCTGAATGCTGTCCAGAATGTTTCGAAATCTTTTTCGGGCTGGCTTAGCTTTTTTGTGTTTTGAGAATGAAGAGAAATACAAAAGAGAACTGAAACATAAAAAAGAAAGTGTTTTAATTTCATTACGATGGTTTTAGGTTTGTTTTTGGCTTAAAAATAATTGTTTAAAGATAGAATTAAAAATAAAGAAAGCTCCGTTTCGGGAGCTTTCTTAAAGTGTAGAGTAAGATGTTTTTTATTTGATTAACTGCTGTAATGGTTTTAATTGTTCCATGTCGATTTTTGACTCTTTCAAAACAGACATCAGTGTTATGATGTTGTTTGGGTTCATATTGTTTCCTAACACCCGGACAACAGCAAAACCATTTTCTTTCCTGTTGGCAAAAACGATAAACTCTTTAATGTTTTCATCTGAACCGACATAACTTATCGAAGCGCCGTCCTTACCGGATCCTACCTTCATTAATTCCTGATATTTTGGGTCTTTTAAAATGGAAGTCACTTTTTTGCGTTCCGTTTCAAATTCTGTCTGATTGTTATCGTTGGCTCTGAATGCTAATATATTCATTTTGTCAAACGATCTGATCGCTTCTTTCTGCTCAGTTGATAATTTAGTCTGATCCAGGTTTAAAATGTCTGACGAAACATCAAGAGCAATAAAGTCTTTTTTGTCCGTATTCTCAACAAAGTATTTTTGCAGAGAAGGTTCGGAATTACAGCTTACCAAAGTAAGTAAAGCTAAAATGGCTGTGGTGAAAACGCTGGCTTTCATATTATTTTTTGCCTTTTGATGCTTTTTTCAGGTCAGTACCCCCCGGAAGCTGCATTTTGTCTGTTAGTACCGAAATCTCATTTAAGTCAAAATTACCGGTAAGGGACAGTAAAACAGTATCGTCGTTTTTGGCACCGTCAACAAACATAAGCAATTCTTTGATCTGTGTATCCGTAGCCCCTGATTTTACCATGATTTTGACATTTTTTCCGCTGTCATTTATTCGCATCAGTTCTTCTAAACCGGCTGTTTTGATGTATTTATCAGCAGAAGCTTTCATATCAGCCTCAATCTTAGGGTTTTTAGTTGTAAACACTTTTAGGTAATCCAGTTTTTTGATTAAGTTGATGTACTGCTGTGTTTCTTTGTCAGAAGCATCTACTTTTACTTTGCTCATTAAATCGAACATTTTTTTGTTAACGATTACAGAGGTTACGTCGTCCTGACCGTCAAATTTGTCAAATGCGCCCTGTGCATAAAATGCATTTGTTACTAAGGCAAATACTAGTGTTATGATGAAATTTTTCATTTTTGATTGATTTTAATTACTGTTTAAAAATTTTGTTTTTTGTCTGTTCGTATTCATTAATGTATTGTACACTTTCGATACCTACATTAACATTGTTTGATAATAAGGCTAAAGCTTTTTGTGTTGCTTTTAAAGCTTCTTCCGGATTATCGTAGGTTCCTAATTCTGACTGTGCCGTAACCGGTGTTGTGCTTTTTTCGCTGGCAAAGAAATAGGTTCCAATTCCCAGTAAAACAACTGCCGAAGCTGCGATTGATAACCACGCCGCATTTCGTTTTTTGTCCCGAGCCCTCGGGAGTGGAATCTCCTGAGTCGATTTTTGTTGTTTTACCTGAGAGAAATAACCAAAAATTGGTTTGTACTGCTCCAGATGCTGCGCAACATCCGGCGATGAAAAGTAGTCTCTTAACTGATTTTCTTCGGCAATAGTAGTTTCTCCCTGAAAGTATTTTTCTAATATATTTTCTATTTTATCTAATTCCATAACTGTGTGCATTTACCATTGATTCTCTTATTTTTTTTCTGGCTCTTGAAAGGGCCACCCTGATTGCCGTTTCGTTCATGTTTACAATTTTGGCAATTTCTTCAAATTCATATTGTTCTACATCCCGGAGCTGGATTAACAACTGCAGCTGCTCCGGCATCTGATTTATTATTTTTTCTACCCATTCTAAACTGTCGGCATCTTCCAGTTTCCGGTCTAACTGCGGCTCACGATCAGTAAAGTTATTATGGACAATCTGAAGGTTTCCGGCTCTTTTTGATTTTAACTGGTCCAGACAATAATTTTTGGTCATGGTCATCGCCAGTGCCTCAACATTGTTGTAAGTGTCCAGGTTTTCTTTTTTATTCCATAATTTAACCATTACTTCCTGAGTAGCGTCCTCGGCTTCCTCCGTACTGGTGAGCAATCGTTTGGCCAGACGAAAAACTTTGTCTTTAAAAGGATTAACTAATTCTATAAACACATTCTGGTTCATAAATTAAAAGGTTATTCGTTAGCTTATATAGTCAAGACGAGGCACTATTATTTTTGTTACAGCGATATTCTAATTTTTTCTTAAAAAAAGAATACTACTTAAAACTAAAGGTAGTATTTTTACGTTAGTATTAGACCGAAACCTAATTTTATGAAACCAATTTTAAAATCTTTGTTATTTTTATTTGCCCTGACCTTTTTTCTGCAATCTTGTGAAGATGAAGATGATGTAAGGGTTCCGGCAAATCTGCAGGTAAATAATTTTATCTGGAACGGTTTAAATACGCTCTATTTGTGGAAGGGCGATGTGCCTAATTTAGCAGATGATCGTTTTAGCTCCCAGTCGGAATTGAATGCTTTTTTAGAAGGATATTCAGAACCGGAAGAACTATTTCAGGATTTATTAAATAAACCAATCAGTAAATATCCGAGCAATGCGATTGACCGTTTCAGCTGGATGGTCGATGATTATACTGTTTTGGAACAGGAACTTAGCGGAATTACCAAAAATAACGGGGTAGATTTTAAACTTACCCGAATTTCAGAAGGGTCAAATGATGTAGTAGGTTATGTTCGTTATATTATTCCTAATTCTGATGCATCCGGTAAAGCCATAAAACGAGGTGATTTATTTACTAGTGTTAATGGTACTAAACTTACAGTTTCTAATTATCAGTCCTTATTAATAACTCCGGATACTTATACTTTGGACCTGGCAGATTATAACGGTTCTGCATTTGTTTTAAATGGCAAGTCGGTTACCTTAACCAAGACTATTTTAGAAGAGAACCCAATTTTGATTAATAAAGTAATTGAAACTGGAGGGCATAAAATAGGGTATCTGATGTATAATGGTTTTTATTCTGATTATGATTCGAAATTAAACGAGGCTTTTGGGGAATTAAAAACAAAAGGTATAACTGAGCTTGTTTTAGATTTAAGATATAACGGAGGAGGTTCTGTACGTACAGCAACACGTTTGGGCAGTATGATTACAGGACAGTTTACCGGACAGGTATTTTCTAAGCGACAATATAATTTCAGGCTGATGGCTGGTTTAAGTGAAGAGCAGCTGGAGGAGTTAAGTGAAAGATTTGTAAGCAACTTCAACGGCGTTTCTGTAAACAGTTTAAATCTGCCAACTGTTTATATTTTAACGACTTCTAACACAGCATCGGCGAGCGAACTGGTTATAAACGGGTTAAAACCTTATATTAACGTAATTCAGATAGGAGAGACCACAACAGGTAAAAACGTGGGTTCGGTAACTCTTTATGATTCAGAAGATTTTACCAAATCAAAAGTAAATCCAAATCATAAATATGCCATGCAGCCTCTGGTTTTTAAAATTTCAAATGCTGATGATTTTGGTGATTATACGCAGGGACTGGTTCCAAATTATGTTCAGAATGAGCGTATTTCTAATTATGGTGTTCTGGGAGATCCTTCGGAGCCCTTATTAAGTCTTGCGATATCTAAAATTACAGGTGTAGCGGCTAAAAAAGCACTGAGCGGCGAAGATTTAATTTTACCATATGTCAACGATTCTAAAAAACTAAACGGATTGCGAAATGAGATGTATCTGGAAAGTGCTCCAAAAGAATTATTAAGACATTAAATAAAAAAAGGCTTTCAGAAATGAAAGCCTTTTTTCCAAAAACTAATAAACTAATTCGAAACAAATTAATCATTAAAATAAAAACCGTTTGATCCCACCCCGGTGGTTAACATTTTTTGCAGGTTACCGCTTAAATTATAGATATAAGCTTTTCCGTCTGCAGTAAAGGTTCCGTCAGCTACATAAATGCGGTTATCTTTAACGGCAAAGCCATACACATAACCAGCATCAGAAGTAACAATTGCTGTTGTAGACGGCGCTGCAGCATTTAGAGCCATCGCATAAACAGAGCTTCCTGCGGTATAATAAATTTTATCATCTTCAATATCCATAAAAGCGGCACCGTCTAAACTTTCAGGGAATGTAATTTTAGACACAGATTTGTCTGATATTTTTACTTTAACAAGCTCGCTTCTGTCTCCGTAAGGACCTCTTAAAATATATAAGGTTCCGTTTTCTTCTTCAATACAATCAGCACTGTAACCAATTTCTATTGGAGTTCCTACTGCTTTTGTGGCAATATCTACGACTAATAATTTACTGCTGTTATAAGGTTCTGTAATATATAATTTACCATCCTCTTCTATTAATCGGTTTGCAGTGGCATTTAAGTTAATTTTAGATTCAACAGTGTTGTTTGTTAAATTAATTACCGCTACATAATCGTCTGTATTTCCATTTGGGTTTTCTTCTGGTTTTTCGTAGTTATAGTAGGTATTGGCATTGGTAACATAAGCTTTCCCGTCTTTTACAACACCATATCTTGGATTAGCAAGTCCGCTGTCAATTTTGGCAATTAATTTAAAAGTGTATCGGTTTACAATATTAATCACATTGGATCCTCCTGCAATGATATAAGCTTTATCGCCGTCAAAAAAGATATTTTGGACAAATTTCCCAAGAAGTTCATTTTTTCCGTTTACAGTAGTGTAAACATCTTTTGTGAAAGTACTGAAGTCATTACTTGAAAATGAAACAGTTCCCACATCAGAGCTTCCTTCATTTAAAATGAAAAAACCGTTTTCATACTGTCCTTTTGGTTCGTCAGTATCGGTGTTATCATCATTATCACTCGAACAAGAGGCTAATAGTGATACGCTGAGTGCTATTAAAAGTAATTTACTAAGTTTCATAAATATTAAAATTTTAGAGTTAAATACATATTGAAATTGCGGCCAGGCATAGGTCTGTTTTCCAGACTTTCATAATCTTCATTGAAAAGGTTCAGCACCTGAAAACCTAGTTTGAAAGAATCCAGAAATTTAAAATCATAGTCAATTCCTAAATTAGAGACGGTGTAGGCTTCAATAATTTCATCAGGATTATTATCTGCTCTTGTGTATACAAAACCATTATACAAAAACTGATAATAGGCTGATATCCGGTTTCGGGAATAGGCTGCCGAAGCAGTTACTTTGTTATAAGGAACAAAGAACAGCTGATTTTTGGTTTTTTCATCTTTAGAAGCGGTATAGGCATAAGCCGCATTGGCACTCAGATGATTTTTGCCCAGTTGTTTTTTCCAGCTTAAGAGTGTTTCTGTTCCATAACTATTAACTCTGTCCTGATTTTGGGGAGTCCAGATACCGCTTTGTCCGGGTACCCATTGCAGCAGATCTTTAATTTTCATGTAGTAGAAAGTCTGTGTGAGTGAAATGTTTTTAAATGTAAACACATTTCCAATCTCGGCCTGATAAGAGCTTTCTGGTTTTAAATTAAGATTTCCGCCCGGTTCCCAATACAAATCATTATAAGTTGGAATTCTGAAGTTTCGGGATACATTAAGTTTAAAAGTATACCATTCATTAAACTGATAAGAAGAACCCAATGAAAACAAAACCGGGGACTTATAATTGTCTGTGAATTCTTTTCTGATTCCCAATTCGTTTTTCCAGTTTTTGGAGAAATCCTGTTTTATTAATATTCCTGCTGAACTGATCTCTCTGATATGATCGCCAAAGCTGGTTCCGTAACCTTTAGTTTTATTATAGTCTAAGATTGCGTTAACCTGGGTAGATTTAAAAAAGGTATAGCCTAAATCTGCTTTAGTAATTAGATTTTCGGTTTTACCATAGCTGTAATAGTCTTTTGTGTTGTCGGCGTAATATTGGTAGTTCTCAAAAATATAGGCCGTTTTGAAATTAGCTTTAAGTTTTCCGAAATTACCATCGTATTCGAGAAGGTTTCGATTAAAGCCATTTACATATTTGCTTTTAGTGTCCGATTCGGTAATTAAAGAAGTATTACGATCGGTATTTGAGGTCTGACTGTACAGTTTGAGTGTGTTTTTGGCATCAATTTTATATCCAAGATTAGCACTTGCGGTTATTATATCGTACTGCCCGTTTTGGTTCCAGCGCTGTTCGCCCCTCCAGGTATAACGGTTCAGATATTTATAATCGTTTGTCGAACTGTTTTTGGAAAAGCCAATTTGAGCGCTCCATTTTTTATTAGAGATATTAGTCTTATAATTTATTCCAATCGTATTAAAACTTCCGTAATCCAGTTTTAAATTATTCTCAAAACGATTATTAAATACTAAATCGTTATTTAAATGAACCGTTCCGCCAATGGCACCGCTTCCGTAAATAACACTTCCGCCTCCGGCTTTTATGCTGACCGAATTATAATCGGAACCCGAAATTGTATTAAAATCGGTACTTCCGTTCATTTGCGAATTGATATTGATCCCGTTCCAGATTACGGCTGTCTGCGAAGAAGTAGTTCCTCTAAAGGAAACCGTAGAAAGCATGCCTCTTCCGTATTCTTTGAAATAAAGCGTTGAATTGAAGTTGAGTAAATCGGTCAGTAAAGCTTCGTTTCTGTTTATCACAGAATCATTGAGTTTTACAACAGACTGAGAATTGGAGAATTTTTTAAGCTGGGTATCAGAAACTACCACTTCTTTTAAGGCAATAGAATCTCTCTGCGCCGAAACGAACTGACACAGCATTAAAAGAAAAAAAATAAAACGTATTCTCAAAGTCATAATTTCTCCACTCTTTTTCCCGAGAGCTCGATATTGGTTATAAAGGCAGGTCTCCTGGCTTGCGTCTTGTTGTTTACCTTCCCATTCGCCGGGGCGAGCAGTGGTTTTGCAGTTACAACAAGCATTCTTTTCAGAATTAAGCTTACAGTTGCGGGTACAGCTCAAGATTCTACTTGATTCCCTTTTAATGTGTTTTATAACAAAAAACACAACCTTAATTTGCTGCAAAGATAGAGTTAAAAATATTCATTATTCAAATTTGTTTGGGTTTTAAGAGTAAATAGTCAAACAAAGGCATGATTTATAATTCTATTCTTATAATTTCGCCAAAATTCACTTTATTTTCAAAAGCATCTTTTAAAGGCGCAGAAGTTTGATGACACAAAATACTTCTTATAACACCGGCATGACAAACAATGATTACGGGATGTTTTATTGCTGAAATTTTATCAGCTAAAAACTGCCCGACCCTTTCATGTAATTCCACAAACGATTCACCATTGGAAACCGGAATATTAACAAAATCTTCCATCCAGGGATTTAATTCTTCCGGCGGGATTTCATTCCAGTTTTTCAGTTCCCAGTCACCAAAATTCATTTCTTTCAAACGGTCGTCTTCCTGATAAGAAATGGGATTTATATTTTCCTGAATATGTTTAGCTAAAAGAGCGCAGCGTTTTAATGGACTTGAGAAGATAACAGCTTCCCTTGGTAATCCTGAAACAATTGTGCTGAAAGTTTCATCAAAAGGAACTGCGATATCTACATCAGACTGACCGTAACAGATTCCTTTTTCACAGACTGTTTCGGTATGGCGTACTAAATAAATTTCCATATAAAAAGTATACTGAGATAATATATAATTTCACAAACCTGCTGTGTCGCTCCCAGACAGTCCCCCGTATAACCGTCAATCCATTTTTGAAAATACCGGGCTAAAAAATATCGGGTAATAAAAACCGGAATTATGGCTAAAATCAATCTAAGGTTAAAATAAGCGAATGCAGACAACGGAATTAATCCAAAAAAGAAAGAGCCGAAAACTTCTTTCCAGGTAAATTGTTTCGCAATGGGTTTGCTTTTACTTGAAGCATCTTCACGTGAATAGTCATGAGTAAAAATGATGCTGATTGCAGCCAGGCGACTCAAAGAATGAGCCGAGATAAAAAGTAAATAAATTAAAAGATTACTAGTTGTAAAAAGGGAAATAGATTCTGAAAGCAGTCTGAATTTTGCCAGAAAAAGTAAAACAAGACCAATCGCACCATAAGCGCCAATAGCGCTGTCTTTCATAATAAGGAGGATTTTTTCTTTGGTCCAGCCGCCGCCAAATCCGTCGCAGACATCGGCAAATCCGTCCTCGTGAAAAGCTCCGGTTGTTAAAACTGAGGCAATAATGGCAAAAATAACAGCTGTTTCTACAGAAAGAAAAAGGGAGAAGACATAAAAAAACAGAAATGAAATACTGCCGACAATCCAGCCGATAAAAGGGAAATACCGGGTGGCTTTATTTAAATAATCCGGATCATGATTAATGTTCTTCGGACAGGGAATACGGGTGTAAAACATTAAACAGGTAAAGAAAATATGAAGTTCTTTTTTCATTTAAAGGAGATGAATTGAAAGGTTATATTCTGATAAAACTGAAAACTGAGACCGGGGACCGGGACTAAAAAAACTACTTCCTGCTGACACCCGCACTCTCAAAACTAGCCATTTCATTCAAAAAAGCTTCAGCCGATTTTAAAACTGGAAAAGCGACAGCGCAGCCGGTTCCTTCGCCTAAGCGTAAATCAAGATGTAGAATAGGTTTTGCTTCAAGATAATTTAACAGTTTTATATGTGCTTTTTCAGCAGAACAATGACAGAAAACAGCATTGTCTTTAATGTTAGGATTGATTTTAGAAGCGATTAAATAGGCAGCTGTACAAATGAAACCGTCAACCAGAATAATCATTTTATTTTCATAAGCGGTTAGCATGGCACCTGCCATCAGGATAATTTCAAAACCTCCAAAATAGGCCAGATACTCTTTTAATTCCGGTTTTCCGGGATAATTTTCTAAAGCCTTTTTGAGTATTTTTTGTTTTTCCTGTAATTTCTGGTCACTAATTCCGGTTCCCTTTCCAACGCATTCTTCAATAGGTAAACCTGTTAAAAGACTCATTAAAACAGCAGCAGTCGAAGTATTCCCAATTCCCATTTCGCCAAAACCAATACAGTTCGAACCTGATTTCGCAATATTTTCAACAATAGATTTTCCTTTTTCAAAACACAATTGAACTTCCGTTTCGCTCATTGCAGGTACCTGAAGAAACGACTGGGTTCCTTTGGCAATTTTAGCATCTATTAATTTTGTGTTTGTCGGAAAATCATAATTTACTCCGGCATCAACAATAGATAATTCGATATCATTTTGTTTACAGAAAACATTTATGGCTGCTCCGCCCTCCAGAAAATTAGAAACCATCTGGCGGGTTACATCCTGTGGATAATCGCTTACGCCGTGATTGGCAATGCCGTGATCGGCTGCAAAAACAACGATATTGGGGTTTGTGATTTTTGGATTTAAAGTTTCAAAAACTACTGCTAACTGAAAAGCTAAGGTTTCTAAAGTACCCAGCGAACCAACTGGTTTTGTTTTTGAATCTATTTTTTCCTGTAAAAGAGTATTGAAATCAGCAGTGCTTCCGATTTCAGTTTTCTCTTTTAGTTTAAAATCAGGAATGTTTATTTTGTGAATTTCTGAAATCTCTGTACAGATTGGAGCTTCCGATTTTTGTTTCCAGTGCAGCTGCTGCAGCATGGGCTGATTGTTATAATTGGTAGCCGGTTTTCCGATGCAGAAATAACCCAGCGGTTCTATGTTTTCGGGTAAATCGAGGATTTTTTTAAACTGGTAATAATTTAAAATAGAAACCCAGCCCATTCCGTATCCTTGTTCCGTCAGTGAAAGCCAGATATTCTGTGCCGCACAAACGGAGCTGAATTTAACCGCTTCATTACTGCCGATAGTCCCAATGGTAAACTGGTTCAGAACCGAGCGGTCATAAGCAATAATAAGTCCGATTGGAGCTTCTTCAATAGCTTCGAGTTTCAGCGAATTATACAATTCTTTTTGTTCTTCGTTATCGGTTCGTTCCGCTGCTTTTTTGTTGTAATCCAAAAACAGCTTTTTGATAGAAGTTTTAACTTCATTCGATTTAATGAGATAGTATCGGGTCGCATCTGTCAAGCCAACAGAAGGTGCCCAATGACCGGCCTGTAAAGCTTTCTGAATGACTTCATCAGGAACGGTATCGGTTGTAAAATGCCGGGTGTCACGACGTGATTTTAATATATCGTCTAAGTGGGTCATAAATTTCAAATTCAAAAATCAATATCAATGTCAATTACAATTTTCACTTTATGTAAAGATACTCCACGATATTTGAATTTGAAATTTAAAAGTTTAGAATTTGTTTTTTGATATTGCAATTGCCATTGATATTGATATTGTCATTGATATTGTCATTGATATTGTCATTGTCATTGATATTGCAACTAAATTTTTGTTACCCTTTTATCTTGACCGGAATTCCGGAAACCATCAAAACCACTTCATCTGCTTTTGAAGCCAGAAACTGATTCATCCAGCCTTGCAGTTCTGTAAATTTTCTCCCAATATGAGTTTCTGCGTGAACACCCATTCCGATTTCATTTGTTACAATAATGATATTGGTATTTTCCTGATTGGCAATGGCAAGGAATTCTTTTTTAGCTTCTTCCAAACTTAGCAGAACATCATTTTTAGTATCTGCAAAAAAGTTAGTAAGCCAAAGTGTGACGCAGTCTATCAAAGCTGTTTTTCCGGAGAAATCAATTTTACTTAAAAACTTTTCTTCTTCAATATTCGTCCAGCGTTCGTCCCGTTCCAGCTGGTGGCGGTCAATACGGTTTTGAAAATCAGCATCCCATTTTCGGGCTGTTGCAACATATAGTGGAGTATCTGAAAGCTGCAGTGCCAGATTCTGGGCGTAACTGCTTTTTCCTGACCTTTCGCCGCCTGTAATTAGGTAAATCATTTTTTTAGGGGAGTTATAAGTTAAAAGTTATGGGTTAAGTGCTGCACTATGAGACAAAGATAACGAAGAGTTTTTCAACTCATAACTATAACTCTTAACCTAAATTACCTTTAATAAGGACAGTGACGGCATTTGTTTCCGCAGCAGTTTCCCCGTTTTAAATGAAACCAGGATTTGAATACCGTATTGCCATTTTCAAGATAATAGTCAATTCCTTCAATTAGTTTCTCTGTTTTGGGTAAAGATGCGGCTTTGTTTTTTAAGGCATTTTTGGGAGTGACAGTTTCAACGTAAGCATCTATTTTGTCTTCACAGGCTTCTTTAAAACAAGCAGGACAAAGGCAGTCTCCTCCTTCAGAAAGATTGAAAATAGGCGGATAATCATTACACCAGCATTTATTTTCAACCGAAATATCTCCACAGCTGAATTCAGATTCACAGCCGGAGCAAATTTTTGTTTTAATGGTATTCATAGTGTAAAGATACAAATTGTTTAATTTTGTAAGAATAAAGGTAGACAAAAAAAATAGAAAATGCTTTACCTTTGTTCCTTTCGAAAACGTAAAATATGAGACATTTATTCCCTAAACTGATTTTTATTTCCTCTTTTTTTATCCTCTTTGGATGTAAGAAGAACGAAACGAGCGAAGTAGCAAAATCAGAAACTGTTAAAAACAGTATTGAATATGCATCCGGGCTTTCTATTGTAAAATACAGCGATTATTCGGTCGTAACCGTTTCAAATCCATGGCCTAACGCTAATAAAGACTTCAGGTATATCTTAAAGGAAAAAGAAGCCAAAGTTCCGGACAGCCTTCAGTCTTATACCACAATTCAGGTTCCTTTAGAATCTGTAGTGGTAACTTCGACAACGAATATTCCGTTTTTGGAAATGCTCGAAGTAGAGAATAAATTAGTAGGTTTTCCGCATACAGATTATATTTCGTCTGAAAAAACCAGAGCACTAATTGACAAAGGTTCTGTGAAAAACGTTGGACAAAATGAAAAGTTAAACATCGAACAGTTAATCGAATTAGCGCCGGATTTGATTGTGACTTTTGGGGTCGATAATAATAATCCTATGCTGGATAACTTAAAGAAAAGCGGCCTGAATGTTTTGATTCAGGGCGACTGGATGGAGCAGTCACCATTAGGAAAAGCCGAATGGATTAAATTATACGGGGCTTTGTTTGGTAAGGAAGAAAAAGCAAAAGAATTATTTGATAAAATTGCCGACAGCTATAAACAGGCACAGAAATTAGTAGCCGATAAACCTTCAACATCGAAAGTTTTATATGGCTCAATGTATGAAGATGTGTGGTATGTGGCGAAAGGAAACAGCTGGGTAGCGCAGTTTATGAAAGATGCCAGAGCCAATTATGTCTGGGAAGACCTGCAGGGAACCGGAAGTGAAGGTTTGTCTTTTGAAAAAGTACTGGATAAAGCAAAAGATGCCAATATCTGGATCGCCTCAGGTTCATTTAAAAGTCTGGATGAACTGCAGAAAGCGAATCCGCATTACAGTGAATTTGATGCTTTTAAAAATAAATACGTTTACAGTTTCGAAGGAAAACTGGGAGCGACGGGAGGAACCGTTTATTATGAGCTGGCACCAAGTCGTCCGGATTTGGTTTTAAAGGATTATATCAAAATTTTTCATCCTGATCTGCTTACAGGTTATGAATTTACTTTTGCATCAAAACTGAATTAAATTGGCTGACAAAAAACGAAATACGATTTTATTTGTCATTTTGACCCTTGGTCTTTTTCTAATGTTTTTTGCCAGCATTAGTTTAGGATCGGTTACCATTCCGTTAAAAGAAGTTTTAATGAGTTTAACCGGAGGGCATGCCTCCAAATCGACCTGGGAATATATTATTATCAACTACCGTCTGCCTAAAGCTATTACGGCAGTTCTGGTGGGAACAGGACTTTCGATAAGCGGGCTCTTAATGCAGACCTTGTTTAGAAATCCGCTGGCAGGGCCTTATGTTTTAGGACTAAGCTCCGGAGCCAGTCTTGGGGTTGCTTTTGTGATTTTAGGAGCCGGGTTTCTTCCTTCATTTTTAAGTGTCATTGCCCTGTCTTCCTACGGAATTGTAATTGCTTCTACATTTGGCAGTACGCTGGTATTGTTATTGGTTCTGGTCGTTTCTCAAAGATTACGGGATACCATGGCTATTTTAATCGTAGGATTAATGTTTGGAAGTTTTACAACGGCGATCGTAAGTGTTTTAACCTATTTCAGTACGGCAGAACAACTGCAGAAATTTACCTTTTGGTCTATGGGAAGCCTTGGAAATCTTTCCTGGCCCACAATTGGAATTTTGACATTTTGTGTTGGAACAGGACTGCTCTTAAGTGTTAAAAGTATCAAACCATTAAATGCGCTGCTTTTAGGAGAGAATTACGCCAAAAGTATGGGACTGAATTTTAAAAGAGCCCGTTTAATAATCATTTTTGCAACGAGTATTTTATCAGGAGCGATCACGGCCTTTGCGGGACCCATTGCTTTTGTTGGATTAGCGGTGCCGCATATTGCCAAACTGACTTTTCAAACCAGTAATCATACGGTTTTATTCTGGAGCACTTTATTCTTTGGATCGATTATAATGTTGTTTTGTGATATCGTTTCGCAAATGCCGGGATTTGAAGTCACACTTCCTATAAATGCGATAACGTCTATTATTGGCGCACCGGTTGTTATCTGGCTTTTGGTAAGAAAAAGAAATTTCAAGTAAAAACTTACAAAATATTTTTATCTTTATTTTTTAAACACATAGAAACATAGTTTTAAAAGCTGTTGAAAGGCGTTTCACTTTTTTAAACAATCATTAGATTTTGCAGAAAAGAAGATGGTTTCTATCAATTAATCAAATAAATGATTACTCAAAAGTATTTAGATCAGTTAAGTTATGATGTTATTGGTGCTTGTATTGAAGTACATAAAATAATTGGAAAGGGATTGCTCGAAAACATTTATCATGAATGTTTGAAAGAAGAATTAGCTGAAAGGAAGCTGAATTTTGTTACGGAAATGAAGGTGCCTTTAGTTTATAAAAACAGACAATTAAATGCGGATATGAGATGTGACTTGTTTGTAGAGAATTGTCTGGTGGTGGAATTGAAAGCAGTATTGGAAATAAATCCAATCCATGAAGCACAATTAATGACCTATATGAAACTATTGAAAGCGCCAAAAGGGATTATAATTAATTTTAATTGCTTTAATATTTTTAAAGAAGGCCAGAAAACATTTGTAAATGATCATTATAAACTATTACCGAAATTTTAAGTTCGCAGGCTATGTGTTAATTTACAAGTAAATTTTATTTGAGCTTTCAATACAAAGAAAAACTATGTTTCTATGTGTTTAAAAAACATTCACAATGATAAGAAATATCTTAAAAACATCTAATTTAAATATTGGTTATAAAACCAAAAAAGGGATTACGACTATTGCCGGAAATCTCAGTTTAAATTTGAATTCTGGAAAACTGATTGCTTTAATAGGAGCAAACGGAATCGGAAAATCAACGTTACTGAGAACGATTACCGGAATTCAGCACCCTTTATCAGGAAGTGTTTTTCTGAATGATAAAAATATTACGGGTTACACGCCCTTAGAACTCGCACAGAATTTAAGTTTGGTTTTAACCGAGAAGCTGCCGCCCAGTAATCTTTCTGTTTTTGAATTAGTGGCTTTGGGGCGTCAGCCTTATACTAACTGGGTGGGCACTTTAACGGATGCAGATATTGAAAAAGTCAGAGAAGCCATGCAGCTGACTCAGATCGAGCATCTTTCTCAGAAAAAACATTATCAGATAAGTGACGGACAGTTACAGAAAGTTTTAATAGCCAGAGCACTGGCACAGGACACACCGCTGATTATTCTTGATGAGCCTACTACACATTTAGATTTACTGCACAAAGTTTCGTTGTTTAAACTCCTGAAAAAACTGACTCAGGAAACCCAAAAGTGTATCTTATTCTCCACACACGATATTGATCTGGCCATCCAGTTAAGCGATGAAATGATTGTGATGACACCGGAAAATGTGGTACAGGATACTCCTTGTAATTTAATTTCGGATGGAAGTTTTACGGCTTTGTTTAAAGATGAACATATTCTGTTTGATGCCGAAAAAGGGAAGTTTATTGTGACTTAAAGTATTCAGGTTATTTTAGCCTTAGCCTTTATCAGGTATTTTGCTTTCCAGAATTTTGGTTAAACTTAATAGGTTCAGAAAAGAAAATACCTTATGAAATATTATTTTCTTTTTTAAATCTGCTTCGGTGAACAGCTAAAACAACATTTAATTCGCCGGCATTTGTACTTAAGCCTTCAAGATCAAATTTCATTATCTGACCCGGCTCCACAATATAATAAATGAAATAATCCGTACCATCATCTTCTTTGTTGCGATATTCCCGAACCGTTCTTTCGTTCTCTATATTACTCCACGGAATTAAGTCATTTCCTCTGTACTGAATCCCTTCGGAGTTAATTCTAAACTGAATTTCATCGATTCTCTTTACCGATTTAATAAGAAGAGGAATTTGAAAAACAAAAACAGCAAACAAAATAAGAACCGTGATGCTTTGATTTTCTGTAAAATAATAACCAATCGCTATTAACAGACCAATCAGCAGTACGATTCTCAGGAGAATATCTCTTCTTGTATAATAAATCAGAAATTCTTTGGAATGACTGAGATTATTGGTATCAATAAAAGGTCTCATCTTATTTGCTTAACCCAATTTGTCTTTTAGCCTCGCCAATTACAAAGGCAACAGAATTGGCAATATTAAAAGAGCGGATAAGCGGTGACATCGGAATTGTCAAATGATTTTCAAATCTGGCCATAAACTCTTTGCTTAAGCCAACGCTTTCTTTTCCAAAAACCAGCCAGTCGCCGTCCTGAAATTCATTTTCCAGATACGACTTCTGAGAATGTGAACTCATTAAAAATACCCGGGAATGATCCGGAATCTGCGCCATCCATTCTTCCACATTCTGATATTCGGTTACATCCAGATGTACCCAGTAATCCAGCCCGGAACGTTTCAGGTTTTTATCATTAATGACAAAACCAAAAGGATGAATCAGGTGAAGTTTGCTTTCGGTCCCTACACATAATCTTCCAATGTTTCCGGTATTATTTGGTATTTCAGGTTCTACAAGAACTACGTTTAGCATTTTTTTTGAGTTATGAGTTAAGGGTTAAAGGTTATGAGTTATGAGTTATGAGTTATGAGTTATGAGTTATGAGTTAAGGGTTGTGGGTTATTAGTTATGGTTTTTTTGGAATTATCTACGGGCTCATTATCTAATTTAAAATCGGGTACTTCAAGAACTTCTCCGGCTTTTAAGTGCTGCAAATATACGTTTCCTATCCGAACCCGCACCAGACGTAAAGTAGGAAAACCTACTGCAGCAGTCATTTTTCGTACCTGACGAAATTTTCCTTCTCTTACCGTAATCGAAGCCCAGGAGGTTGGACCGTGGCGTTCATCTCTTATTTTTTTGGCACGCAGACCAAAATCCGGGATTTCAGTAACAATAAATGCTTTACAGCGTTTTGTTTTATATTTACCGCCATGAAGACCTATTTCGACTCCGTTCTGCAATTGTTCGATTGCTTCGGGAGTAATTACACCATCGACCTGAACATAATACTCTTTGTCTACTTTTTTGCTTCGAACCAGTTCGCTCATATTTCCATCAGTGGTCAGCAGAAGCAAACCTTCAGAATCTTCGTCTAAACGCCCAATCGCCATAGTTCCCTCAGGGAAATCATGTAATTCGCCCAAAAGTTTTTTCTTTCTTTTTAGTTCATAAATAAACTGGCTCAAATAGCCGTAAGGTTTAAAAAGAATGAAGTGTCTGTGCATTTTTTAATTTTTTGCAAAGATAGTTCTTTCACAAAATAAAAAACGAACATTTAATAAGGGATACCGGTGCTGGATTTCATCTTTTTTAGCCATTGATATACAAACCAGACTGCGGTGATAATAAAAACAGCAATTAAAATAAAGTAATGATCGGCAAAAAAATCATGAAAGTAACTTCCGGCCAGAATATAAGCAGAAGCCATACAAAGTTTGATGAGAATAAATTCAGCATTGGACCAGCTGGTTTTGATGGTAAAAAAGTTCATAATAAATAGAGTTTAAGTTATAAAAACAGCAGAATAAAGGTAAGAAAAATAGTAGATATTTTTAAGTCCGCAAACCCAAAGTAGTGTTAAACCTTTTTCTTTTACAATTTAGAATTCGTAATATTAATAGAGAAACTGAAAATAATAAAAGTATGGAAACGAATAATTTAGGCTCTAAAAAGATAAACGGAGTACAGAAAAACACAGAGAAAACCAAAGCAAAAAATGTTTCGCATGACGAAAAATCAAATACGACTGATTTAAAAAAAGAGGTTGTGACAGATGCTGGCGGTAATACCAAAATAGTAGAAAGAGCACGAAATGTAAACGAAGACATCAAAGTCAAAAAAACGATAGACCCTGATAATCCAAATGCAGGAAGGGGAGTGACTACTGATGAGGAAGCTAAAAAGACAGTGGAGAATAAAGACCGGAATTCGGATATAACACCTGATCGGTATCCGGATTCACATCCGGACAATAAGGAAAACCGTGGGAATATGAAACTGGATGAAGAAAAAGAATAAGCATTTTTTTTGGATTTGAGCTGCTTAAATGTAAAATAACATTTGATTGTGATAAAGTCTTAATTTTATGATAAACCCTTATTTTTCTATGGCTGACGGCTAATATCTTTGTAAATTACAGCTACAAATTTAAATCGTAATACTATGTCACTTTTAGAAAATAAAGTAGCTTTTGTGTCTGGAGCAGGTTCAGGAATTGGACGTGCAGTAGCAGAAGCGTATGCCCGTGAAGGAGCAAAAGTTGTACTTTCGGATATCAATACAGAACACGGTGAAGAAACCGTAAAACTTATAAAGGAAAAAGGCGGGGAAGCCTTTTTTGTAAAAGGCGATTCGTCAAGTGCCAGTGATAATAAACATATGGTTGAAGTAACGGTTTCAAAATACGGCCGACTGGATATTGCCTGTAACAACGCAGGTATGGGAGGTCCGGCCAAACCAACCGGGGAATATGAGCCTGAAGCATGGGACCGTGTCATAGCACTTAACTTAAATGGTGTTTTTTATGCCTGCCGCTACCAGTTAGAACAGATGGAAAAAAACGGAGGTGGGAGTATCGTAAATATTGCTTCTATTCACGGACAGGTAGCAGCTCCGTTAAGTCCTGCTTATACAGCCTCTAAACATGGAGTGGTAGGACTTACAAAAAATATTGCGACTGAATATGCTCAGAAAAATATCCGCTGCAATGCTGTTGGGCCGGGTTATATAGAAACTGCTTTGTTAAAAGATAATTTAAATAAAGATGCTATGAATGCAGTGGCTGCAAAAGCGCCGATGAATCGTTTAGGAACAGCAGAAGAAATTGCAGAACTGGTCACTTTTTTAAGCTCTGAAAAATCCTCATTTACAACCGGAAGTTATATCATTGCCGATGGCGGATATACAGCGGTTTAGTTACTGTAATAAATAACAATGCACAAAAAGCTGTTCTGTCCGGAACAGCTTTTTTTATGAAAAAAAATAAAAATATAGCGATTAAGGTGTTTTTTCTTATTAATTAATAAAGAGGGCAGTGTGAAATCAAAAAGAACAAAACGTCTGTAAAAACGCATTATGTTTGAATAATTGTGTTTTTGTAAGTGTAAATTCCGATTTTTAAAAATACATAACTAAAAAATAACTTACAATTAGTTTATGGTTTTAGAATATTCCTTTAACTTTAAAGAAACTAAGTTTGATTTCTAAAAACTCTATTTTTAATGTATACGTTTATGAAAAACATTTACCCCCTAAGGCATTTAATAGCCATTTTTAGTTTTTTTTATTCCGTGAGCCTTTTGGCGCAGACGTTTCCGACCCCTCAGAATTTACCTTATCAACAGGATTTTTCTTTTGCTCCGACTATCACAGATTATCCTTCAGGTTTTCAGGGCTGGACTGCCAGTACGAGTCCGGGATCTGTTTTTAATACCAATGCGGTATTAACGGCAGACAGGCCTTTGACAGCCAGTAGTACCGCAGCGACTACCAGTGGTAATTTTCATAATTACGATGGTAAAATAGGCTTTTTGAATACCGGTTCATTAGACCTTACTATTGGTTTTGCTTTTAATGCAGCTGGTCAAAGCGCCATACAGGTTCAATACGATGTGATGACGATTCGTAATCCTTACGATATTCCTCCGACAACCGGAAATACCCGTATCAACGAAATGGTTTTACAGTACCGTGTTGGTACTACTGCGTCGTTTGTTTCTTTACCTTCTACCGTTTACAGTAACAACGATGTAAAACAGACTACAGCGGTCACAACCCCGCAGAATGAACAGACTATAAAAGTAACGCTGCCGGCTGAATGCGACAATCAGCCTGTGGTTCAGATAAGATGGATTTCCAGACAGGTTTCAGGAGCAGGTTCCCGTCCGTCATTTGCTATTGATAATATCGATATCAGAAGTGATGTACTGCCTCCGGTCACTATTACCGGTTATCCAAAAACCGACCACATTTTATCAGATAGTTTTGATTTTATTACCAAAACTGACGAAGCTGCTAAAACGTATTTTGTATTATTGCCAGGAGGAAGCCCCGAACCTTCTGCGGCACAGATCAAAGCCGGACAGGGTGCTTCAGGTGCAGCTGCATTACAGTCCGGATTTTTGGATATCATCAATCCTTCTCAGGAATATGTAAAAAGTTTTACAGGACTGGAACTGAATACGGCTTATACCGTTTTTTCTATAGCAGAAGATCCGCATGGAAACATTCAGGCAGTTGTTAGTAAAGTAGATGTTACGACTTCAAGTGTAGTGGTTCCTGCTATTTCGGCCTCGGTTACTTCCTTAGATTTAGGATTTTCAGAATCCGGCTATGATTCAGAAGTTTTAAATTACCAGATTCAGGCATCCAATCTTACTAATGATGTAATCCTGACTGCTTCGGCAGGTTTTAGCCTGTCAAAAGACAATACAGCCTTTACATCGTCGATAACATTTTCTGTTGGAGACTTTGTTTCCAATACGGCTCAGACGGTTTATGTAAAATTTACACCAGATGCTGTAAATATATTTTCCGGAGAGATTACCCATGAATCAACCGGAGCAGTAACCAAAACAGTAACCCTTACCGGAACAGGAATCAATCCTTATATACAGGGATTTAATGATGCTAATGTTTTGTCGAACAGCGGCTGGACACAATACAATGCCGCAGGAACCAATAATAAGTGGACTTATACCGCAGTTGCCAGAAACGTAAATTCAGGTACAGGAGCTGTTTTAATGAACGGATATTCGGATTCAGGACCAAGTAAAGACTGGCTGATTTCGCCTAAACTGCATCTGGACAGTTTTAACCAGTTTGCTTTATTGTCTTTTTACTCCCGTAAATTTTATGCCGGACCATCTTTAAAATTAATGGTTTCCACTGATTATGACGGCAAAAGTAATCCGGAAACAGCCACCTGGGCAGAAATTGACGGGAAATTCCCAACGGTAACCGGAACCTATACCAAATCAGAATATATTGATTTAAGCGGATTTAAATCGCCAAATACGTATGTTGCCTGGGTTTATGAAACAACGGCAGGAGGGAACAACTTTGCCGCAGAGTGGTCAGTAGATGATATTGCCATTACTGATGAAGCGGGTTATGTAAATTCAAACCCTGTTTTAGATTTTGGCGATGTGAGTGCCAATACTTTTTCTGACAGCCAGTCTTTTGTTTTTAAAGCTGAAGGTTACGGCGATATTACCATCACGGCTCCTGCAGCTTACGAATTATCACTGGACGATACGACATTTCAGTCAAGTGTTTTGATAGAAACAACAGCTGCGGCCAATAACAAAACGGTATACGTAAGGTTTGCCCCAACAGTTAAAGAATTAACTATTTCAGGAGTTTTAACAGTAACCGGAACTTCATTAAACAAACAGATCGGTTCACTTACGGGTTCTTCATGGCCAAAAGCAGATACTTTTGATGTGGTAACGTATAACCTGGAGTTTTTCGGTACGGATGTAAAAGGAACTGACGGTGTGGAATTTGGTCCGACAGATGATGCGCTCCAGATTGAAAATGTGGCCAAAGTAATGAACAAACTAAATGCAGATGTCTATGTAGTTCAGGAAGTCTCAGACGATCCGTCAATTGATAGTTTAATTGAAAAAATTAACATCAACGGAAAAACATTTGATAAAACTATTTCTGCTTCCTGGTCGTATTCCTTTCAGGAACCGGATCCTAATTTTCCTCCTCAAAAATTAGTAGTGCTTTATAATACACAAACCACTACGGTAAAAAACACCCGTGTTATGTTTAAAGAATTCTACGATGAGGTTCGTGCCGGAACAAAAACGTTAGCCAATTATCCGGGCGGAAACGGCAGCAGTTTTTTCTCATCAGGACGTTTGCCTTATATGGTTACGATAGAAACGGATATTGCCGGGGTTAAAAAAGAAATTAATCTTATCGACCTTCATGCCCGTGCCAACAGCGGAACTGATGTTTCAAGATACAATATGCGTAAATACGATACCGAAGTTTTAAAAGACAGTCTAGATACCCATTATGCTAATTCTAATTTGATTATTTTAGGGGATTATAATGATGATGTAAAAGCCTCTGTTATTGCAGGACTTCCTTCTTCGTATGAAAATTTTGTGACGGATACAGATGGTTATAATGCCCTTACTTTAGGAATCAGCCAGGCAGGGGCCTACAGCTTTTTGAGTTCGGGAGGCTTTTTAGATCATATCATGATTTCAGACGAACTGAACGATGAATATATTACGAACTCAATCGCGGTTTATGATCCTCGTAACGATATTACTAATTATACCACAACAACTTCAGATCACGGACCGGTAATTGCCCGTTTTGAACTGAAAGCAGATGTTTTGTCTACACCTGATTTTGGAGCCCGGAACGGATTCTATGTTTCTGCTTATCCAAATCCGGCTTTTGATGTCTTAAACCTGAGCCTGAAAACAAACGATACTAAAAATCTTAAATTGAGACTTTATGATGTAAACGGACGCGCTTTAGGAAAGCCTGTTGAAATTACAAGCAGTCAGGAATTAAGTACTACTGTAATGTCAGTTCGCGATTTACATCCGGGAGTTTATATTTATACCGTTTCAGAAAATAATAAAGTTGTTTTTAAAGGAAAAGTTCTTAAGAAATAATACCCGATAGATAACTTCCATAAAAAAGGGCTGTCTCAAAATTTTGAGACAGCCTCTTTTGTTTTTATAATAAAAGTATATGGATTTTCAGGTAAATATTACAGCTGCTGCCTGGAAATAAGAAATATTCTAATGGTTGTTTTTTAACTTTTACCGCCGTTTGACTAAGTGCTTTTCTTTATTTAAAAATTGACATTAAGACCAAAATTCAGCCCCCATTGAAATTGATTAAAAGACTGATTGTTCAGCGGGTTTACATAATAATTTACAGCAGGCTCCACAAAAACATTGGTTTTCTTATAAACACGATATTGTATAGTACTACTAAGCGTAGAGCCATACACATAATCGTTGGCATTAACATTTTCGCCAATAGAATTTCCGTCGATGGCAATACTGTTTGAAATTAATTTTCCAACAAAACCTCCCGTATTCAAATTAATGCTCGTTTTATTTTTACTGAAAACAGAATAGGAAACTTCCAAAGGCATTTCGATATATCGTAAATTCTGGTCTAAATTACCCGTTTCGATATTATTGCTCTGAATGACTTCTTTTGTACTGTTTGAAACCAAAACATAGTTAGGGCTGCTCGCCAGTTGAGGAACAGTTGAATTTTTTACAAGATAATCGCTGGAAGCAAAAAGTGCCGTGTTTCTCACATTCATATAAGAAACATTCGATACACTCTGCCCAAGTTCGTTAATTTTAAAGCCCGAAGCCACGGCCCATTTTTTATTGATTTTATATTGTGTTTTTACACCATAGGAATTACTCTGTTTAGAATCGTTGGTGTTTCCTAAAGTTTTATTGTTGCCGTAATTTTCAGAATTGGCTACACCTGCAAATAACTGCAAAGCCCATTTTTCTCCTTTTGAAAGCAGTTTATCCTCTTTTTTCTTTTTCTCCTCTGTGCCGGCAATGCCTTTTTCAAGATTTTGAAGTTCAGCCAGTTCAGCCGAATCTTTTTTAGTTAAGGCAGAAAGAGTCTCTGAGGTAGTATTATGTACTGCATTTTGTTTTTGCACAGCGGCAATAGTATTGCTGCCCGGCTCAGTTTTTAAAATACTTTGTCTTTCTTTATTTGAATTGACAGTATTGGGCTTTCCGTTTAAAGAAGGGCTCAGGTCATTATACACAATCGCATTTGGATTGGTGTTTTTCGAAGCGGGTTTGTTTTCAAAAATAGAATTTGACAAAACAGAGTTAGATCCATTATTGAATTTGTTTTCTCTTCCGGCATTAAATGTTTTTTCAGCCAGTACTTTGTCTGCATTTCGCTTTTCAGGATCCTGTGAAGGTTTTTTCGAAACGGTATTGAATGCATTGCTTCTGGTCGAAATAAAAGACTTTTCAGCCACAGCATTTTGTTTCGAAATACCGTTTTTATCATTTAGAGACGGATTTTGAATTCCCTGATTAAAGCGGTTTTCCCTGGCCGGACGGAATGATTTTTCAACAACTGCATTGTTGTTTTCTTTTATTGCTTTAGAAACAGGCAGGACGTTAGTTTTGTTTTTAGATCCGGAAGGAGACAGCGATACTGTTTCTTCCGCTTGATTTAACGAACTGCCGTGTGATTGATTTGCCGTTTTTTCTGATGATGAAACTCTGCTTTCGCCTGCGGATTGTTCTTTGAGAATATTTTCTTTATCGGATCTATTTTTATTGGTGTCTAAATTTGGTAATTCATTTTTTTGGTCAAGTACAACATTGCTGTTTCCTGATGCAGGTTTTATTTCAGCATCAGAATTAAAGTGAAGGACAGAAGGGAGCAGTAAGCCCAATAATAAGCATGCAGCCGCAGACCACCAAAGAATTGCCCTCTTCTTCTTTTTAGGCTGGTCCAGTTTTTCTTCAATCTGACCCCACAATTCAGGAGGCGGAACACTGGAAAAGTCTTCCATTGATGAAAAAATATCTTCTATTTTTTGCTTCTTCATGCTGTCTTAAAATTTTTTATACTCAGTATTTTTTTTTGCAAAATGTGCTTGGCACGGTTTAAATTTGATTTTGAAGTACCTTCGGAGATTTTGAGCAGTTCGGCTATTTCTTTATGTTTCATCTTTTCAAAAACATACAGGTTAAAAACCGTTCGGTACTGATCAGGTAAATCCCGTATGTATTCTAACAGTTTTTCCTGCTCGATCGGGATGCTGTCCAGTTCTTCTTCTTCAACAAAATCAGTATCGGGATCAAATACATCCAGAAAGAAACTTTCTTTTTTCTTCTTATTCAGAGTCTCGATAAGTTTATTTATGAAAATGCGTTTCATCCAGCCTTCAAAACTTCCTTCAAATTTATACTGGCTTATTTTTTGAAAAACAATGACAAATGCTTCCTGGAATACATCTTTGGCGTCATCTTCATTTTTCATATATTTTAAGCAGATACCATACAAAACAGGAGAAAACAACTGATAAATTTTCAGTTGTCCCTCCCTGTCATTTTTCATGCACAGCTTAATATATTTTTCTAAATCGTCTTTCAAAAAATGGGTTACTTTTGGTTTTGCAAAAATAGTTCTTAAAAGCTTACAAAATGATTTTTGCGGCTGATAAGAACTAGTTTTTGTTTTTTTAGTTTTTTGATTATAAAGGACTTGTTTCTTTTTTTACTCCTTTTCAGGGCAAACAGGTTCCTTTTTTATCCGGGTTATTTTAAGCTGTTGATTTTTTCTTTAATAGCCATTTTGAAAGCTTTTACTTCAGAGCTCTGGTCATCCGTATCATTATTGTCGATGTAAATCTTAGTGACACTGATTCCCTGACGCCATTCAAAATAAACACCGCCCTGGTCTTCAGAATCCGGAGTACCATAGGTTTTAGTCTGACCTTTTAACGCCGTAATTTCAGTTGGAACTCGTTTCAGGAATAAAGTATATTCGCTGTTTTTGGTTACTGCGTTGTATTTGTACTGTTCAAAATTGTATTTATCTGTAATAACCCCTAAAAATTTCAAAATATTGTAATCATTGATCTGGAAGAAATTGTTAGTACTTCCGAAACCTCCAATAATCATTGTATCAGGACTTTGATTTGTTCTGTTGAAAAGGATCGTTTTAGATGTTTTCGGGATCAGAATAAAATCAGTAGGATACGTTGGAGCCTGTGTAATATTTTCTCCGGCAAGAGGCGCTTTTTCATAAAAGCTGACGATAATTTCACAGTTATTTTCTACAATAGAAGTGATTTTTATAGCATAACCGCTTGTAGGTTTTACTCCCGCAAAAAGCGCCACCATGTAATATTTTGAAAAATCGATTACAGGATCGCTTGCTACTTCACAGGTATTGGCATGTTTGGTAAAATAAGCATCCATTTTTTCCTGCGATGTTATGATCAGGGCACTTGGAGTGTTTGGCAGCGTTTTTACACTATAATTACATAAAAGAGGAAAACCGCTGAAAGCTAAATCAGCATTACTTCCGCAGTCAACATTAAGATCGTCATTACTAAGAGAACAGGCACTAAATCCAAAAGCTATAAACAAGCTCAACATTAATTTTTTCATGATAGAATTTTAAATAGGTTATATCATGTAGATGCTGCTTTTTTTAAATGGTTGCGTGCCAAAATATTTTTTTGTGAAACAGGCGTGAAAGAAAAATGTTTGTTTAATTTAGAATCAGTACTAATTCGTGAAAATTTGATTTAAAAACACAGAACTACGTATTAATGCGTATTTTTACTTAATAAAAACTTAGTTATGTTTGATTTCCTCCCGTATTTACTGGCTTTTGTTATTGCCTTGTTTCTGGGTATTTACCTTGGCAGACTGTTGTTTTCGGCCAGATTTCAGTCCGAAAAAGTGGGACTGGAAGAAAGACTTCGTGCTGGCTCTGCACAGCTTCAGCAGCAGAAAGAACAATTTGAAAATGAACGTATTCATTTTCAGAAACAACTCCAGCTCACTAATTCTGAAAAGGAAATTATCAGGACAGAAAAAGACAGTCTGGCTATTCAGCTTTCTAAAAAAGAAGTTGATTTTGAAAATTTATGGGAACGCCATAAAGAACAGAAAAGTGAAATAAACGAACTTCAAACTAAGTTTACCAAAGAGTTTGAAAATCTGGCCAATAAAATTCTCGAAGAAAAATCGGCAAAATTTACTGAGCAGAACAGCGAAAATATGAAAAATATCCTGCTGCCGCTTCAGGATAAAATTCATGTTTTTGAACAAAAAGTAGATCAGACCCATAAGGAAAGTATTGATTATCATGCGGCACTTCGACAGCAGATTATTGGTTTAAGCGAAATGAATGCCCAAATGAGCAAAGAAACCCTGAACCTGACCAAAGCACTAAAAGGAGACAGCAAGATGCAGGGTAACTGGGGCGAATTGGTTTTAGAGCGTGTTCTCGAAAAATCAGGACTGGAAAAAGGCCGTGAATACGAAGTACAACAGAGTTTTATAAATGC
Organism: Flavobacterium sp. FG19; assembly: GCF_057809475.1. NCBI lineage: Bacteria > Pseudomonadati > Bacteroidota > Flavobacteriia > Flavobacteriales > Flavobacteriaceae > Flavobacterium > Flavobacterium sp. FG19. The sequence goes on along the minus strand of NZ_JBMDKA010000003.1, from coordinate 27,761 downwards.
CGAAGGAAACCGTGTAATGCCCGATGTAGTGATCAATCTGCCCGACGGTAAAAAGATGGTCGTCGATTCTAAGGTTTCACTTGTGGCCTATGAAAAGTGGGTAAACGAAGAATCGGATATAATAAAAACTGAATTTTTGAAAGAACATGTTTTATCTATAAAAAGACATGTAGAACAGCTGGGGAATAAAAACTATCACGATTTGTACCGAATGGAAAGCCCTGATTTTGTCCTGCTTTTTATTCCCATCGAACCCGCTTTTGCTATTGCCTTAAATGAAGATCCTGCTTTATACACCAAAGCCTTCGACCGGAATATTGTTATTGTAACTCCAAGTACCTTACTGGCGACTTTAAGAACAATCGACAGTATGTGGGCGAATCAAAAACAGCAGGAAAATGCTTTTGAAATTGCACGGCAGGCCGGAGCATTATATGATAAATTTGAAGGTTTTGTAACTGATTTACTGCGGATAGGCAATAAAATTAAAGACACCAAAACAGAATATGAAAATGCCATGAATAAACTGGTATATGGTAAAGGAAACCTCATTACCAGTGTTGAAAGATTAAAGAAAATGGGAGCCAAGGCCAAAAAATCGCTTCCTGAAAATATCATCAACAGAGCTGGTTTAGATACTAATGAAAATGAATTATTGAATTAAATACATACCCAATTTCCAAAAACAAAAAACATGACTGCAGATTACAAACCCGTTTCCTCATCAAAAATTAGTATTTCAGAATTAATGCTTCCGTCGCATACCAACTTCAGCGGTAAAATTCACGGAGGGTACATTTTGCAGCTGCTGGATCAGATTGCCTTTGCATCGGCATCCAAATTTAGCGGTAATTACTGCGTAACGGCTTCTGTTGATACAGTAAACTTTTTAAAACCAATTGAAGTAGGCGAATTAGTGACCATGAAAGCATCCGTAAATTATGTAGGACGCAGTTCCATGATCGTAGGTATCAGGGTCGAAGCAGAAAATATCCAGACCGGAGTTATTAAACATTGTAATTCTTCCTATTTTACAATGGTTGCCAAAGATAAAGACGGAAAAAGTGTTCAGGTTCCCGGGCTTATTTTATCTAATCTGGAAGAAGTCCGTCGTTTTAGAAAGGCTGTTAAACATATCGAAGTGAGGAAAGAAGTAGAAGAACACGAAAAAATTGCCAATGTCAGTTCTATTGAAGATCTGGCAAGCTTAGATAAATACAACGTCCTGCTGGAAATCAGCTAAATTTTCCTATCTTTATTTTATACACTTTTAAATTTAAGATACTATGGTAAAGTTTGGATATACAATTTTGTACGTTGATGACGTTCAGAAATCAATTGAATTTTATGAAAATGCGTTTGGTTTTGAAAGGAAATTTATAAGTCCGGATAATGATTACGGAGAACTGAATACCGGCGAAACCACTCTTTCGTTTGCTTCTAAAAAGCTGGGAGCCCAAAATCTGGAAGATGGTTTTCTGGAAAGCAGTTTAGAAGACAAGCCTTTTGCGATCGAATTAGCCTTTGTAACAGAAGATGTGGGCGATTTGGTGCAAAAAGCAACTTCTTTTGGAGCCGTTTTGGTAGCCGAACCTAAGAAAAAACCATGGGGACAGGTTGTGGCATATGTAAGGGATACAGACGGATTTTTACTGGAAATCTGTACGCCGGTACACGGATAAAAGCGCGCCAGGCTGCCTTTTTAATACTCACTAATTAAGTGTTTTATCTCCGAAATATTCACAAATATTTAGCATTAATTCAGAAACTCTGTGTGAAGAAATTTCGTAACTTTAGTAATAACCAATTCGGTTACGGAATTATTTCACGGAGTACTGCCGTTCTATTTTTTACAGTCCAGTATTTTTTCTTCTCAAAATGAAAATAGAATGACATAATTGTTTAATTGCTGACGATTATGAAAAGAACTACATTACTTATTTTACTTTTTACCGCATTTTCGCTATTAGCCCAGGATAAATTTAAAACCAGTACGGCAATTGTAAATTTTGAAGCTTCAGTTCCTTTTTTTGAAGAAATAAAAGCGGTAAATAAGCTTGGAACCATTGTTCTTGAACCTGCCACCAGTACACTAATCTGTACGGTAATTATCAAAGATTTTCGTTTTAAAATGGATCTGATGCAGGAACATTTTAACGATAATTATATTGAAAGCCATCGTTATCCAAAATCAGTTTTTAAAGGTAAGATCGAAAAATTTGACCTGAAAGATATTGATGATTCTGAAAAAGAATATACGGTAAAAGGAAAACTATATCTTCACGGAAAATCAAAGATGATTGAAATGAAAGCCCTGATAAAGAGAGTTTCTGAAGGCATACAAATTTCGTGTAACTATCCTATTTCGGTTGCGGATTTTAATATTGCCATTCCGGGCACAGTTGCCAGTAAAATTTCAAAAACAGCCAATACTTACTTATTTGGAGTGGTACAAAATGAGAGAACGATGTATGCAACTTTAAAGTAAGGACTAGTGAATACAGCTGATAAGGGCTTTTTCTAAATCAGTAAACTGAAATTCAAAGCCGGTTTTCTGGATCTTTTCTGATGATGCCCTTTGTCCTTTTAGAACTGCTTCACTCATTTCTCCTAAAATAATTTTTAGAAGGAAAGAAGGAATTTTAGGCAGCCATATTGTATAGCCATATAATGAGGCAAGTAATCTGGAGAATCTTGAATTGGTAGTATTATCTGTTACTGAGGCATTGTACGGACCATACATTTGGCTGTCTGATACAGATTTGCAGTAAATCTGGCATAAATCTTCAATGTGGATCCAGGGTAAATATTGTTTTCCGCTTCCTAAAACAGCACCAAAGCCCGATTTAAAATTAGGGCTTACTTTTTTCATGAATCCTTGATTTCTTCCTAAAACAATTCCGGTTCTGATTTTAACGGTTCTGATTCCCAGTGCTTCAATCGTATCAGCCGCATTTTCCCATTGTACACAGGTTGTGCCCAAAAAGTCGTCTGCCGGAGGAGTTTCTTCTGTGCATATTTTATGACTGGTTACAGCACCATAATACCCTATTCCCGAGGCCGATATAAAAGCATTTAGTTTTTTGTTGTTTTTTTTCAATACAGAAAAAATTAATTCAACAGGTTTTACCCGGCTGTCCAGTATGGCTTTTTTTCTTTTAGAAGTCCATCGTTTTTCTACTATTCCTTCGCCTGCCAGGTGAATAATAAAATCAGCATTAAGAACAGCACTTTCGTCAATATAATTTTTATCAGGATCCCATCGGTAATAGGTTACCGTTTCTGTATTTTCTTTCTGACCACGGCTTAAAACAGATACTGTATAGCCGGCCCCAGTTAAAATAGGGGTTAAGTAACTTCCTATGAAGCCGCTTCCGCCTGTTAGTAGAACATTTTGAGCCATAATAGTTTATAATATATTTAACAGTCTGTATTGTTTAAGGATTAGTAAAGGTACTTAAACAATGTTTACCTTTATGGCAAATTCTAAATTTTAATAAAATGGCGACTAAAAAAAAGACAATTACCAAAGATGATATCGTTTCACTATACATGGATCACGTTTTAGAAAATGGCCAGAAACCCAAATCAGTGTATCATTTCACTAAAGAAAATGATTTTACAGAAGCTGAGTTTTATTCCTTTTTTGGGACATTAGAAGGTTTAGAAAAAGAAATATTCCGACTGTTTTTTGAGAATACAGTCAGTTTACTTCACAAGAACGAAGAATATCAGCAGTATGATATGAAAAACAAAATGCTGAGTTTCTATTTTACGTTCTTCGAAATTCTGACAGCTAACAGAAGTTATGTGCTGCAGACGCTTAAAATAGATCGAAATCCGCTTAAAAATTTAGTACAGCTCACGACACTTCGCGAAAGCTTTAAAAATTATGTTTCAGAAATCCTGACTGATGATTACAGACTGGAACAGGAAAAATTTCAAAAGTTTCAGGAAAAGACCATTCAGGAATCAGCCTGGCTGCAATTAATGCTGACAATTAAATTCTGGATGGAAGACGAATCGGCTGCATTTGAAAAGACCGATATTTTTATCGAAAAGTCAGTTAATGCCTCATTTGAACTAATGAATGTAGCGCCAATGAACCATTTAATAGATTTTGGAAAATTTCTGTTTAAAGAAAAAATACACAGCAGATAATGAAAACAATCGATTATATTCCAACCTCAAAAATAGAAAGAGCCGGAAAACTGGTTCAGACCGGAGCGAAAATCGGAGTCAATTATATTAAGCATTATGCTGAAAAAGTAGTAAACCCGGATTTGACCCGCGATAAACTAAACGAAAACAATGCCGAAGATATTTACGACGGACTAAAAAGCTTAAAAGGAAGTGCGCTTAAAGTAGCTCAGATGTTAAGCATGGACAAGAATTTCCTGCCTCAGGCTTATGTGGAGAAATTCTCCTTATCGCAGTTTTCCGTTCCGCCGCTTTCGGCACCTTTAGTTTTAAAAACCTTTAAAAGTAATTTTGGCAAAACGCCTTACGAAATTTTTGATGAATTCAACCCTAATTCAGTAAATGCTGCGAGTATTGGTCAGGTGCATCTGGCTAAGAAAGATGATAAAAAACTGGCGGTTAAAATTCAATATCCGGGAGTTGCCAATAGTATTTCTTCGGATTTAGCTTTGGTGAAACCCATTGCCATTAGAATGTTTAATCTGCAGGGAAAAGATTCTGATAAATACTTTAAGGAAGTTGAAGATAAACTGATTGAAGAAACGAATTATCTTCTTGAATTAAAACAAAGTCAGGAAGTAGTGGATGCCTGCAGTAAAATTGAAAACATTACTTTTCCGAATTATTATCCGGAGTTTTCGTCAGAGAAAATCATCACAATGGACTGGATGACGGGAATTCATCTTTCTGAATTCACGGCTCAAAATACCAATCAGGAAATTGGTGATACAATAGGGCAGGCACTTTGGGATTTTTATATGTACCAAATTCATGTGCTGCGAAAAGTACACGCCGATCCGCATCCCGGAAATTTTTTGGTTGACGATCAGAATCAATTGATAGCATTGGATTTTGGCTGTATGAAGCAGATTCCGGAAGATTTTTATACGCCGTATTTTGAGTTAATCAACAAAAATGTGATTACCGATGAAGCGTTGTTTAATAAAAAATTATTCGAATTAGAAATCCTTCGCCCGGACGATACGCCTGCGGAAGTGGAGTATTTTACCGAAATGTTTCATGAATTGCTGTCTCTTTTTACGAAGCCTTTTCAAAATGAAACTTTCGATTTCGCCGATGAAACTTTCTTTAACGCTATCGCCGAATTAGGAAAACGTTTCTCTGAAGACACCAATCTAAAAAAAATGAACGGAAATCGCGGCTCTAAACACTTTATCTACATGAACCGCACTTTCTTCGGACTTTATAATTTAATGTTCGATCTGAAAGCGAAAATTGTGGTGGAGAATTATTTGAAATACTAAGTTGGGAAATTCCAAATTCCAATCTTATAATGTAGACCTTTGTCAAAGTTCAAAACTTTGACAAAGTTTTTTTTTCATCCAGTTTGTCATCTCGACGAAGGAAAGATCACACACGTAGCTCTACAAAGATTAACGACATACTGCACGGAATTTCTTGTGTGATACTTCCTCCGTCAGGATGGCAAGATTGCGTATAATTGGAATTTGGAATTTAAAGAATTGGAATTTTACTTAAATATTTTGGTAATAATTGGAATTTGGAATTTAAAAAAAATTGGAATTTTACTTAATTATCCCCGCTTTATAAGTCGCAATCGCGCGATCTCTTGCAAAAGCGTGATCAACCATTGGTTCTGCGTAACCAAAATCAAATTCCGGAATCCATTTGCGGATGTATTCGCCTTTTTCGTCGAATTTCTTTTGCTGGATGTCAGGGTTAAAAACCCTGAAATACGGTGCAGCGTCGCAGCCTGTTCCTGCTGCCCATTGCCAGTTGCCTACGTTGGAAGCCAATTCAAAATCCAGAAGTTTTTCGGCAAAATAAGCTTCACCCCACTGCCAGTTAATTAATAAATGTTTGCAGAGAAAGCTTGCGACAACCATACGAACACGATTGTGCATATAACCGGTTTCGTTAAGCTGGCGCATTCCCGCATCAACCATTGGATAACCAGTATTTCCTTCGCACCAGCGTTTAAAATCTTCTTCATTATTACGCCATTGAATGCCGTCGTAAGCCGATTTGAAATTATGATTGACACAATTTGGGAAACTAAACAGAATCTGAATAAAAAATTCTCTCCAGATGAGTTCACTTAAAAAAGTCTGGTTTTTTCGGTTGGCCCAGTTTACCAGTTTGCGAATACTCACAGTTCCAAAACGTAAATGCGGCGAAAGATAAGATGTGCTGTCTAAAGCAGGAAAATCGCGAGTTTCTTTATAATGGGCAATTTGGGTTAAGTTGTGAGGAAGGACTTTTATAGCACTTCTTTCAAAACCAATTTCGGCTAAATCAGGAAATTTAAATTGATTTTTTGCAAAGCTTGAAACCAGCGACCCCGAATCATATTCCGGAGCTGAACCTGAAAAAAGATACTTTTCAAGCCATTTATTTTTATATGGCGTATACACGGTGTACGGAAGCCCGTCGGCTTTTGTGATTTCTTTTTCTTCGAAAATAACATGATCTTTAAAACAGAAAACTTCGATTTTGTTTTCTTTTAAAAGGGAAGAAATGGCAGTGTCACGTTTGATAGCAAACGGTTCGTAATCTTTATTGAAGAATACATTTTGAATATCGAATTCTTCCAAAAGCGATTTCCAGACCGCTGTCGTTTTTCCTTTTTTGATTAAAAGAGATGATCCGAAAGTGTTTAATTCGGTATTTATTTTTTGAAGTGAATCGTAAATAAAACTAACTCTGGCGTCATTTTTTGGAAGATGTTCCAGAATATCATCATCAAAAATAAATAAAGGAATTACCGGAAAATCGGATTGTAAAGCGTGGAATAATCCGGTATTGTCTTCTAAACGTAAATCACGCCTAAACCAGAAAAAGGAAACTTTTTGTTTTGTCATTGTGTGGTTTAATGTTTTGCCACAGATTAAAGGATTTTAAATGATTTTTTAATCTGTTTTTTAAACACATAGAAACATAGATTTTATTTTTTTCTTGTAAAAGAATATGGAAAGAAACTAGTTTCTAACACATAGTCCCGATAGCTATCGGGATGTTTTTATACAAGTGAAACGCCTTTTTATGCGCAATGAAAACTATGTTTCTATGTGTTTAAATTTATATGCTTTTTTGTTCCGTATTAATTTGAATAATCTTGGGCTGTGATTTGGAATTGAATAATTCTTCGATTTTGTTGTATCTGAAATCAAAAATACGCTTCAGTTTATTTCGAACGATTATTTTATTCATTAAACGTCCAAGAATTCCCAAAGGAAGCGCATAATGAACAATATCTGTCATTTTGGTTCTGCCGTCCGGAGTTCGTTCAAAAAAGTGTTTGTGATGCCATAATTTGTAAGGACCAAAACGCTGAATGTCTACAAAGTATTCATTTTCCTTACAGGCAGTGATTTCAGTAACCCAGGAAATTTTGATTCCTAAAAGCGGTCTCAAAGTATAAGTTATGATTTGTCCGTGATACATTCGCCTGTCGTCAAAATCCTTAATGGTGAAATTCATATTGTCAAGCGTGATTGTCTGCAGGTTTTTGGGACTGGAAAAAAAATCCCAGCAGTCTTCAACGCTGGCATTTACATATTGAACGGTTGCTATTTTGTATAATTTCATCTTATTACTTTCAATTGTTACAAATGCTTCTTAAAAACACGTGAGCGTTAGGGATTGCAGTGGAGCTCTTTTTGTGGCTGGCTTTTTCTGCCAGACATAAAAAAGCGGGAACGGAAAGCCCGATCCGCCGCGGCGGAGAACGCCCAAAATATTTTACATTTTATAATACTTAAAGGGTACAAACAACATTCCGAAACATTCTCCTTTTTCTTTTCCAAGGTGTTTATGGTGTATTTTATGCGCTTTTCTGAGTCCGATGAGGTATTTGTTTTTGGTGTTTTTAAACCATTTAAAACGCTGATGGATCAGAACATCATGAATTAAAAAATAGCAGGCTCCGTAAAGGGTAACACCGCAGGCAATAAAAAACAAATAATTGAATCCGCCCTCTACTCCAAAATAAAACAAGAGAATACTTGGAATGGCAAAAATGACAAAGAAAATATCGTTGCGTTCAAAAGTATGTTCGTATCTCGGCTGATGATGGTCAGCATGAAAATACCACATAAAACCGTGCATTACATATTTGTGAGTAAGCCAGGTAACACATTCCATAAACAGAAAAACGCCTATAAAGATTAAAAAAGAAATCATTTTATAAATGTTGTAAATTAAAATTATGATTTTATTTCTTTTGAGTTTTGTTTTAGATAATAAAAGATTAACTCTAAAAGATTTTTTATTTATCAGTTTTATTATTGATTCTCTCATTTTTTGTCATTTCGACGAAGGAGAAATCTCCGCGAGAAACTCCGCAACGAGAATCCAATCTTTGTCGAGCTGCTTACGGAGATTTCTCCTTCGTCGAAATGACAAACTGTTGGCTGTATCGCGGTGAAACTGTTGGCTGGATTGGAATAACAAAACGAATGAATTGTTAAACCAGCTTCAGCTTATAAGTCACAAAAGACTGCGCTAAAAGCCCCGCTTTGGTATAATTAGAAACGCGAATTCTGGAATTTCCAATTTCATGAGACGGTGTGTTTTTTAGCTTTTTGAGCAGTTTTTTATAATAAACATAAGCGGTATAAACTCCAAATTTGGCTTCGATTGGTAATTTTACAATTCCCTGATAAGCAATTCTGAAATCTTCTTCAATTTCTTTGATGATCTGCTCTTTCGAATCTTCATTGAAATTGCTGAGGTTGATTCCCGGAAAATAGGCCCGGTTTAAAATGGTGCTGTCATCTTTTAAATCCCGTAAAAAATTGACTTTTTGAAAAGCCGATCCTAAACGCATCGCTTCGTCTTTTAACTGCTCGTACTTGTGTTCTTTTCCGGCGACGAAAACTTTGAGGCACATTAAGCCCACAACATCGGCCGAACCGTAAATATAGTCGGCATATTCGGTTTGGGTGCTGTATGTTGATTTAATCAGATCGAGTTTCATACTTTTTAAGAATGCCTGAACCAAATCGTCGGTGATATTATATTCTTTTACCGTATGCTGAAAGGAATTTAAAATAGGATTCAGGCTGATGCCCAGTTCCATTGCTTTGTAATATTCTTTTTCAAAATCGTCGATCAGATATTCCTTTTCATAGTTATGAAATGAATCTACAATTTCATCAGCAAAACGGACAAATCCGTAAATGCTGTAAATGGCATCACGAATATCTGGTGACAGCATTTTTACGGCAATCGAAAAAGACGAGCTGTAGTTTTGGGTAACCAGCTTACTGCATTTGAAAGATACGGCGTCGAATAGTGATTTCATTTTTTAAGATCTTAAAGATTTTTGAATTAATTCAGCGGCTAGTTTTCCTGAAATTAAAGCAGGTGGAACACCCGGACCGGGAACGGTTAACTGCCCCGTAAAATATAAATTACGAACTTTTTTGCTTTTTAGTTTCGGTCGCAGAAAAGCTGTTTGCAATAAGGTATTGGCCATACCGTAGGCATTTCCTTTGTAAGCATTGTAATCTTTTACAAAATCATTTTTGCAGAAGGATTCCTTAAAGATAATGTTATTTCTGATTTCCTGCTGGGTAAGCTTTTCAAAACGGGTAATTATCTTTTCGAAATATTCTTCACGCAGTTTCTCATTATCTTCAATTCCGGGTGCAAGCGGAATTAGGAAAAATCCGGTTTCCATTCCTTCCGGAGCAGCGCTTACATCTGTTTTAGAAGGAAAGTTGGCATAAAACAACGGTTCTTCCGGCCATTTGGGATGATCATAAATATCAATAGCATGCTGATCAAAATCGGTATCGAAAAATAAGGCGTGATGCGAAATGTTCTCTATTTTTTTATTGAAACCAATAAAAAACAGAAGTGAAGAAGGAGCAAAAATCCGGCTTTCCCAATAAGCATCAGAATAAACACGGTGTTCTTTTTCTAATAAAGTTTCGGTATGCTGATAATCGGCTCCGCTTAAAATAATATCCGCTTTTATAGTCTCACCGTTAATTACAATACCAGCGGCGGTTTTGTTTTCAACGGGTATTTTTTCGATTGGGGAATTGGTTTTGATGGTCACACCAAGTTCTAAAGCTAATTTTTCGATTCCGCGAATAACATCAAACATTCCCGTTTTAGGATGCCAGGTTCCAAGACCAAAATCGGCATAATTCATAAAATTGTAAAACGAAGGTGTTTTGGTGGGTTTTGCTCCGAGAAATAAAACCGGAAATTCCAGAATCTGAATTAGTTTTTTGTTTTTGAATTTCTTACGAATATCGGCACTCACATTTCCTAAAAACTGATTAAGTTTTAGAGCCGTTTCTTTTGTAACCAGTTCCAGCGGCGAAACTCCGGGGCGGTAAACCAGATCTTTTATCGCAATATCGTAATTGCTTTTGGCTTTATTGATAAAGGTTTCGAGCTTTTGACTGCTTCCTTTTTCAATTTCTTCAAAAGTAGATTTGATCGCTGCAAGATTGTCGAAAATGCTGATAAAATCATTGATGCCAAAATAAACCCTGTAAGCAGGATTGAGTTTTACCAGTTGATAGTAATCAGAAGGTTTTTTATCGAAATCCTGAAAAAAGCGTTCGAAAACATCGGGCATCCAGTACCAGCTTGGTCCCATGTCGAAGGTAAAGCCGTTTTTTTTGAATTGCCGGGCGCGGCCTCCAATGGTTGGATTTTTTTCATAAATAATTACCTCGTGCCCTTGTTTTGCCAGGTAACAAGAGGCGGCTAACGAAGAAAAGCCTGATCCTATTATGATGATAGTTTTTGTCATTTGTTTAACAAATATACAAAAACTTTAAACAAAATAATTAAATGGTTTCCATTGTTTCTTCCATCGAATCGAAAATGCGGATTCTTTCAGGTAAAACTTTTCGGTCTATATGTTCTACCATTTTCCCCATAAGCCATACTTCGTTGTTTTTCTGAAGCAGTTTTTGTCCCATAGATTTTACATACTGGTTAATAACACTGCGGTCCGGCTGTATGGTCATAAACGATATAAACGTGATGTTTTCAAAATGTTTGGTTAAATCCTGCAGGTTTTCTATAGGCATGCTTTCTCCCAGATAAATGGTTTTATATCCTTTGGACAAAATTTCATACTGCAGGTAGAGAAGGCCAATCTGATGAATTTCATTTAATGGCAGAGAAAGTACAAAAATCCGGTCTGTTTTGGTTGGTTTCTGGATTTGAAGGCTTTCGGTATAAATTAAGATTTTTTGTTTGATCAAATGGCTCATGAAATGTTCATTTGCCGGAGTTATGGTTTCAGACTGCCAGAGTAAACCTAATTCTTTTAACAACGGTAAAAAATGCTCTTTAAAAACTTCTTTGAATGTTTTTTCAGAGATCAGCCAGTCGAAGGTATTGAAAAACAATTCCTGGTCAAAATTCATCATCGCCATTTTAAAAGAGGTGATGGCGTAGTTCTGGGAGTTTTTCTTGGATATAATTTCACGAACCAGCTGCGGAATTTTTTCGTCCGGATAGGTTGCTATTTTAGAAATCTTATAACCATATTCATGTAGTAAAGTAATGTTTAAAAGTTTCTGTAAGTTTTGCAGGTTATAAAGCCTGATATTGGTATCAGTACGCATAGGTTCCAGAATGTTATATCTTTTTTCCCAGATACGAATCGTGTGTGCTTTAATGCCAGATAAATTTTCAAGATCTTTTATACTGAAAACAGTTTTTATATTGTTTACCATTTTATACGATTAAGTAAACAAAAATAAAATAAAATCTTAAAAATCCCCTAAAACTTAGTAAAAATGATGGTTTTAGGGGAGTTTGTAGTAGGTTACTGATTTATTTATTAAGAGACAGACTGACTCTAAATAATAAATTCTTTATTTCAGCTTCATAATGTATTTAACAAAAGATGCTCTTTTGAGGTGTCTTATTGTTTGATAATTTTTTGACTGCTGTTTCCTTTTTCATTAGAAAGAGAGATAAAATAAATTCCTTTTGGATAAAGGCTGAGGTCTTTTTTTATAAGAGTTGAATTAGGGCTGGATTCGTATAGTAAATGACCTGAAGCATCATATATTTTGTAATTTAAAACAGGCTGTCCGGACTGAATAGTCAGGGTTGTGGTTACAGGATTAGGATACAATACCAGATTTTGGAGTTCAGTATTCCCGGATACGGATAAATGGGCATCTGAAGCAGCCGTCCAGCTTGATGCCAAAGCATTGTCAAGATCTGTACTGGTTAACTGCAGGTAACTGCCATTGCCATCGGCATTGGGCCACGGAGCGGTATTGGTGTATTCAACAGAATCAATTGTGTTGCCAAACCCATCTGCGAGAACCAGTTTTTGTGAGGTATTCAGCAGATTGCGGGAAAACTGCCCGTAGGCGGTTAGACCGTATTTAGATTCAAAAGCGGTTTTATTACTTACAATATAAATTCCCTGATTGGACGCAATTGTGGCATTTGCCGGGAACTGATAGGAAAGCCCCAGTTCTTTTAGATAAACTCCGGTTAGGTTAACGGCAGTATTTCCGGTATTTTTTATTTCAATAAATTCGAGGTCATTGCTAACAGGAAATGTGGCAGAAACGCCCGGATTGTAATTAATTTTTGTAATCACCAGCGAAGGAAGTTCGATGTTGCTGCAGCTGCTGAAATTTCCTAACTGCGAAGTTATCCAGTTGATTCTGTTGAGCAAAAAAGTCTTTAGATTGGCAATTTCAAGTGCATAATTAGGGATAGTTCCCCATTTTTCGTTTTCTCTTATTCTGGCTTCGTTGATGTAAGCTGTTGTTTCGTCGATAAACTGAGTAAGGCTGTTGTAATTCATAGGCTGTCCCGTTTGTGTAAGTTCGTTCCAGCGTTTAGAAATATAACATTTAAAAACCGGTTCTGAAAAAAGATCACGCCAGAATTTTGCACCTTCGTTGTCGCCATTAGCAAACTGCCAGATATCATATTTGCTTCTGTCGAGTCCCCACATGAACAAATCATTTCCGTAGGTCAGGTTAAAATCCCATATAGGACCGGCACGCAGTTTTCCTTCTTTATCTTTATGAAAAAAAGTACTGAATTGATAACTGTCGACATTTGAGGCAAGTTCTGCCAGAATCATATAATCTACAAAGGAAGGTACATCTATAACCGTGGAATAACCGGAAGCCAGATCGCTATTTTGTGTACTGGCTTTAACCGCCAGGTTTTGGAACTGACTTTTGATATAATCATTTTGTTGTGTGGTAACGTTTTCCGGTTTTGGCAGTTCATGAATAAACTCGACCATGCCGGCATAAGAAGGCATCGTCCAGGCAACAGGATCCCCTCCGGTAGTTTTATCGGCTTTTGTAATGTAGCCGCCGCTGACATTGGGTAGTGTATTATCCGTATCCCCCATTTTAACAACATTCACCCGGTTAACATTCGATTTGATTTTTTCCTGTAAAATGTATAATCCCTGATAAACGTCGTTAATCACTACTTCGCAGTAAACGGTTCTTGAGGCATAATCGCCAATCTGACGCGATACATTGTAGGAAATATAATCCCGGATGCAGGAAGGATCAAAAGCCAGCGAATTTAAAATCCAGTCGTTTTCAGTGGGCATTCCCAGCAGGCTCACATTATTATTACTGGTATTGTTGGCTTTTAAAGTGGTAAGACCATACGGTTTTTTAGGAAGGGACTGCGAGGTTGACCCTCTGATTTCGATGCCAATACGGCCGTTATAATTCAGATAGGCTTCGGTATCACGATCTGTAAGGTAGTTTCTGCTTCCGTCCGGTCTTTTAATAATTTTCATTGTGGCCAGTACTTTTGGATCGTCCGGAATTTCAGCCGGCTGCTGGGTAACAGGATCAATGTCGGTATTAATAATAACAATTGGAAGGTTACTATCTGTAAAAGTCTGTGATTTTACTTTTGAAGAAAAAAGAAAAATCACTAAGATAAAAGCGATTTTGGTAATGTAAGTTTTTGAAAAATAGTGTTTTATCATGGTTAGGTTAGTTTTGTAACAAATGTAACAATAACTGCATGATTAAAATACCAGGATTCTTTTTTTACGAAAAAACTATAAAAAACAATCTGCAAACGGATTGTTTTGCAGATTGTTTCCTGTTAAAACGATTTTGATTTATTATTTACAAAAAGTGCTTCTGTTTTTAATGGCACTCTGACTTCCCAGTTCGATTGCTTTGGAGAAATCTTTACAGGAGTTGGTTTTGTCTCCAATCTGATTATAAGCCAGTCCTCTTAAATTATAAGCAATATAATCTTTTGGGTTTAAACCTAATGAAGAAGTACAGTCTTCGATGGCCTCATCGAATTTTGATAATTTGAAATTAACATTGGCGCGTCCGGTAAAGGCATCGGCATTCATGCTGTCCAGTTCAATGGCTTTACTAAAATCGGCGAAAGCCCCTTTTAAGTCATTCAGTTTGTATTTGGCAACACCGCGGTTTTGATAAGCTTCAACAAACTTAGGACTCATTTTAATTGCCAGATTATAATCGGCAAGGGCACCTTTGGTATTACCGGCTTCGGCCTTTTTCATGGCTCTGTCAAAGTAGCCGGTTGCAGATTGTGCCCATGAAGAGCAGGCGATCATGAGAAATGATGCTAATAGTAGGTTTTTCATAAAACTAATTTGGGATTAGTGATTCATTATTTCGAACGAATTTAGCGAAGTTTTCCTTTTCGGACGATACTTTTTTGTAAAAAAAACGTGATTAAATATTCTGTTTTAATGCGGACTATTTATTTTTCAGTGCCAATCAGATACAGCACTACGCCCGGGCCTGATTTTACGCGGTTGATCTGCCAGTTGTAGGTTTCGTTGTTTTGAAGATTTTTGACAAGGTTCTCCATTTCTGCTACAGAGTACGTCCTTAAAGACGAAACGATTCCGTCCCACAAAACAAACAGGGGAACAATCGGAATAAAATAAGTAAAAAGGATACGTCCAATTTTAAAAGGACGTATAAAAGGAGTGGTGAGTAAAACACTGAGCGGAGAAAAAATCATAGCCAGTATGCTGGGGAAACTTCTTTCCTGAACTTCAAAAATAGCGATCGCTGATTTTGAATCGATTGCATTTTGCAGAATCCGGGCAGCATCGGCAGGGCGAAAATGATGTAAGGAAAGAAACTGTGTCCGAAGACCTTTGAGTTCAGGCGGAACGTTTCGGGCATCTATAGATTTAGGTATATATTCAAAATTATCAGCCTGTTTTTTGGTGTACTCAAAAGCCGGAATATTAGGGTAATAATCAGTCAGGATAATTTTTAGATCCGGGATTTCTTTTTGTAGTTCAGCGTTTAGCCAGATCAGTCCGCCTCCACCTCCTGAAGCCAGATCAATAATGGTATTGGATTGGTTCTCCTTCAAAATAGAAGTGATTAAAGGGACAACTGGTTTGTACATTCCGCTTTTGTTCGAAAGAAACTGTAAAAAGTCAGTGATATAGTTTCTTAAAAAAACGGGAAACCATTTTTGATCTTCAAATTCGAATAAATGTATTCTTCCCATAACAATTAACGTTAAAAGAGATTAGGAAAATTCTGCTGAATTTAGTGTATGAAGGTACAAAAAAAGTAAGTTGGTCTGTAAACAGATTGAAGAAGTTTAAAAAGGGTAAAGGGAAACAGCCGTAAAAATAGAATAAGCGTATATGCTGTAAGGACTGGCAGAGTCAGCGGCTTTGCAAATAACCCAAAAGAATCAAATAATAATCCGAAACGGATAAATAATAAATCATATTCTAATACTAGAAAACATATTATACATTTGTCTCAGAACAAGTAAAATAAAAAATAGTGAGCCCCAAATTACGTTTCCTGATTTTCTTTTTCTTTCTTATTTTAAGCAGTATGATCTATGCGCAGAGCCAGCAGATCGACAGCTTAAAAAGAGTACTGAGCCATATTCAAATGGATACCTCAAAGATCAGTCAGTACAATAAAATTGCCGATTTGTATAAAGAGACCAATCCGGATTCTACTTTTTTCTATGCTCAAAACGCGGAGGTACTTAGTTTAAAAACGGATTACACATTTGGACTTGCTTCTGCGTATGTCAACAAAGGAAATGCTTCGATTATTCTGGGAAAATATCCTGATGCCCTTCGGTATTTTGAAAAAGCCCGGCAGGGATTTAAAAAGATACTTCCGGAAGATTCTAATAAAAAAATCAAAAGCGGCCTTGCCCGTACATATGCGAGTTCGGGTGTGGTTTATTCGGAACAGAGCAATCATACGCTGGCTTTAAAAAATTATGAGGAAGCGCTCCGATTGTATCAGGAAATTGAGGAGCAGAAGAATGTTTCAAAAACACTCAATAATATTGGTATTATCTACAAATCGCAGCAAAATTATCCCAAGGCATTAGACTATCTTAAACGGGCTTCTAAAATCCAGCTGGCTTTGGGAGAAGAAAATGCAGCTGTGACTTATACCAATATAGGGGTAATTTATTTTGAAACAGGCCAGTATCAAAATGCATTTTCGTATTATGAAAAAGCAAAGAAGCTTTTTGAAAACAATAACAATAAACGGGGTTTTGCCCTTTTGTGCAACTATCTGGGAGATTATTATAAAAAGCAGCATAATGAAACGCTCGCAAAAGAATATTATATAAAATCGCTGAATTTATATGATGAGCTGCAGAATAAATTTGGCGCTTCTCTGGCACTTTACAACATTGCCGGTCTGCTTCAAAAACAACAGCAGTATAAGGAGGCACTGCCTTTTGCCGAAAAATCACTGGCTTATGCCAAAGAAATAGAAGTGCCGGACCAGACTTTTCACTCCGAAAAAATAGTAAGCGAACTGTATGAGTCTTTGGGGGATTCTAAAGCGGCATTACAGCATTACAAAAATTACATAGCGGCACGTGACAGTATACTGAATGAAGAAACAAGCCGGAAATTTGCCCTTGCCGAAGTGAATTATGAATACAAGCAGAAAGAAGCTTTGCTTTCTGAAAAAAACAAAAGACAGATTCAGTTTATTATTTTTTCAATCTTAGGAGCGGTGCTTTTGATTGCTTTAATTCTGGTAATTTACAACAGAATGCAGGTAAAACGCCAGCTTACACTCAAAAAAGAAGTGGCAGAGTACGAACAGAAAGCCCTGCATTTACAGATGAACCCGCATTTTGTATTTAACTGCCTGAGTTCGATATCCAGTTTTATTGTTCAAAATGGTACAGATTCAGCCCTGAAATACCTGTCTAAATTTTCAAAATTAATGCGGCTGACGCTGGAATATTCCAAAGGCTCCCTGATTCCGATTGATAAAGAAATAGAAAGCCTGCAGAATTATCTGGAACTGGAGAAACTGCGTTTTCATGACAAATTTGAATTTGAAATACGATCGAGCGAAAGAGTGGAATTTAATATGGGACTGCCGCCTTTACTGATTCAGCCTTTTGTTGAAAATGCGATTCTTCACGGAATCGTACCAAAAGAAGGCAGCGGTAAAATTGAAGTCGATTTTGATGTTGAAAATGAAAAACTGATTTGCACCATTACAGATGACGGAATCGGTTTGACCGAATCGAAACATTTAAAGGAGAATTCAGTCACAGCACATCAGTCGATGGCTTTGGGAATTACCAAAAAACGTCTGGAAATAATGGAATCCATGACTTCTAAACCCGCACAGATTGAAATTACGGAATTACAATCAGATCATAAAAAAACAGGAACAAAAGTAGTGTTGCAGCTGCCTGTTCAGTACATACCTTAAATTTTAAATAGATGATAACAGCCGTATTAATAGAGGATGACCAGCATTTGCGAACCGGTTTAAAAGCGCTTTTAAACCGCTATACAAATGATATTTTAATTGTGGGCGAAGCCGAAAGTGTAAAAACCGGAATTGCCGTGATTGAAAAAACAAAACCCCAGGTCGTTTTTCTGGATATTCATTTAACTGACGGAACCGGTTTTGATATTCTGGAAAAATTAAACAAAGTAAACGGAAAACTAAATGTTCATATCGTATTTATCACGGCGCACGAGCAATACGCATTAAAGGCATTTAAATTCAGTGCTTTGGATTATATCCTGAAACCTGTTGATCCGGAAGAACTGCAGCAGACCATGGCCAAAATTAAGGAAGCTGTTGGTAAAAACAATTCTTTTGAAAACATTGATTTACTGCTGGAAAACATCCGGAAAAAAGTCGATAATTTTAAACGTATCGCACTTTCTACCAGCGATGGCATTCATTTATTTGAAGTAGCGGATATCATTCGCTGTGAAGCAAAAATTAATTACACACAATTCTTTATCAAAAATCATAAACCTGTATTGATTTCAAAAACGCTTAAGGAATATGAAGAACTGCTTTCAGAACATGGTTTTGAACGTATTCATCAGTCCCATTTAATTAATCTGTCCTATCTCAAATCGTATATAAAAACAGACGGCGGATATGTGATTATGGCTGATAATTCTAATATTCCGATAGCACAGAGTAAAAAAGAAAAACTGCAGGAATTAATTAATGCGCTTTAACTATTCTCCCCAATAACCAAAAACATCATTACAATATGAAAAGAAAACTACTTATACTTTTATTACTCGCTGCTGTGGGAATGAAGGGGCAGGTGCTGACTTTTACCGATCAAACATTCAAGGCAATGCTGGTAAACGGCGGATCGGCTAATTTTACAGCTTACTCAGGCGGTGTTGCTGTTACAAGAATCGATACCAATTTTGACAACCAGATTCAGGTTTCTGAAGCAGCCCTGATTGATAAACTCTGGATAGAAGGTACTAATGCTTATGCTGTAACCAGTATCGAAGGGATTGAAGGTTTTACCAATGTAACCGAATTAGGTTTTAACGGCATCAGCACGACTTCGATCAATTTGAGCGGCATGCCTAATCTCAAAACGATTTATGTAAAAAGCCCCGTTTTGACAACCGCAACAGTTTCGGGAATGACGGGATTAACCGGGGTTTCGTTTATGGAAAATGACGTAATGACTACCCTTACCATTTCTAATTGTGCTAATCTGGCCAATATTCTGGCGCAGCGGAACCCTGCTTTTGAAACCATAAATGTGAGCGGTCTTCCGGCTTTAAAACAATTGTATTTAGAAGACAATGTTTTAACGGCACTGGATTTAACCGGCTGCCCGAATGTGGAATTTTTTAATGTGGTTGACAATAAACTGACTGATTTGAAAGTATCCGGATTAACAAAGCTGACGACCTTTTCGGTTACCGATAATCCGACTTTAAAACATGTAAACGCTTCGGGCTGTACACTGCTTAATTTTTCGCAGGCGACATTTTTGGCTAATCATGAACTGGAAACAGCCGATTTCCAGAATTGTACGGCTTTAGATGGTCTTCAGATGCCGGACAATACACTTACAACCCTTAATTTATCTGGTTGTAGTGCGGTGCAGATCGTAAACGTTAAGAATAATGTTCTGACCAATTTAAACCTTAGCGGATGCTCATCACTTTTGACGATCGATTGCTCCAACAACCAGCTTTCGGTACTGGATTTGAGTGCATCATCAGTTTTAGTACAGATTAGAGCTGTATCGAATGTTATTTCTGATTTCAGTCTGGGCGGGACGGCAAATTTAACGAATGTTTATTTAAGCAATAATCAGGTTTCGTCTTTGAATTTTTCAGGAGCAGCGGCTTTGGAAATTCTGGATTTTAATAATAATCCGGCATCCAGTTTAAACCTGTCTGGCTGTACGGCACTGAAAAACCTTTATATTCCGAACGTTCCTTTGGTAACAGCCGATTTTTCAAATTGCAGTACGCTGACCTCTATCAATAATTTTAGTGAAGTGCTTAACACTATAAATGTTCAGGGCTGTACAGCTCTCGAAACACTTTCGATTGCCGGAAGTGCTGCCAATAAAGCACCATTGACTTCTTTAAATGTATCGGGACTGGCTAATTTGAAAACGCTCGATTGTAGTTACAGCAATCTTAGTTCTTTAAATTTAACCGGCTGCAGCGGCCTCACCAGTTTGTTTTGTATTCAGGTACCTATTGCCGCTGTTGATTTTTCAGACAGCCCTGCTCTTAAAATTTTGAATTTTACAAATACCGCTCTGGAAAATATAGATATTTCTAATCTGTTCAGTTTAGAGGCACTTACGGCCAACGGTAATCCTAATTTGAAAATGATCTTTGCTAAGAATGGCAGAGACGAGGATTTTTTTATTAACAGCACAAACAGCAGTTTGATTTTTGTCTGTCAGGACGAAGCTTATACGGCCGATACCAAAAGTTATTTAACGGGACAGGGCATGTCTGGTGTGGTGGTCAATTCGTATTGTACTTTTACTCCGGGAGGAAACTATAATACTATAACGGGGACACTGGCATTTGATGTTGATAACAACGGCTGTGATGCCGCCGATTCTAAACAGGCCAATGTAAAAGTGAATCTTCTGGATGGTGCTGCTTCTTATGCTGCGTTTACGGATCAAAATGGTAAATATACTTTTTATACTCCTGCGGGCAGTTTTTATATTACAACAGCGGTTGAGAATCCGGCTTTCTTTTCGGTTTTACCTGCCGCACCTCAGGTTACGTTTGCCAATAGTAACAACAACACTACGGTACAGGATTTTTGTATAAGCGCCGCAGGGGTAAGCAGCGATGCCGAAATTATAATAGCGCCTCTTTATCCTGCCAAACCCGGATTTATGGCCTGGTACGAAATCCTAATACGCAATAAAGGCAATCAGACATTAAACGGAACAGTAAACTTTACCTATAATCAGGATGTGCTGCATTATGCGCTGGCAACTACAATGCCCAATGTACAGACTCCGGGCATTATAAACTGGAATTATACCAATTTACTGCCTTTTGAAACCAGAAGAATTTATGTAGCCTTAAACGTAAATTCACCAACGCAGGTTCCTCCGGCCAATTTAGGAGATATTTTAAACTTTACGGCCATTATAAATCCTGTTGCAGGCGATAATAATCCGGATGATAATCAGTTTGTGTTTAATCAGGAAATTATAGGTTCTTATGACCCTAATGATATTACCTGTCTGGAAGGTGAAAGCGTTTCTCCGTCGGAGATTGGACAATATCTGCATTATGGAGTTAATTTTGAAAACACCGGAACCGCCGAAGCCGAAAATGTAGTGGTGAAAATTGTGATTGATGAAACGAAATACGATGTTAACTCACTCCAGCTGCTCGATGCGTCTCATGACGTACAGGTTGAGGTAAAGGGAAATGTGGCCTCATTTATATTTCAGAAGATAAATCTGAGCGTTAAAAAAGATCCACCAGTAGGCGGACATGGCAACATCCTCTTTAAAATTAAAACGCTCATTGATTTAGGGCCGGGCGATAAGGTAGAAAAAGAAGCGACGATTTATTTTGATTATAATGAAGGCATTGATACCAATACAGCCGAAACGATTTTTAAATCATTAGGAAATAAAGATTTTGAAAAAGACAGCAGCATTGCCGTATATCCAAACCCAACAAAAGGAGAGGTGTTTATTAACTGCGACACGACGATCAAATCAATAGAATTGTTTGATGTACAGGGAAGAATACTGCAGTCTGTAATGGAAAACAAAAACAGTTCTAAGATTAACCTTTCGGATAAATCAAACGGATTGTACTTCGTTAGAATTACTTCTGAAAAAGGAATTTCGTTACAAAAGATTATTAAGGAATAAATTTAGGTACAGGATTTTATTCTGGTTCAAAAGCCTTTCAGAGTCAGTTGATTTTGAGAGGCTTTTTTCATAATCTTCGTTTGATTTCCTCTTCAATTTGTATTTTATCGGTCTCTAGCCGCTCTCTGAATTTTTCAAGCATCGTTTGATACTCTTTAGGGGTAAAATTTAGTTCTTTAAAACTATCAAACCAATCTACTTTAGAGCCTGCTTTTTCGGCTTCCCATTCAGTTGTTCTGTCAATTCCCATTCTTTTCCATTGTATCATGTTGCCATAATTTTTAATTTCGGCAACGATTAAGGTACAGGAAAAGTCATTGTCGTCCGGGCACATTAAAATGGGACAAACAGCTGTTTCGTTTTCATCTGGCAGAATCCGTTTCCAGACCACTTCTTTTTCGTCTTCCCGCTCCATCCAGTAAACCAGTGTAGGAATGAGTTCATTATAGCCATTGCCAGAATAAAGTCTATCAAGTTCTTCGCCCAGTAATAAGCCATCTATTTGATAGTTGAGAAAGTTCCAGTTGACATTGTCGTTAATTTGATCCTGAATGGCTTCTATTTTGTTCATCCCATTTTTTCTTTCAAATATATTACTTTTGAGCTATTTTTAAGACAGGGAAAAGTTTAATCAGGAGAAGGATTGTTACTTTTTAAGAAGTTAATGCAGGAATCTTTCAGATCGTTTATCACATTATTAATAATGCAGAAATACGTTTTAATTTTAGTTTTTATAACCTCCAATTTGAGTTTTGCGCAAAATTCAAAAGACAAAACAGATCATTATATCAGGGGCATCCGGAAAGAACTGAAAAGAAAGGAAATAACCGATTTTTTTGTGGTTAAACATATTCAGTACGGAACGGCCAGAATTGTTAACAGGAATGATGCCGATTATTGCATAGGAAAAGGATACTACTATAAAATGTATGTTTTTTGGAAGAAAAACAATGACTCCTGGTTGAAAGTGATTGATAATTGCGGTGGTTTTATTCCAATTAAACTTAAAGACACAAAAGTCATCGATTTTTACACTGCAAATTTTGAAAACATAAAAAAGGATGAGGTCGAAAGATATAAACTTAAGCCGGATTCAATCTCAAATGGTAAAGTTTATTCTTTTCTTTCGATTAGAAATCATTCGCCTTTAAGGTATTTTTGGTTTTACAAAGATTTGGTAAAATTTCAGAAATTTTTTAATACATACAATCTGACGTCAATTCCAGAATCTCCTAATATAAATTATCAAGCCAACAATAACCTTATGCTGGTGAAGCTGGACGGTATTTGTGATGAAGTTATTGAGGAATCTGTAAAAACAGAAAACTTAAAAAGAGAAAAGTAAAGGGTTTGATGACCTGCTAATTGCCCGAAACAGGAAAATGATGTAATACAGGTAAAAACTAATGCTTTTGAGAAGAGTTTAAAAAAATACCCCAATTATCGCTTAAAAAATGAATCGATATATTTTTAAAGTTTTAGCCTCGTTTTTCTTCCTGTTTTTTATCTACTGTTTAGTACAGTTTATAAGTACAGATGCTTTTGCAATAAACCCTTACAGAATGAATGTGGATATTAAACTTGCAGCTGTTAGAGTGCTGATCTTATTTGTTTCGGTGTTCTTTTTGGCATTCTTTATCTATATCGATCGTAAAAAGAATAAAAAAACAAAGCAGGGATAAATCTGAGAAATGGATTTTGTTCTGTATAAAAAAGCCTTTCAGAATCTGCTGATCCTGAAAGGCTTTTATGAAATGAGTTATAGAAGTTTATTTTACTTTTAGTAATTTTTCTAAATATTCTACTTTATCTTTTTCGGCCTTAATTAGGCGTTCATAAAGTTTAATTTGCTGTTCGTGTGATTCGATTAATTTATCAAGCGGATTAAATGAACAATGATTTGAGTGTGGAGCATTAACGATACTACCACTAATATCATTATCATAAAAGTTGTTAAAATAATTAAAGACGCCTTCCTCAGAAAAATTCTTTATTGCTTCTACACTTACGCCTAATGCTTTTGCTATTTCGATTAGTTTTTCGTCTTCTACAGTTTCGCTGTTCTCGATTGCAGAAATGGTTTGCTGGCTAATGTTTAATGCTTGTGCCAGAGCTTCCTGTTTCATGTCTCTTAGTTCACGAATACGGCTTATTTTGCGCCCTATATGGTTTGGTTTGGTTACTGTGCTCATAATTCAAAGATACTAATTATCGATAAAAAAAATTAAGAAATAGTACGATACCTGATTTCGCCTGTATTGTACGGAATAAGAATTCAGTAAAAATAATTTTTGTGAATTAAACGGAAGTAAAAATACAATTTTTCATACAAATAAAGCTTTGGGTTTGTAATTTTAGAAACAGAATCATTTATCAGTCGTATTGGTCTTTGGTTCTAAACTTCTTCATCAGATCATTTGCGGTTAAAAAATTATAACCAATATCGATGGTTTTGTCTTTGTATTTAAAATACCTGCCATCGGTATAAATGATGTCTTTTTTGTCCTGATCGTTCCAGAATTCAATCTGATATTTGTTTTCAAATTTAGAAACGGTTTCCTTACCCTTGATTATTTCTGTCAGAAGGTAAAAACTCTCTGATTTCAAAAGATCACAAATTTGGTTTCCTTTTGTAAAGCTTATCCTCGATAATGATGAAAAAGGTTTTTCTGCTTTTAAAGGAGTCAGTTTTAGCTGCTGATATAAATAGTTTAGAGGAACATACGCCCAAATCAGTTCGGCTGTGGAATTTCGGCCATAATCACTGATCGATTTTACGATTTTATTGTTTTTAATAAAAGTTACAGTAACCGTCTGGTCATCTGTCCAGTTTGCGTCATAACTGTCTTTAAGATTTTTTATGCCGGCTTTTTTAAAACGGGTCTGGATTTTTTGATATTCTTCCGGAGTAATTTTAGATTTGAAAATACCGGTTTGAGTAGTATAATATTGTCCATAAAAGAAAATGTTACCAGTATGGTCAACGCTTATATTGGAAACAGGACAGGTACCGAAACAGCCGGAAGAGGAAACGATGATCTTGTCATAATTTTCATTGGGGTCAATTTTATAGTTTGTTCTGGCATATTTAGCAAACAAACTGTCGCCTGTCTGCGTTGTGAGAGTGTCGCCAGTGATTGAGCTTATTTTTTGATTTTCCCAGGTCTTATCGTTTAAATTCAAAATCTTTAAACTATCGTTTTCAATTTTAAACTGGGTTTGGGTTCCCAGAAAAATAGTTCTTTGTTCTTCTCTTTCCTTTCCTTCGATTGTTTTAAAATAACCGGACTTGTTTTCGCAGTTGTTATTTTCTAAAAAAATATAGCCTTCTCTGTGAAAACCGAAAGGCGGCGGAGGTGGGGGAGGCGGTATTCTGTGATTATTGTTTTTTACCGGTTTGCTCAGATCGACAGTCTTAATATACATCCACTCTCCAAGAATGTCTTTGCTTAGCTGTGCGTCGTTATTTTTCTGGCAGGAATATAAAAAGAGGACAGTTATGCCGTATAATATGATTTTTTGCTTCATAAATTTATATTTACGGTTATTATGATACTTAAGTCTTATTGCTTAGTAAATATAAAGGATTTTAAAGTTATATGTGCAGATGGAATTTTAAAGTAAGTACAGTTTATCCGAATAATTATTTTTAATTTGTTTATTCGATAAAAAACTATTTTGTTTCATTTTTTTCCTCTGCTTACTTTTTCTGCAAGCTGCATTGCACTGTATACATTTAAAACCTTTCCTGATTTAGATAATTCAGAAAAAAGAACCTTTTTATCTTTGGATCCGGGTAAGATGACCTCTAGATTGTAAGCAGTCCCGGAATCCATAATAATTTGTTTAACCTGGGCTGCCGTAAAATTGGGATAATATGACCAGATTAAAGCTGCCGTACCACAAACCATTGGTGCTGAGAAGGAGGTGCCGGAATCAAATTTATAGCTATTTTGTGAAGCTGTAGAATATATTTCATCTCCCGGAGCAAATAAATCTACATTTTGCTTGCCGTAGTTAGAAAAATCCGAAACAAAAGTATTGTCTAATTTGTGAGTTACAGATCCAACATTGATGAAATTGGAACAAAATTCTTTAGAATTCTCAAAATCACTATCATTTGGATAAAGAGGACTTTTATCTATATTTACTCCATCATTACCTGCACAATGAACTAAAAGCACATTATGCTCTTCTGCGTATTTTAATGCTTCTTCAACCCAATCTTTGTGTAATGAAAATTCCTTGCTAAAAGACATATTAATAATTTTTGCACCATTATCTACTGCGTAACGTATTGCCATAGTAACATCTTTATCATGTTCGTCCCCTGAAGGTGAAATATTTAAAGGCATAATTTTAACGTTTTGAATTATTCCTTTTATTCCTAAATTATTTTCTCTGTTAGCTCCAATTACTCCAGCCATTTTAGTACAATGATCCTGAATTGGCCTATGGCCGGCTTTATTATTGCTTATGTTGTTATTTCCATATCCTTTTTCTAGAATATTTGGATTATCTCCTATCAATAGACGTTCGTTGTAGTATACATTGAGGTTTTTGTTTACAACAGAATCAAGTTGAGTTTGTTTGTCTACTATGTCTTGCAATGCCTTCTGATCAATTTCTAAATTAACCATCATGTAATCAATTAAAGCACCTAAATCTTTATCGTTATCGTCTCGTCTTTGTCTATATGTTTTGTCATTTATTTTGTGTTTTTTATAGAGACTATCCAATTGCTCATAGGTATAATCTTCTTTTGGGAAAAAATGTTTTAAAGTGTCTTTTACCAAAGGGTAAATCATGACACTATGATTTAAGGATTGAAACCAATTTTTGTAATATTTGTCTTTTTCTATTAGTTTTTTTGATGCTCTATGATATTCATTATATTTATATAGATCTTTAGGATCAATTTGAGATTCTGTTTTATCTTTAAATAATGGTCCCCATTCCTGAACAATACGAACATATTCGTATCTATTCCAGACTACATATCCTCCGTTTTTGGTTCCGGTAAAGCTCCATCCATTGACATCATCTATATAGCCATTTTGATCATCATCAATTCCATTACCTGGAATTTCATTACTGTTTGTCCAAAGCTGCCCTTTTAGATCTTCGTGATTTATATCAATTTGAGTATCTATTATAGCTACTGTAATGGTTTCGTGTTTTGGTTTCTTTTTATTCAAACGATACCACTTATCTAACGAAATACCGGGGATAGTATCGTCTTGATAATCCTTTTGATACCATGTTTGTAACTGTAAAGGCGTTAGATCTTTCTTTAGTTTGAGTTTAGTTTTAGAAATATCTGCTTCTTTTACTGAGCTGCAACCTGCAAAAAAGAAATAAAATAGAATTATAATGTAAAATGGTTTCATAAATTATTTTATGATGATATAAAATTTACCTGTATATGGCTGTATAAAGTGATTTAGTTGCAGCGTTGTGATGAACCGCCATCTTTTTTATCTCCTCCAACAGTTAAATGTAAGTTTTTTTAATTTTGCTGCTTCAAATTTTTCCAGATAAAATTTTCCTGTGTTGAGTCAGGAAAACATCATGCTTTACTGGAAAAGAAAGAAAAATATTTTGATTTATGGAAAAAGCAGAGTTTAGTTTAGATCATTGTGTCGATTTTAAAATACATACAGATGTAATGTTAATCGTTGCATTAATTAAAAAGCCTGAGAATATACATTCTCAGGCTTTTTAATTGTAAAGTGACCACGGTGGGATTTGAACCCACACGCCCTTACGAGCACCACCCCCTCAAGATGGCGAGTCTACCGTTTCTCCACGTGGCCTTAAAAGAAAAAAGGCCGAGTAAAAAAATTACCCGACCTTTGTGACCCGACTGGGGCTCGAACCCAGGACCCCATCATTAAAAGTGATGTGCT
>NZ_JBMDKA010000029.1:0-79688 GCF_057809475.1 Flavobacterium sp. FG19 | reverse complement strand
TCCTGCGGTTGAAACCGCAGGCTATGTTTTTCTTTGCGTACTGTTTGTAAATATAACCCGTGGTTTTAACCACGGGAAACGCATCGTTGAGCCAAGCAATTATTTATCCTCAAACCCATGTAATCTTACAATCTCGTCAAATTCATCTTGTCCATTTTTTTCAAGATGGTGTTTCTTTTGATTCTTAATGTAATTGTAAATAATTTCTAACCGAGATTCACTCACAGAAAAGGCTCCAAAACCTGTTTGCCACGCAAATTTTTCAAGGATAAATTCTCCTCGATTTATAAAATGAGAAGAACTTCCTTTTATTTGCTTTACAATGTCTGAAATTGATTTTTGTGGGTTTTGTAAAAATAAAACATGCACGTGATCCGGCATTCCGTTTATGATTCTAACGGGACATCCAAGTTCCGTCAACTCCTGCCAAATAAAATCGTACAAATATTTCTCAATTGAATAATCAATTAGTTCCTGACGATTTTTGGTTGCCCAAATAGCATGAATCCATAATTTGGTGAACGATTGTGACATAAATAAATCAGCATAAAATTTTTGCTAATTTACAAATTTGAAAAACTAATCCTACAAAAAATTAAGACTATACTTGTCGCTTTTGATGATAATATCGTTTCAATGGTTTAGCAACCACAGTAATAACTAAGAATTATTTTATTTTTAGATTTCCTGATTTCGAAATAACAGCCAGCATCACCATCTTCTTTTGGCTGATATTTGGTTTTCGACTTATTCCAAATATTATCATTTGTTTTGAAAAACCACTCTACAAATTTAATTACTTCGCTTTTAGCATAGTTAGAAAAAACGATTTCAACATCTGAACCGGTTTCAGAACAGGAATCACTTTTCATTTTGATTCCTGTTTTAAATTCGAATTCTTTAGCGCAAACATCTTTTGATTCACTAAACCGTTTCAAGATCCGCTCCGATTTTTTGCCGAGATACTTTGTAAAATATTCCTCTTCGGGATTATCTTTATTCTTGATCTTTTCTATAAAAGATTTTGTCGGAACTGGTAATTTATTCTGTTGAGCTGTTACTGAAAAACATGTAAAAAATAAAACTAAAAATATCCTAGACATATACTTTCTGTGATTAATCCTCAATTGATAAACTATTCTAAAATCTTGTATATTTTGTCAGACAATCTAATTCTGAAAGGAACCTCAAAAGTAACCTTATCACCAATTTTAGCAGATTGAGCTTCTGCACCATTAACAATAATTCTATTCAAAACCATCTCCTGATCTCCTGTAGTCGGGCCAGAAATTAAGATTTTATCACCGCTGTTTAACTCCTGGTTTTCTATTGTAAACTGTCCCACTTGAGCTTTTACATAATAATGCTCCGCTTTTCCAAGAAGTACTTTCTTTACTTTTATTTTCTGACGAATATCAGCTTGCTTTTGTGCTGTAGCCAAAGCAGTCTCTGGCAATTCACCTGAGTGTTTGAATTTCAAGTTCTCAGATTTTCCTTTTCTGAATACTTTGTTTCCAACTTGTTTCCCGGTTCTCAAACGAACCTGATCCACCAAAGGCATATGGATTATTTCAAGACATTCTGTAGAACAGCAGTTTTCCATTGCCGCTTTACAGTCATCGCACTGAATAAACAATAAATGACAGCCATCATTTTCACAGTTGGTGTGATTGTCGCAAGGTTTTCCGCATTGGTGGCATTGCGAAATAATATCATCTGTAATTCTTTCGCCCAGACGATTATCAAATACGAAGTTTTTACCAATGAATTTGCTTTCCAAACCTTCTTCTTTCAATTGTTTAGCGTAATTAATGATTCCGCCTTCCAACTGATAAACGTTTTTGAAACCTTGATGTTTAAAATAAGCACTTGCTTTCTCGCAACGAATACCTCCGGTACAATACATTACCAGGTTTTTATCGTCTTTGTGATCTTTAAGCTGTTCGTTGATAATGGGTAAACTCTCTCTGAAAGTTTCAACATCCGGAGTAATGGCCCCTTTAAAATGTCCTACTTCACTTTCGTAATGATTTCTAAAATCTACTACAATCGTGTTTGGATCATCAAGGATTTCATTAAATTCTTTGGCTTTTAAGTGAACACCAATATTAGTAACATCAAAAGTATCATCGTTTAAACCGTCAGCAACGATTTTATGACGCACTTTGATAGTCAATTTTAAAAAGGAATGATCGTCTTGTTCTACGGCAACATTCAATCGTATGTCTTTCATGAAATCGTAAGCTTCCAAAGTTTCTCTAAAAGCTTCAAAATTTTCGGCAGGAACACTCATTTGAGCATTAATTCCTTCAGTAGCGACATAAATCCTTCCCAATGCATCTAGCGCATTCCAGGCAATGAATAAATCGTTACGAAATTTTTGTGGATCTTGAATTTTGGCATACGCATAGAAAGACAACGTTAGTCGTTGTTTACCCGCATCATCGATCATGATGGCTCTTTCTTCTGCGCTTAAAGTGTTATACAGTTGCATGCTATAAACAGTTTTAAGTTAAGAATAAATGAATTACGAATCTATTAAATGGAATAAATTCGGGCGCAAAGGTAAGTCTTTCTTTTCAATTTTAAAAACTATAAAAATGGCTGATTTTTGAAACCATATAAGGGATATAAGTTCATTTAAATTTAATTGCTTTGCTAAACTTTATGCTTGCAATTTTGTTGCATTAATAAAAAACAACTGCTGTTTATCAATTCGTTACAAATTTTACTTAAATTTATGTGGTACAATTTTAACATTTATGATTATGAATGCTTTAAAACTACCAAAACCAATCCTTCCCCTCTTCTTTCTTTTAACCTTAATTATTTCCTGCAAAAAAGAACAACCCAAGGCGCCGCCTCCAATGCAGGCACCTTTTGTCACCGTCAAGAGTGAAGATGTCCCCATTTACAAAGATTTTGCTGGGCAGACTTTTGGAGATTTAGACATTGAATTAATCGCCAGGGTTGATGGTATTCTGACAGGAATTCATTTTAAAGAAGGTCAGAGAGTCAAAAAAGGCCAGCTTTTGTATACCATTGACCCGCTAGAATATGATACTAAAGTAGAGCAGGTTCGAGGACAAGTTGCTGGTGCTCAAAGCAATTTAGTAAATGCCGAAGAAGAATTAAAACGAATTCGTCCTCTTGCCGATATGAATGCAGTGAGTAAAAGAGAATTAGATGCGGCTGTAGCGAAAGACAAAGCGGCACGTTCCAACTTAAACAGCGTTCAGGCCAGTTTAAGAAATCAGCAGATTGAACGAAGTTATTGCGATATTAGATCTCCTATTGATGGCGTTATCGGACTTTCGAATGCCCGATTAGGTGATTATATTACTCGAATTGGAAATGATTCTAAACTAAACACAGTTTCCAAACTGGAAAAAGTCAGAGTTCAGTTTACAGTAAGTGAAGCTGATTATCTTCGTTATCAAAAACAAGTCAAAGCCGGAGAACGAATTACCGATCTTGCTTTAATTCTTTCTGACGGAAGCACACATCCGTACAAAGGTTCTTTAAATTTCTCCGATACCAAAATAGATCCCACAACCGGAACGGTAACCATCGAAGCACAATTTCCTAATCCAGACGGCACTTTAAGATCTGGACAATTTGCAAAAGTTCGTGTTTTACTGCGAACTCAAAAAGACGCTATCGTAGTTCCTCAAAAAGCCGTAACCGAAATTCAGGGACTTTTTCAGGTTTCCATCATAGACAATAAAAACACAATTCAAACCCGAATGGTCGAAGTCGGTCAGAAAATTGGTGTCGATTGGATCATCACCAAAGGTTTAAAACCCGACGAAAAAGTAGCCATTATTGGGAATCAGTTTATTCAGCCCGGATCGACAGTTGTTCCGGTTCCTTATGTAGCCGACAAAGATAAAAAGCAGATTGCATCATCTCTAAACAACTAGGATATGGATAATTTCTTTGTACGCAGACCAATCGTAGCTATTGTTCTCTCCATTTTTATTGTTTTAATTGGAGGTCTTTCCGTCCTTTCTACTCCTATTGCCCAATATCCTGAAATTGCACCGCCTTTGGTACAAGTTTCAACGAGTTATCGTGGTGCCAATGCCTTAAATGTGGAACAGGCTGTTGCCACGCCAATCGAGCAAAAGGTAAACGGAGTTGAAAACATGCTTTACATGCAGTCCACCAATACGGGTGATGGAAGTATGACGCTTAACATAACCTTCGACATGGGAACCGATCTGGATAATGCCACCATGCTGACCCAGAACCGTGTTAACGAAGCGACCAACAAACTTCCAAACGACGTGAAGACGACGGGAGTTACGACCAAAAAGTCGCTCTCCATGCCCATGCTGATTTTATCCTTGTATTCTCCCAACAAAACGTTCGACGGGAACTTCCTGACCAATTATGCCAACATCAACATTGTAGATGCTTTGGCACGTATTAAGGGAGTTGGAGAAGTTACCCTTTATGGAGGAAGTAATTATGCGATGCGAATTTGGGTCAAGCCCGATATCATGGCGAAATACAATTTGACCGTTCCCGATATTATACGATCGATTCAGGATCAAAACGCCATTGCACCTGGAGGAAAATTTGGCGCTCCGCCGGCAACTGAAAATAATGAGTTTACTTATAACGTAATGCTGAAAGACCGTTTGGTCAATCCGGAAGATTTTGAAAATATCATTTTAAAATCAAATATCAGCAATCAGCAAGTACGTTTAAAAGATATTGGAACGGTAACCTTAGGAACCGAAAGTTATGCTTCGATTGCCAAATTAAACGGAAATCCTGCCGGAACAATCGGAATCAAACAAATGCCAGGTTCGAATGCACTCGAAGTTGCTGAAAATGTAAAAAATACGATTGAAAGACTCAGCAAGAGATTTCCGCAGGATTTGAAATACCGTGTTTCATTAGATACGACTCTCGCCATTTCTGAAGGTATCAACGAAATCATGCACACTTTGGTCGAAGCGATTATTCTGGTAATTATCGTGGTTTTTATCTTTTTGCAGAACTGGCGTGCGACTTTAATTCCGCTTCTAACAGTTCCCGTTTCACTTATTGGGGTTTTTATGCTTTTTCCATTACTCGGATTTTCCATAAATGTACTTTCTCTTTTAGGATTAGTATTGGCCATCGGAATTGTCGTCGACGATGCCATTGTGGTGGTTGAAGCTGTAATGCATCATATCGAACAAGGAATGTCTCCGCGAGAAGCTACCAATCAGGCGATGAAAGAAGTTTCTGGGCCTGTAATTGCGATTGCGATCGTATTAACCGCCGTATTTATTCCGGTAGCTTTAACGCCTGGAATTACGGGAAGATTGTATCAGCAATTTGCTATTACAATTGCTATATCGGTGATTTTCTCTGCCTTAAGTGCTTTAACTTTAAGTCCAGCTTTATGCTCTCTTTTATTAAAACCCAATCAGGAAGCAAAAGGCTGGCTCGGAAAATTCTTTGAATGGTTTAATAAAAAATTTGGAGCTTTCACTAACAGATACACCGGATTTTCTGGTTTTCTAATTAAAAAAACTGCCCGAAGCTTAATCTTTATCGGAATAGTTGTTGGGGCAATTATTCTGCTTGGAGGAAGAATTCCGGGCGGTTTTGTACCCGAAGAGGATCAGGGATATATGTTTGTGAATATTGAACTTCCCGGCGCTTCATCTTTAGAAAGAACGGGAAAAGTCATTCAGAAAGTAGAGCATATTCTTTCTCAAAATAAGGGAGTTGAATATTATACTTCGGTTGCCGGATTTAGTTTAATCAAAAACTCCGTCGCCACCAACAATGGATTTTTCTTCGTTGCCTTAAAAGAATGGAAAGAACGCGAACAAGACGTTTTTCAAATTCTAAAAGAAGTCAACGGAAAAGTGGTTTTCGGAATTCCCGAAGCAACAGTCTTCGCCTTTGGCCCTCCGCCCATTACCGGAATTGGAAACGCGGCCGGATTCTCGATGATGCTTCAGGATCGGGAAGGAAATACACCAGAGTACCTTTTTGCAAACGCACAGCAATTTATGGCCGAAGCCAAAAAGAGACCCGAAATTGGAACAATTCGAACGACATTTAATCCGAATGTACCGCAGATTAGCTTGGACATCGATCGGGAAAAAGTAACAGAATTGAATCTTTCATTATCTGATGTAAATCTTGCCATTGGAGCCAGTTTAGGAGGACAATATATTAACGAGTTCAACAAATTCGGACGACAGTATATCGTATTGCTTCAGGCCGATCCGAGTTATACTGTAAATCCCGAAGACATAAATAAGATATTTGTTCGGAGCAAAGACAACAAAATGATTCCGATCACAAGTATAGCCACAATCCGAAAAGTGAGCGGACCAGAGTTTACAACCCGTTTCAATTTGTATCGTGCAGCCGAAATTGGCGGAACTCCTGCTCCCGGTTTTACTTCGGCGCAAGCCATGACTGCTTTACAGGAAACTGCTGAAAAAGTACTTCCTGCAGGTATGGGTTACGAATGGGCGAACATGAGTTATCAGGAAAAACAAGCCGAAGGAAAAGGAAATACCGTTTTTCTCATGGCACTGCTTTTTGTGTTTCTAATTCTCGCCGCGCAATATGAAAGCTGGAAACTGCCTTTCAGCGTTTTACTCGGAACGCCTTTTGCCGTTTTTGGAGCTTTTCTCGGCTTATACATCTGTCGATTACTCAGTCCTGATTATGTAAACAACGTTTTTGCCCAAATCGGATTGGTAATGTTAATTGGACTGGCGGCGAAAAATGCGATTCTGATTGTAGAATTTGCCAAAGAGGAATATGAAAAAGGAATGTCGGCGAAAGACGCTGCTTTGTATGCTGCAAAACTTCGCTTCCGTCCTATTTTGATGACGGCTTTTGCTTTCATTTTGGGAGTTGTTCCTTTGCTAACTGCTACCGGTGCCGGAGCTCAAGCCCGAAAAGTTATGGGAATGACCGTATTCAGCGGAATGCTCGTGGCGACTATTCTGGGTGTTTGTTTGATTCCCGTCTTATTTGTTTTTATTGAAACATTCGGAAAGAAAAAAACCGAGGAAACCGATGAACCTAAAACAGAAGAACAATGAAAACTCTAAAGATACTTTTAGCGCTCTTTTTGATAGCTGTTTTTCCTTACGGATGTATGGTCGGACCAAAATATGCCCAACCAGAACAGCCTCAGGCAAATTCTTTTCGATATAGTAATCAACCTGCTGATACTACCAAATCGGTTACTACTATAAAATGGTCATCGCTATTTAACGATGATGTCTTGATTGGTTTAATCGAAAAAGGAATTCAGAACAATTACGATCTTAAAATTGCCATTGCCCGTTTAGAACAAGTTCAGGCAAATCTCGGAATGGCAAAAGCCGATTTATATCCGTCTTTTCAATATTCAGGTCAGGTTAATAGTGCACAGACTTTCCAATGGCCTTCAGCAGCATTGGCCAATATGTCCTGGGAATTGGATTTTTGGGGAAAATACCGTCATCAGAAAGTAGCATTGCAAAATGAACTTCTAGCAACTGATGAAGCGAGAAAAGTTGTTTTGTCCACAATCGTCAGCAATATCGCCATTTCTTATTTTGAATTGCGTGATTTTGACAATCAATTAGAAATCACCATTCATACTTTAGAAACCAGACAAAAAGCATACGATATTATCAACGAGCGCTTTATAAGTGGTTATGTTGCCGAATTGGATAAAGTACAAATCGAGCAGCAGGTCGCCATTGCCGAAGCGAATATTCCGTTGATCAAAAGACAAATTACGGCTTTAGAAAATGCTATTTCAGTTTTGATTGGACAAGTTCCGCAAGCGATTCCAAGAGGAAAAACCAACAGTGAATTATTAATTCTGGCTGAATTTCCAACTTCGGTTCCATCCGCTTTATTAGAAAACAGACCCGATGTCAAACGTCAGGAATATTTGTATAAAGCTTCGTTTGAAAGAATTGGCGTAGTGCAAGCGATGCGATATCCGTCTTTTAATATTTCGGCAATTGCAGGTTTTACCAACATTATGATTAGTGATTTATTTAATGATGGTTCTTATATCCAAAATGCGGGCGGCGGCATTACCGGCCCTATTTTTAATTTCGGAAAAAACAAACGCCGTGTAGATTACAACAGAAAATTAGCAGAAGAAATGAAGTTCAATTTCCAGAAAACCTATTTGACTGCCATTGCAGAAGTGGAAAACTCACTTCAAAACACCGCCATGTTCAAAGAAGAATGGACCGCCAGAAACCGACAAGTCGTTGCTGCACAAAAAAACTATGATTTGTCTAATGCGAGATATTACAATGGTTACGTTTCCTACTTAGAAGTTTTGGACGCACAAAGATCGTTGTTTGAAGCGCAATTAAGTCTTTCGCAGTTAACTCAGAAACAATTGAGTTCTATGGTACAGTTGTACAAAGCGCTCGGCGGAGGATGGAGTTTCTAGTTTGAGAGGCAAAGGGACAGAGAGGCAAAGGGACAAAGGTTTCCCGGAATTCTTAATAAAAGCATCGCTTTTTTACATCATGTAATCATTCCGTAGGAATGTTTCGTCGGTAGAAAAAAAATCGCAATCGCCACATTTACGTTCCGTAGGAACGTTTGATATTATCCGATTATAAAAATTATTAAAAAACAATATCAAAAAACAAACGTTCCTACGGAACGTAAAACAATGGAAACACACAAATTTTCTACCGATGAAACATTCCTACGGAACATTTACGAAATGAAAAAGGGTTGTTTCAAAATTGAAACAACCCTTTTTAAATCTTTGTACCTCTGTATCTTTGACACTTTGAAC
The DNA here is from genome assembly GCF_057809475.1 of Flavobacterium sp. FG19. Lineage (NCBI taxonomy): Bacteria > Pseudomonadati > Bacteroidota > Flavobacteriia > Flavobacteriales > Flavobacteriaceae > Flavobacterium > Flavobacterium sp. FG19. The sequence goes on along the minus strand of NZ_JBMDKA010000029.1, from coordinate 70,894 downwards.
CTAAAAACCTTAGAATCTTAGCATCTCAGAACCTTAGCACCTTAGAAAATTAACAAAACTCGTTAAACGCATCCTGCAGATTCTCAGCAATCATTTCAGCTGGACGGCCTTCGATGTGATGACGCTCTAACATGTGAACTAATTCTCCGTTTTTGAACAAAGCCATAGATGGCGATGATGGAGGAAAAGGAAACATGTGTTGTCTTGCAGCATCAACTGCTTCTTTGTCAACACCAGCGAAAACTGTTACAAGGTGATCTGGTTTTTTAGCTCCTGTTAAACTCATTTTTGCTCCAGGACGTGCATTTCTTGCAGCGCATCCGCAAACAGAGTTCACAACAACTAAAGTGGTACCTTCAGCTTTGATCGCATTCTCAACAGCTTCAGCACTATGTAAATCTTGAAACCCGGCAGCTGTTAATTCAGCTTCCATTGGTTTTACCATATCTAGTGGATACATATTCTTGTCTTTTTTAAATTTTACTTCTGAACTGCAAAGTTACAAAGTTTACCCGCAACTCGTTAATTTGAAGTATAAAGTTTTGTTATAGTTCGATTGATTTCGTCTAAAGTTAGAAAGTCGCAAGCCAGAAAGTCTAAATTAGATCCTAAAAACGCTATTTGTATTACAATAAACTCAGACTTTATTTACCAAACTTCATTTGGTATGGGTACGTTTCATAAAATGTATTGTCTTCATTAATCGAAAAACCCTTATCAAAATCTTGTCGGGCAATTTTGATTAAAGCCATTACCTCTTCCTTAGATTTTCCCTGTTTCAGCCAGCAAACTGCTTTATAAAACTTAGCATCCGAAAATTCAGGATAGATTTTTAATGCTTTATCAAAAATCGCAATTGCTTCATCCCATTTTTTTAGTTCATACTTTGCAATCGCCTGATAAAAATAAGCCGTAGGGTGCTCCAATTGCTGTCGGTTTTTGTAAATATCATTTACATAATCATCCAAAAGTTTTTCTGCTTTCTGATATTCGTTAAGCTGTAAATAACAAAGTGCAATATAAAAACTATAGGTATGATCCATTCTGTAGTTATTACCATAGAGCTTGATGCATTCTTCCAAATCAAGAATTGCTTCTTTGTAATTTTTAGAGAATATACATTTCATGAAACCTCGATAAGGAAGCCACTCTTTCTTATCATATAAAACAGCTTTATCTAAAAAAGGCATTCCGACTTCATACTTTTTGCATTTGAAATACGGCATTGCTTTTTGCTGCCATAAATAAGCAACAGTACTGTCTTTTTTCAGACCTTCATCAAGACAACTTTGCCATTCAGTCATTTCAATAATGTAATTATGCTTTTCTGCACAATTTGTCAAATATTCTGAAACAATGGCATCATGAGCTTTATTGGTGGAAACTTGTCCAAAGGACAAAAGAGTAAAAAAGAAACTAAATAATAAAGTAATAGTTTTCAATGGTTATGCTTTTTGATTTATATTTTATTTGAAAGAAAAATCACTCTAAATAACGCTTTTAAAAATGGAATTTTTGGGCACTTTAAAATAACTTTAACATCTTCTGAAAAAGTAGTTTCTTCATCTAAGAACTTAAATATCAATTTTGTATTTCCCTTTCTGAATAAAGAAGAGAAAATGGAACTTCCTGATTGGTTATAACGATACAAAATATCCAAAAGCAGCAAGTCGTAAAACCAAAAACGTTTTTTTTGATAAAAGTCTTTCATGTTGACATGATCCTGCTGAATAAATTCAACCAGCTGCGAAGATTTTTTATCTGAGTTTTTAAATGTATAACCTGTACTGGCTTTTGTCCAACCGCCAGCAGTTCCAATATTTAAAACCCGTTTGGTATTTTTTTCCCAAAAAGGATAACAGGTCATAGGGATACTTCCTTCCTCTTTTTCGAGAATTTGATATTGGCTTGCGCCAAGTTTCTCCAGATAAATTTGAATTTCATTTTCGTACTCTTCTTTCGGGAACAGTTTTTCCGAAAATAGAGTATATTCAACCAAAGCTTCTGTTTTGGAAATTGGCAGAACATACATAAATCTTGTATTGCCTTTCTGTGCGATCGAAAAATCCATAAAAGTAACTTCATCTGAATTAAAAACTTCTGATTCCGTTTTTACAAACCATCCCACAAAATGCTGCTGTAAAACAGGATATTTCGTCTGACTTTCGGCAAAAGTCCTGGTATAAATACTGTTGAATAAATAGTCGCAGGTATATCGGTTTTCTTCTGTACCCACAAAAACATGTGTTTCAAGTTCATTGATATTGGTTACTTTCTCATTCGAAAAAGTAATATTGGGCTGTCTGTTAATAGTATCAAAAACGAAATTATAAAAATCTATTCCGTTGATTTGATTATAAGTATAGGGTTTTAATTCCAGATCTTGTTTAAATTCTTTATCTGCAAAAAGAGCCAGGTCCCATTTTTTGGAAATAACCGGTTCCCAGACCAATTCTTCTTTAGCCCAAAAACACCAGGTTCTGTCATTGTTTTTTTTTGAATCCTGATCTACCAGTAAAATAGAATACTCGGAAAACTTTCCGGACAAAATCATTTTATAAACTGTCATTAAGGATGCCAGTCCGGTTCCAGTAAAAATGTAATTGAAATGTTTGATCTGCGAAGAATTCATTCTCAAAAATAAGAAAATTTACCCTTTCAATTTATCTAATAGAATTTTAAAATCTTTTGAGTTTAAATAGTTACTGTATTGAAAGATGATTTCATTTTTCTCGTTCAAAACACATAAAACGGGATAGACAATTTGATTATTGATTGTTCCAAGTTGTAAAGCCAGTTCATGAACCCCAACATTATTTCCCGAAGGTTTGTATTTAAAAACCTGATTATTAAAAGCAATATCTCGTTTTTCCTCAGCATTAAAATCAATGAAATAGAAATCTGAGTTGAGCTTTTCAATGATTTCTTTGTTTCTGAAAGTGGTGGTTTTCATTCTTTGACAAAACTGACACCAGTCGGTATGGATAAAAACAATGATTTTTCGTTTTTGAATTTGCTGTAAGCTGTCTATTTCTTCAAAAGAGTAGCTTTTCAGCTGACCAAAACCGGTTGCTGAAATCCCGAAGAAGAAAATAAATAGAAATAGCTTTTTCATTGTTTTTTATGTTTTTGCCACAGATTAAAATGAATTATTGATTTGTGCAGATTTTTTCGCCACGAATTCACGAATTTACACTATTTTTTTTGAGAAAGATTTACTGCAAATTCGTGAATTCGTGGCTATCAAAAATATCACCTCAAAGTATATCGCAATCCAATAAACCCTCGAATCGTTTGATTCTGCCCATAAACATACGTTGTATCAAAAGTCAAACCGTATGGATTATCAGGCGTAACCATAACTTTTCCGTTTGAATCGTATTGCACATTTTTATCAAAAGGATCGTTGGTTCTCGAAATCAAAAACGGATTATTCTGTTTTGGGGTAAAGTTCAACAAGTTTTTGACTCCTCCATACAATTCAAAGTTCTTCCAACCCGTAAACGTAAACTGAATATTCTGAATGCTGTACCATGGCGAATTTGGATTTCTGGGATCGTACTCGTTCAGCAAAGGCAGTTTCATCGGACTATACACATTTCCCGTATAATCCAGCAATAAATGCCAAGGCTCTATTTTATATGAAATACTCCAGGTTCCGGTAAATCTTTCGGTTAAAAAAGGTCTTTCCGAAATTCCGTCTTCCACATTTTTATTGTCTAAAACCGTTGCTCCCAAAATAAATTTCAAACCATTCGTAAAATTTAAATCTACATTAGTGCTTATTCCCTGACTTAAAGCATAACCATCAATATTATCATAAATAATTTTATTTGGATCCGTTTCGTAATCTGTCACAATCTTATTGCTGAATCTGGTATAAAAAGCGGTTGTTTCGATTCCCATAAAGGTTCCGTTGCCAAAGTTGATTTTCTGAATATAATTCAAATTCACATTTACCGATTTCTCTGGTTTTAAATCATTTTGAATGACTACATCTCTAGAACCCGTCAAAGCAGCGTGATCTTCAGTAAATAAATTCACAACTCTAAACCCAGTTCCTGCATTCAATCTAAAAATAGCGTTTTCATTGGCTTTGAAACGATAAGCAAATCTTGGCGTAAATATCGAACCATGAATGGAGTTATAATCGTATCTCGCTCCCAGCAAAACCTGACTTTTTGGAGAAAAGGTTATTTCGTCCTGAACAAAAATTCCTGGAAGCCAGGTTTTTTCAGCTTCATTTGTTGCGGGCGTATTGTCGTCATAATACGTATATCGGCTTGCAATTCCTGCGAGAAGATCATTTCTTCCTATTTTTTTATCCCAAGTCAATTGCAGGAAACCAATTTTTTGATTGGCTATATACGAAGTGGTTCCATAACGGCTGTCCTGATAATGTACATTTCCAGAGAAAGAAAGCATCAGTTTTTCTTCGAATGGCAATTGATAACTTCCAATTAATTCGGCTCGTTTGGTGTAAATGCTTTCTCCGTAAATTTCGTCTCCACCTCTATATTTTTTCTCCCAGCGACTGTCTCCTCCCCAACGATCTTCATACATTCCGCGCGCTGCTATTGTAAAAAGCCGATTATGATTGCGCTGAAAACTCCATTTATTAAAAACCGAAACTCGGTCAGAAAGTGTTACATCGGTAAAATTGTCGTTGTCTTTATCAACGACCTGATCATAATTGAAATAGTTGATTCCTAAAAGAGAAGTCGCCTTTTTACCCACATTGAACTTCATTCCCAAATCAAGATTATTTTCCAGATAAGTTGTGGTAAAATAATCCGCAGAAAACACTGGTGCATTGGTCGGATTTTTGGTAATAATATTGATTAAACCGCCAACAGCCTCACTTCCGTAAAGAGACGAAGCAGGACCTTTTACAATTTCTATTCGTTCCACCAAAGAGTTTGGAATTCCGGATAAACCGTAAACCGTCGAAAGACTGCTTACAATGGGCATTCCATCAATCATTACCAAAGTATATGGGCCTTCCAACCCATTGATATGAATATCTCCCGTATTGCAGACACCACAATTCAACTGCGGACGAACACCGTTTATATTTTGTAATGCATCATAAATACTCGGCGTTGGATTTTTTTTGAAGAAAACAGGAGAATATACCTCAACCGGAACGGCACTTTCTAAACGCTTTACAGGTTTTAAGGTTCCTGAAACCACTACTTCGTTTAGTTCGTTCTGATCTTCTTTTAATTCAAAATCCAGATTGAGATTCTGATTTTCTGATACCGTTATTTTTTGGGTCAAAGGTTTGAATCCAGTCGAGGTTACCGCAATTTTATATGTTCCTTCTGGAATATTTTCTAACTGATAATTACCAATAGAATCTGCTTGAGTTCTAAAGTTTGTATTTAATAAACGAATATCAATTTCCTGTAAAACAGGACTATTTGTCGTTATTTTTCCTGATATATTTTGCGAGTAAATGCTTTTTGTTGAAATTATTAATATTGTCAAAAATAAATATTTCATTGTTTTAAAATTAAATTTAGACAAAACTAAAAATTAAATTTGACAAATAATGATTCTGAAAACAAAAATTTTCAAACGGATTGAATTCAATATGTTAGAATTTTGTTTTTATTTAAAACCATATAAGTTATATAAGAAAATTAAGCCACGCTTTAAATGAACTTATATAACTTATATGGTTTATTTTTCACTTTGTGTAATCTTCGTCGATAAGTTCTTTATTGATAACCGCTCCAGCAAAAGAACCTGCAGAAACCGCAATCGCAACAGATCGCATAGGAGTTGTACAGTCTCCACTTGCAAAAACTCCCGTTACATTTGTTTTTTGCATAACATCAACTTTTACCAAACTTTGTTCGTTGAGTTCACAGCCTAGAGCTTCAGGAATTGGACAATGCTGTTCGAAAGGCGGTCTGGCATAAACAGCTTTTACTTCAACTTTTTGCTGATTTTTGAAAACTATATTCTGAATATATCCATCTTTATGTTCAAAAGATTCTATTTCTTCTTCAAAAATCTGAACGCCATGATTTTTTAAAGTTTTGATCTGCTCCAAAGTCAGTTCTGATTTTCCATTGGTGCATAATCTAAGATCTTTTGTCCAGTTCGAAATCAGTTTAGCATATTCGAACCCCATCTCTCCGTTAGCAATAATAGCAGTTTTCTCGTTTTTAACTTCATAACCATGACAATACGGACAATGTAAAACAGAAATTCCCCAACAGTCTGCGAAACCTTTAATTCCTGGAAGTAAATCTTTAACTCCGGTTGCAAACAATATTTTTCTTGAAGTAAAAACCTCGCCTGATTCCGTAGTTACTTCAAATCCATTTTCTTTCTTAACCGCTTTTACAGCAAGTCCGTTAACAAAATGGACTGTTTTATAAAGGTCAACCTGCAATTTGGCTTTCGCCGAAATCACTGCGGGCTTTTCACCGTCTTGTGTAATGAAATTATGAGAATGCGGTGTTTGTCTGTTACAGGGAAGACCACTGTCGATAACCAAAACCTGGCGCAGCGAACGTCCTAAACTCATTGCAGCAGATAATCCGCTGTAGCTTCCGCCAATGATAATCACGTCATAGGTATTATTGTCTTTCATTGTTTTAAATATTTAAGATGTTCTTGATATTGGAAAAAGATCATTTTTGGGAAACAAACCTCCATGATAATCTGTAATTTCATCTTCTGTACAAAGGCATTTTCTAAGTTCATTGAGAATTTCCATCTCCTTTATTTTCTGACCAATAAAAACAAGCTCGTTGAGTCGGTCTCCAAAATTAGCCGTCCAGCGTTCTTCTATAATATCCTGAAATTCAACAAAATTATTAAATGTCATCCGTTCACTTAACGGCATACTCGCCCACCAGACTCCTGCTCCTTCGGCCTTCATTGAACCTCCGGCCTGACTCCAGTTAATTGCCTGTTCCGGCCGGGATGCCATCCACAATAAACCTTTACTTCTAAGGATATTCTCTGGAAAATCTGAAGTAATAAAATTCCATAATCGATGGGGATGAAAGGGTCTTGAATCTCTGAATACAAAAGAATTGATTCCGTATTCCTCTGTTTCTGGTGTATGAATTCCTTCTAACTCTCTAATCCAGCCAGCGGCACTTTCGGCTTCTTCATAATTGAATAATCCGGTGTTTATAATCTCGTTCGGATTTACTTTTCCTAAAACCGAAGTGATTATTTTCGCCACAGGATTCAATTTCTGAATTGAGGCTTTCAGTGTTTGTAATGATTCGGGATCAATAAGATCGGTTTTATTTAAAACAATAACATTGGCAAATTCGACCTGATCGACCAAAAGATTCACTATCGTCCTGATATCGTTGTCTATATCTGACAAATTTTGTTCCTGCAGGGTTTTAGCCGAACCAAAATCTTTAAAAAAGTTAAAACTATCCACAACAGTAACCATCGTATCGATATAGCTAAATCTGGATAAATCAATACTGGCATCTTCATTTACAAACGAAAAAGTCTGGGCGACAGGTATAGGTTCGCTAATTCCTGTACTTTCGATAAGTAAATAATCAAACCTATTTTCCTTCGCTAATCTTTCTACCTCAACCATTAAGTCCTCGCGCAAAGTACAGCAAATGCAGCCGTTAGTCATTTCAACTAGTTTCTCTTCGGTTCTGGAAAGCGTATTTTGATTTTTTACAAGTTGCGCATCAATATTAACTTCGCTCATGTCGTTAACGATTATGGCTACTTTCAATCCTTCTTTATTATGAAGAATATGATTCAGAAGCGTAGTTTTTCCTGCTCCAAGAAATCCGCTTAACACCGTAACAGGCAATTTTTTCATTTGTGTGTAGTTTTATGATTTTTATAATTAATCAAATGCCCGATAATCATTCCGATGCCGCCAAAATAAATCAGATCCAGATGAATCTCTAAGAATAAATCGGTCAAAATACTGATCCAAATCAGACTCATAGAAACAATCAAAATCGACGAAACCAAAAGAGTTGATTTTTTCGTAATTTTGAAAATTGCTAACAAACCTGTTGAAGCAAATAGTAAATCGATGATTGGATTGTGACTCAGCCCTAAAGGAAGAATCGTTAAAAGTGGAAAAATCAAACAATGAACGAGACAAATCGTTGCGCTTGAAATTCCTAAAATATCGTAAAAGGATGTCGTTATTTTCTTCATTTCATGTACTTTTACTTAATGCAATTTTGTTGCAAATATACACATAAAATTCAACCGCAACAAAGTTGCGTTAATTTTTTTAATTTTAAAAAAAATGAAAACTACACGTAACACTACAGCAAAGACGGCCGTTTTAGAGGTTTTTGAGAAATCGAAAACAGCCCTTTCCCATTCTGAAATTCAAAAGCAGCTTCATGATATCTGTGATCGTGTTACAATTTATCGTATTTTGGATCGCTTGGTAAACGACGATATTATTCATAAAATCTCCAACCTGGACGGAACGGTAAAATATGCAAAATGCAATCATTCCCATCAAAAAGTACACATTCATAATCATGCACATTTCAGCTGTGAAAACTGTCATGAAATTACCTGTCTCGAAAATGTAAAACCAAGTTATATTATGCCTCATAACTATAAAGTAAAAGAAATAAACTTTACACTATCTGGATTGTGTCCAAAATGTTTGAATTCTAACATATAAATTTTAGACTCGCCTAAAAATATTGTTCCGCGAATATCATTTTTCTATATATTTGTGAAAACAATATATTTACAATGAGTAAATCTTTAGAAGAAGTCCACGAATCGGTTTCTACAGAACATAAAAAAACAGGTTTCAGAAAAATATTAGCCTTTTTAGGCCCTGCCTATTTAGTAAGCGTTGGTTATATGGATCCGGGAAACTGGGCAACTGATATTGCCGGCGGAAGCCAATTTGGCTACACTTTAGTCTGGGTTTTATTAATGAGCAACTTAATGGCACTCCTTTTACAGAGTTTGAGTGCACGTCTCGGAATTGTAACACAGCGTGATTTAGCGCAGGCTTCCAGGGAAACCTATTCAAAATATATTAACTATATTTTATACTTTCTTGCCGAAATTGCCATTGCCGCCTGTGATTTGGCCGAAGTTCTCGGAATGGCAATCGGGATTAACCTGCTTTTTGGAATTCCGCTTTTCGAAGGTGTTTTGATTACCGTTTTAGACACTTTCATTCTATTATTCCTGATCAATAAAGGAATCCGTAAAATGGAAGCTTTTATCATTGCTTTGGTTGCGATAATTGGTTTTTCATTCATTTTTGAGATGATTTTCGCAGAACCGGAAGTCTCTAAAATAATTGCCGGATTGGTTCCTTCTATTCCAAACTCTGCCGCTTTATACATTGCAATCGGAATTATTGGGGCAACCGTAATGCCTCACAATCTTTATCTTCACTCGTCTTTGGTACAAACCAGAAAATTTGACCGAAGCCCGGCTGGAATCAAACAGGCTCTTAAGTACAATTTGATCGATTCTACCATCGCATTAAACCTGGCTTTTTTCGTAAATGCTGCCATTCTAATTCTTGCTGCCGCGACTTTTCATAAAAACGGAATGTTTGAAGTTGCTGAAATTCAGGATGCACATCAGTTTCTGGAACCGTTACTGGGAACCAAATGGGCGCCGATCTTATTTGCAGTTGCCTTAATAGCTGCCGGACAAAGTTCAACGGTTACCGGAACACTTGCCGGGCAGATTGTTATGGAGGGTTATTTACATCTAAGAATCCAGCCTTGGGTTCGTCGTATTATAACCCGTTTAATTGCTATTGTACCAGCTTTAATCGTAATTTGGATTTATGGAGAGAGTGTTACCGGAAAGCTTTTGATTTTAAGTCAGGTTATTTTAAGTCTCCAATTGGGATTTGCCATTATTCCGCTTATCCATTTTGTGAGCGATAAATCGAAAATGAAAGGTTTTCACATTTCTAAAACTACTCAGGTTCTTTCCTGGATTATTGCTTCAATCATAGTATCATTAAATGCGAAACTGGTTTATGATGAAATCACTTCCTGGTTAGAAGGTTCGAATCATCCTGTAATTCTTTGGTTTACGGTGGTTCCTCTTGCATTTGGATTCTTAGGGTTATTATTATACATTGTTTTTAAACCTTTTATTGCCAAAGCAAAACTAAAAGCGATCAATCATTCTCCGCACAATCTGAAACTTCATTTTACGCCTAAAGAAAGTCAGACCATTAAAAGCATAGCCGTTTCTGTAGACTTTTCAAAAGCAGATGAAGCTGCCTTAAACAAAGCGCTGGAACTGGGTGGAATGGACGCCGAATATACTCTTATTCACATTGTAGAAACGGTTGGAGCTTTAATGTATGGTATTCATGTTCACGATCACGAAACTACGATTGATGAAAAGTTGTTATTGAAATACAAAGAAATGCTTTCTAAAAAAGGATTTAAGATTGAAACAGAACTTGGTTTTGGCAAACCAGCTAAAATAATTCCGGAAATCATTAACAGTGGCAGCTTCGACATTCTTGTTATGGGAACCCACGGCCATACTGGACTAAAAGATATTCTTTTCGGCACAACGGTAGACAAATTGAGACATAAAATTTCAATACCTTTGTTGATTGTTAAATAAAGGTGCTGAGATGCTAAGGAACTAAGATTTTAAGGTTTTTATTAAAAAGCTTAAATAGAAAACTTAGAACCTCAGCATCTCAGAACCTTAGAACCTCAAAAAAAAATGACCTTTTCAGAAGAAAACTACCTTAAATCGATCTATCATCTTACAGCAGCATCAGAAACTGAAGTAAGTACTAATGCTATCGCCGAAATTATGGAAACCAAAGCTTCCTCGGTTACAGATATGCTTAAAAAACTGGCGGAGAAAGATTTGGTAAATTATAAAAAGTATCAAGGTGTTTCTTTGACTGAAAACGGAAAACTGGCTGCCAAAATGATTGTGAGAAAACATCGTTTATGGGAAGTGTTTTTGGTGGAAAAATTAAATTTCAGCTGGGACGAAGTTCATGACATTGCGGAACAATTAGAACATATCAAATCGGAACAATTGATTAACCGACTGGATGATTTTCTTGGAAATCCAACCGAAGACCCGCACGGAGATCCAATTCCGGACGCTAACGGCCGAATTATTAAAATTGAAAAACAGCTGCTTTCTGAATTATCAGACAATCAAACCGGAGTTTGTGTTGGTGTAAAAGATACTTCTTCTGAGTTCTTGAAATATTTGGATAAACAAGGAATTGCTTTAGGTTCTAAAATTGAATTTATTTCTAAAGAATCTTTCGATTTATCGTTAAAGATTAAGGTAAACGGTATCGAATTATCTATTTCAAATAAAATTGCCTCTAATTTATTTGTAAAGCTGGTTTAGCGCTTTTATCCCTCAGAGATTTCTAAAGGATACACTAAGACTTAAAGGGGTTAGCTAACCATTCTTTTACGAATCCCTGTTTATAACTGATAATCCCGTCAACTGCGGGATACAAAAAAGAGCGATTAAGTCGCTCTTTTTTAATTTTATAAATCACAACAAATATGGAATACTGAATTGTTTAAAACAGATTTTCTGCACTTATTAAAAATCGAGATTGGTAAACCGTATTTCTAAATTGCGGATCAGGTTATCGGTCCTGTCAAGACTGAAAAGATTAATACGCTTTTTATTATTCGATTCTGTAATGATATAAAGCATAGAACGCTTAATCATATACCCTTTGATTTCAGTAAAAGTTAATTTCCTGGTAGTAAAGACATCTTTTGAAATAATAGCATCACTGGTAAAAATAACTCTTCTTTTAAAAGCATTCACCAGTAAAAGTACTCCCAAAATGATAGCGGCAAGAATCAACAGCATGATTAAACCATTGAGATAAATAGAAGAACAGCAAAAGCTGTATAATTTTGAAGCACTTGAATTCTCTGGCAAAGAGAGAAAAGGAATTAACAATAAACTGCTAAAGGTTATTATCTGCATTAATGAAAAAAAGAAAATAAAAGCTTTCAACCGGTCTGATACTCTGTAAACATTCATCTGAAATTATCTTTAAAAAATTTCGGCTAAAATAACGTATTTTTCTTACACTTAAGGGGTTAAATGTAACTTTAACATTATTTGAAAGACTTAAAATCGATCCGCAAAAAAGAATAAAACGATGACTCTTTTGAATGCTGTACTTTCTACAGAATACAACTCAGCCCCGATAGAAGCGGCATCCTTTTTCCAGTTTCTTTAGCCGGGAAAAGATAAAGCGGATAGCGGGATTAAGCTCCTGAAAAACTAAACAATTCCCTTCTCAATCATTTCCAGCATAACCGGAGAAGCATTTTTAAATGTCGGCGGCTGTTCAATAATACTTCCGGCGTTCTTTTTATTTACTTTGAAAGTAACATCATTATCTGTTGTAAACAAAAGTGCGGTTAAAAATGGTTTTTTGATATAAGTTCCTAAAATTAATAAAGCTTCATCTAAAGTATGAATGCTTTCGATTTCTTCTGTTTTGTAACGTGATGTCAGGGAAATAGAAAAAGTATTGTCTTCGTTGAGAACCAAACGAAAATAGATGTTTTTAATTTCGGTATCGCCCATCGTTTTAGCCAAAGTAAGTTTGGCGAAAGTTCCGTTTTGGATGCTTTCTTTAACGCGTTCACAAAAAAGGGCAAATATTGGTTCGTACATTTTTTTTAAGGTGCTAAGGTTCTGAGATGCTGAGATTCTAAGGTTTTTACAATCTTTGTCTATTATTTAACCGCAAAGGTCGCAAAGTTTTTTCGCAAAGGACACAAGGAAAATTAAAAACTTTGCGAACCTTGCGTAAATCTTTGCGACCTTTGCGGTTAAGAAAAAAATTTATTTCCCTGTAAATTCAGCTTTACGTTTTTCTAAAAAGGCTGTTGTTCCTTCTTTAAAATCCTGTGTTCCGAAACATTCTCCGAATGATTTGATTTCGGTATCGAAACCATTTTTGCCGTCTTTGAAATTGGCATTGATGGCTTTTATCGCTTTTCCAATTGCAAATGGTGCATTTTTAATGATTTTCTGAGCGATTACGTTGGTAAACGACAATAATTCTTCCTGCGGTACCACATAATTAACTAAACCGTAGTCTTTTGCCTGTTCGGCAGTAATCATGGCTGCGGTCATGATCATTTCCATGGCACGGCCTTTTCCAATTAATTGCGGCAGACGCTGTGTTCCTCCGTAACCCGGAATCAATCCTAAAGTAACTTCCGGCAATCCCATTTTGGCATTATCCGAAGCAATTCTAAAATGACAGGCCATAGCCAGTTCCAGTCCGCCGCCAAGCGCAAAACCGTTAACGGCCGCGATAACCGGTTTTTTAAGATTTTCGATAAAGTCAAATAAAGACTCTTGTCCTTCAGCAGCTAATTGTGCACCTTCCACAACAGTATAATTGGCAAACTCCGAAATATCGGCTCCGGCCACAAAAGCTTTCTCTCCACTTCCGGTTAAAACAATAACACGAACGTCGTCGTTTTGAGCTAATGATTGAATGGCATTACTCAGATCACTAATTGTGGCTTTGTTTAAAGCATTTAATTTTGTTGGTCTGTTAATTGTAATCGCAGCAACTTTTTCTTCGATAGAAATTAAGATATTTTCGTAGTTCATGACGGCTGATTTTATGAGTTTGTGATAGGTAAAGAAACCCTGAAAGTAGTTCCTTTTCCGTAAGTTGATTCAAAGGTAATTGTTCCTTTGTAATTTTCGATGATGTTTTTGATAATTCCCAGTCCAAGTCCCATACCGCTTGTTTTGGTCGTAAATTTGGGTTCGAAGATTCTTCCGATATCTTGTTTTTGAATTCCGATTCCGTTGTCTTTTACCGCGATTTCGACATTGTTATTTCTTCTTTTTACCGAAACTATTATTGATTTCTGGAACTGACTTTCCGGAATGGCCTGAGTGGCATTTTTAACCAAATTGGTAATGACACGTATCAATTGCGTACGGTCCATTTTGGAAATGATTTCTTCTTCCTCTTTTTCGAAAACAATATAATCTTCGTTAAAAATATCCAAAGCCAATTCAACCACTTCAACCACATTCAGCGTTTCATTTTGCTGAGCCGGCATCGATGCAAAGTTCGAAAATGCCGAAGCTACAGACGTCATAGTATCAATCTGCTGAATTAAGGTTTCAGAATAATCATTCATCTTCTGTTTCACATCCGGATCATTAGGATCGAACTTTCTCTGGAAACTCTGAACCGTCAGACGCATTGGCGTTAATGGATTTTTAATTTCGTGCGCGACTTGTTTGGCCATTTCGCGCCAGGCTTCCTCCCGTTCACTTTGCGCTAATTTTATGGCACTGATTTCAAGTTTGTCCACCATTCCGTTATAGGCTTTGATCAGGAAGTTGACTTCTTTACTGTTCGCCTCCAGAACAATTTTTTCGTTTTTCTGATCCAGATTCGTTTCTTCCAAACGATCGGAAATGGTTTTTAATGATTTTGTGATATAAGTTGAAAGAAAATAAGCCAAAGCAAAAGCCACAATCAGCATAAATGAATAAACCTGACTCAGACGAATCAGGAAAGTATTCAGCTCGTTATCATAATAACCGTCGTCTTCTAAATACGGAAGGTTTAAAATTCCGAGCGGTTTGAATTTTTCGTCTTTTATTAAACTGTAGGAGGATCGGTTCTTGACCCCGTCAATCGTTTTAATGTCTACAAAACGTTTTTCGATTGAGGAACGAACCAGTTTTAAAATATATTCCGGAATTGGCGGAGCGATTTTATCAACTGCAAAAGATTCTTTGGAAGATTTAAGCAGTTTCCCGTCCAGACTGTAAATATTGATTTCGATTTTGTGAATCTGGGCCAGTTCATGGATTTTATCTTTGAAAATCAAATCCAGATTCTGCGTTTTTAACGGATAAGTTGTAGTCGCCAGAACATAATTGATATGCTCTTTTACCGCATTTTCTTTTCGTTCCAACCGTTCCTGATGGTATTCTTTGGCCTCCGTTTTAAACTGAATAATAGAAATGGAAGCCAATAAAAAAGATGCCACAACAATTAATACAATCATCGACAGGAAAATCCTGGTACGAAGGGAAAGCATTGACATTTTGAAGTTTAGCATAATTTTAGTATTCAGTGTTCAGATTGTTAGTGTTCAGTTATTTTGCAAACGTGTAACTTTGTTTTAAAGTTATAAAACATATAAAATTTAAAAGACAATGATTGTAAACTGATCACTAAAAACTGACCACTGCCAACTATTTTCTCTCTCTAATTCGTTTGTAAAACCTAAATCCCAGCATAATTAAAACCGAAAATAAAATAATTCCGATTACGCCGAAAATCCAGTTGATGGCACTTTTTAAAACTACTAAAAATACAACAGCAAACAAAATAATCGTGGCGCCTTCGTTCCATAAACGCATAAAATTATTCGAATATTTTACCTCGTCTCTTTGCAGCTGCTTAAAAATCTGATGGCATTTTCCATGGTACAAATACAAAAGGAAAACAAAACATAATTTCACGTGCATCCACGGCATTTTTATCCAAATGTGACCTGCTTCTGTAAAAAACAGCATCCAAAAAGCAAAAATACTCGCCAAAACCGCCGACGGCCAGGTAATAATATACCATAAACGATAAGTCATTATTTTGTACTGCGCCTGCAGAATTTCTTTTTCCGGTGAAGGTTTTTCACTGGCTTCAATCTGATAAACAAATAAACGCACAATATAAAACAACCCCGCAAACCAGGTAATTACAAAAATAAGATGTAGTGATTTTAAGTAATTATAATATTCCATTATTATTTTGTTTCAGGTTTCAGGTTTCAGGTTTCAGGTTAATCAACTTTGAGAAAAACATGAAACTTTAAACCTGAAACTAAAATTTATTTCGCCCAATCGTTAATCCAGTTAGAAACCGTCTGGCACCATTCATCATCATCATTCAAACAAGGAATTGCCAAGAACTCTTCTCCTCCATTTGCTTCAAAATCTTCTTTGGCGCGCATGGCGATTTCTTCTAAAGTTTCTAAACAATCCGTAACAAAAGCGGGAGTTACAACTGCAATTTTCTTGATTCCTCTTTTGGGCATGTTGTCTATCTCAACATCTGTATAAGGTTCAAGCCATTTGTCTCCGGCCAATCTCGATTGAAAAGTAACGCAGTATTTGTCTTTTGGTATTCCTAATTGCTCAACTACTAAACGTGTAGTTTCGTAGCAATGCGTTCTGTAACAGAATTCAGCTTCCGGAGTTCCTACTTCACAGCACATTTCGTTGGTTACAAACTTTTTATGCGATTTCGTTTTGTCTGTTTTACGAACGTGACGCTCCGGAATTCCGTGATACGAAAACACGAGTTGATCGTAATCAAAACCTGCCAAATTCTTTTTAATAGAATCTGCTACATTTTTGATATAATCCGGTTTGTTGTAAAAAGCCGGAACATCTGAAAACTTCATATGAGGGAATTTCTTCTTACGGATTTCTTCTGCCAAAACTAAAATCGTCAAAGTCGAAGCCATCGCATATTGTGGATAAAGCGGAAAAAGTAAAACTTCGGTAACGCCCTGATCGCTTAATTCCTGCAAACCTTTTTCGATTGTCATAGAACCGTAACGCATGGCAAGCGCAACCGGAACATTTGATAAAGGCTGTACTTTTTTGTGCATTCTTTCAGAAAGAACAATTAACGGAGAACCTTCCTCCCACCAGATTTTTGCATACGCGTGTGCCGATTCTTCTGGTCTTTTTCTTAAAATAATTCCACGAACCAATAATGCTCTCAATAAATACGGAACGTCGATTACGTATTTATCCATTAAAAATTCATCTAAATAGGGTTTTACATCTTTTGGTGTTGGACTGTCTGGTGATCCTAAGTTTATTAAAAGTGCGCCTTTCATTATTGTTTTTTTGCTTTAGGCTTTAAGCATTAGGCTTTAAGCTTTTGTTTGTTTTTAAAAATTTCGGCAAAAGTATTTCATGATACTTTATTGGAATATGATATTTATTACTTTTTTATTATTGTGGAATATCGAAAATCAATTTCTCTCTCAGATTCTGCAGATATAGCAGATTTTTATTTTTGCTAATTCGAGAAATTTTTTTACGCAGATTTACACAGATTAAAGCAAATTTTTGCAGATTAATTCGTGAATTGCTTCCCTGTTCGCTATCGCTCAGGTCGTGGCTAAAAAATTAAACATTCGCATTAATCGACATCAAATATTTTTTTGGTGTTGTTCCGAATTTTTTCTTGAACGCGGCAATGAAATGACTTCCTGTGCTGTAACCAATTTTCAATCCTACTTCGTTTACATTATAAGAACCGCTGTCCAAAAGTTTTCTGGCAAAATCCATTTTATAATCGAACAAGAAACCGTAAACCGTATCGCCATAAATTTGTTTGAAGCCCATTTTTAGTTTTTTCAAATTCAGACCAATTTCATCTGCGAGTTCTTGCAATCCTGGCGGTTCGGCCATATTAGCAATTACAATTTCTTTTGCTTTTCTGATTTTCAAGACATTGTCTTCGTCAATTAAAAACGGACATTGTTCTGCATTTGGGTCTTCGGTTCTGTTGAAGTACAGACTCAACAATTCATATCCTTTTCCTTTATAATAAAGATTTTTAATCGATGGATGAAGATTGTAGTGAAACAACTGACTGAGCACAATAGCCATTGACGGACTAATATTTCCTTCGTTATAATACTTTTTATCCTTATTATCAGGACTTAAAAAAGTAATATAATCGGCTTCTGCAGAAAATAACGCATGAAATTTTTTGATCGATACAATTACCGAAATCGCCCACGAGTTTGGAGCCAGTTCTAAATTCAGCGGTAATTCTTTCTGAGGGTTATACAACAGCAGTGATTTTTCTTCTTTCAATTCTAAAGCATAATTACCCTGATTGAATAAAAATCTGGCCTTGCCTTTTATTCCAAAGTGAAACTGTATCAGGCCCGTACCTACTATTTCGTGCTGTGCATAAAAAGGTTCAGAACCATCGTTTTGAAAACGAATCAGCGTAAAGTCGTCTTCAATTTTTATAACTTCCTGAGAACTCATAGCGATATTTTTTTGAAACGAAAATCAAAACAAATGCAAAATGTTATTTAGAATGACTCTAAACAAATCATTTCAAATGACTTGATTTTGCTACAAAAGTACTCCTTTTTGCATAAAAACAGACGTTTAGAATCAAAAAATCACGAAGCGATACAAAAAGTACTTTTAGCGTTACTTTTATAAACACTATAATAATAATTTTGTTGCACTTTTATGAAAGTGAATTTATGGAAAACAATAACGTACCGAAACACCTTTATTTTTACTCAGTTGGTCTGAGTTATAAAAAAGCTGATGCTGAGGTCAGAGGTCAATTTAGCCTGGATGCTGTTGCAAAGACACGTTTGCTGGAACAGGCTAAAAACGATGGAATAGAAAGTTTAATAGTTACTTCAACCTGCAACAGAACCGAAATCTACGGTTTTGCTGAACATCCATTTCAATTAATAAAATTGATTTGCGATAATAGTAACGGATCTGTAGATGCTTTTCAAAAAGTGGGATTCGTTTACAAGAATCAGGAAGCAATCAATCACTTATTTCGTGTAGGAACTGGTCTAGACAGTCAGATCTTAGGCGATTTTGAAATTATATCTCAAATAAAAACCAGTTTTACGCATTCAAAATCAATGGGTTTGGCCAATGCTTTTATGGAAAGACTGGTAAATGCGGTAATTCAGGCCAGTAAAAGAATCAAAACGGAAACAGAAATCAGTTCCGGAGCCACTTCGGTTTCTTTTGCTTCTGTACAATATATTCTTAAAAACGTTGAAGATATCAGCAACAAAAACATTTTACTTTTCGGAACTGGAAAAATCGGAAGAAATACCTGCGAGAATTTAGTAAAACACACTAAAAATGAGCATATCACTTTAATCAACCGAACTAAAGACAAAGCCGAGAAACTGGCCGGAAAACTAAATTTGATTGTTAAAGATTATTCTGAATTACATTTAGAACTTCAAAAAGCCGATGTTGTGGTTGTAGCAACCGGCGCGCAAAACCCAACAGTGGATAAAGCGATTTTGAATCTTAAAAAACCTTTACTGATTCTGGATTTATCGATTCCGAAAAACGTAAATGAAAACGTAGAGGAATTAGAAGGTGTAACGTTGATCCATATGGATTATTTGTCTCAATTGACAGATGAAACTTTGGAAAACAGAAAATTACACATTCCGGCTGCCGAAGCGATTATTGAAGAAATCAAAGAAGAGTTTGTTACCTGGATGAAAGGCCGAAAATTTGCACCTACTATCAATGCGTTAAAAGACAAACTAAACGCTATTAAAAATTCGGAATTGGATTTTCAAAGCAAAAAAATCGCTGATTTCAACGAAGAACAAGCTGAAATCATCAGTAACCGAATCATCCAGAAAATCACTACGCATTTTGCAAATCATTTAAAAGACGACGATACCATGGTTGATGAAAGCATCGAATGGATCGAAAAAGTCTTCAAGATAAAAGCATCTTAAATTTGAATTTTACCATTAAGGCATTAAGATAATTAAGTCAATCCTTGTCGAAGAGAATTAAGCCAAACTATTTTATAAACGCAAAGCTTAATTAACTTAATATCTTAATGGTAAAAACAATAAATAAGTTCTATGACAAAAAAAGAGGTTACACAATTAGCTTACGAAATTACAGGTTTTGCCATTAAAGTGCATAAAGCTTTGGGTCCTGGACTTTTAGAAAGTATCTATGAAAAATGCCTCAAATATGAATTAGAACGAAACGGATATGATGTAAAACAGCAATTAGTTGTGAAAATTGATTATTACGATCTTGAATTTGAATCTGATTTACGAATCGATCTACTTGTAAATGATTGTGTGGTTGTTGAATTAAAAGCAATAGAAAGTTTATTACCAATTCACGAAGCACAATTATTAACATACATGAAATTATTACAAAGACCTCAAGGCTTATTGATAAATTTCAACACAACTAACATTACAAAATCAATGAAACCTCTTGTGAATGATCATTTTGCAAGATTAAGAGATTAAATATTTTGAACCATTAAGAGATTAAGAAAATTAAGCTTAATGCTCTATGACAAAGAAAAGCTTAATTAACTTAATGCCTTAATGGTAAAATAAAAAAACATGGCAGAAAAAACAATCAGAATAGGAACGCGTGACAGCGAATTAGCACTTTGGCAGGCACACACTGTAGAGAAAAAACTAAACGATTTAGGTTACAAAACCTCCATTGCTGCTGTAAAATCTCAAGGTGATATTATTCTGGATAAGCCGCTTTACGAATTAGGAATCACCGGAATCTTCACCAAAACCTTAGACATCGCTATGATTAATGGCGATTGTGATATTGCTGTACATTCTATGAAAGATGTTCCGACTGCTTTGCCAAAAGGAATTGTTCAGGGAGCTGTTCTGCCAAGAGCCAGTGTTCTGGATATTTTAGTTCATAAAGGAAATCCCGATTTTACAAATCCAAGTACCATTGCAACCGGAAGTTTACGTCGTCAGGCGCAATGGTTCAATAAATACCCAAACCATACTGTCGTGGATTTACGCGGAAACGTAAACACTCGTATGCAAAAGCTTCAGGACAATAATTGGGACGGAGCTGTTTTTGCGGCTGCAGGTTTAGAACGCATTAACTTAAAACCTGAAAATTATATCAATTTAGACTGGATGATTCCGGCACCGGCACAAGGCGCAATGCTTGTGGTGGCAATGGAAAATGACAATTATACCTTAGATGCGCTTTCGCAGTTAAATGATATCGAAACCGAAATCTGTACGTACATTGAGCGTCAGTTTTTGAGAACACTTGAAGGCGGCTGTACAGCACCAATCGGATCTCTGGTTACCTATAATGAAGACGAAGATACTTTGCATTTCCAGGGAGTTTTACTTTCTATTGATGGAAAACAAAAACTGGAAATCGATAAAACAGTCGATATTTCGGAATGGAAAAAACTAGGTTTCAACTGTGCTCAGGAAATCTTAAATAATGGCGGAACGGAATTAATGAAGCAGATTAAAGAAACTCTGAAAAAATAATGGCAAACCCAGTTCAAATACTCTCTACAAAAATATTATCTCCCCTTCATAAACAAGAGTTAATGAAATATGGCGTTGAACTCATCGAAGCCGATTTCATTAAAACCGAAAACAAACCTTTTGAATTAAAAGACCTCAACGAGAGTTTAATTTTTACAAGTCAAAATGCTGTTCATAGCGTTTTATCAAATCCCAAATCGGAAGAATTAATCCCGAAGCTTCGGGAAAAAAACGTGTACTGCGTTGGACTTAAAACCAAAAATCTTTTAGAAGAAAACGGTTTTACTGTTGTGGCTTACACTGGTTACGCTTCAGATTTAGCAGAAATTATCACTTTGATTTACAACAAAGAAAGTTACACTTTTTTCAGCGGTAACCTGAGGAGAGATACACTGCCGGAAGCTTTGAAAGAAGCTGGAATACAATTCAACGAAATTCAGGTTTATGAAACTACACTGCAGCCTCAGAAATTAAAAGCAAATCCCGAAGCGATTTTGTTTTTTAGTCCGTCTGGAGTTAAAAGTTATTTGAAACATAATACTATAAACAAACAAATCTGCTTTTGCATTGGCGACACCACCGCAGAAGCTTTATCAAAAATCACAAAGAACATCATCATCGCAGATCAGCCCACAATTGAAGATGTGATCGAAGATGTAATTCAGGAATATAAATAACAATAACAAACCCGACAGGTTTTGAAAACCTGTCGGGTTTAAAACATAGAAAATCCATGTTAAAAAACGACCTATTTTTAAAAGCATTAAAAGGAGAAACAGTTCAGCGTCCGCCAGTATGGATGATGCGCCAGGCCGGAAGGTATTTACCGGAATTTATTGAATTACGTGATAAATACGATTTTTTTACACGCTGTCAGACTCCGGAATTAGCCGCTGAAATCACCGTTCAGCCTATTCGCAGAATCGCTCCCGATGCCGCTATTTTATTCTCGGATATTTTGGTAGTACCACAGGCAATGGGAATCGAGGTTTTAATGAAAGAAAACATTGGGCCGTTTATTCCAAATCCAATTCGTTCTATGGCAGATGTTCAGAGAGTTTACGTTCCGGATATTCAGGAGAGTCTGGGTTATGTAATGGATGCCATTAAACTGACTAAAGAAATGCTGAATGATGAAGTGCCGTTAATTGGTTTTGCAGGTTCTCCATGGACTATTTTCTGTTATGCTGTTGAAGGAAGAGGCTCAAAGAGTTTTGATATGGCAAAAGGATTTTGTTTTTCAAATCCAACAGCTGCTCATACTTTATTGCAAAAAATTACCGATACTACTATTTTATATTTAAAAGAAAAAGTAAAAGCCGGCGTTAATGCCGTACAAATTTTTGATTCATGGGGAGGAATGCTGTCTCCGGTTGATTATCAGGAATTTTCATGGAAATATATTAATCAGATTGTTGAAGCTTTAGCTGATTTAACTCCGGTTATTGTTTTTGGAAAAGGCTGCTGGTTTGCTCTTGGCGAAATGGGTAAAAGCCGTGCTTCTGCTCTTGGAGTAGACTGGACTTGTTCTGCAAGAAATGCCCGTTATTTGTCTGGAGGAAATATTACTTTACAAGGTAACTTTGATCCGTCGAGATTACTTTCGCCAATTCCGACGATTAAGAAAATGGTTCACGAAATGATCGATGAGTTTGGAAAAGACAAATATGTTGTAAATTTAGGTCACGGAATTTTACCAAATATTCCTGTAGATCACGCAAAAGCGTTTATTGACGCAGTTAAGGAATATGGGAATTAAGTGTTCAGTTTTCAGGAATTAGTATTCAGATTTCAGTCAAAGTATTTCGTTTAGCTTCCTGCAAGGTTTTCAAAACCTTGTAGGTTTATAAATTATTAAAAAATAAAAAGTATAACTAGAAGAAATACCTAAGGTTTTGGAAACCTTGCAGGAGAGAAAAAAAATATGCTCACAAACCTAAACCTCAACAGAAACTCACCGTTTTCATTTATTGAATACGGATTTCAGGCTTATTATGCTTATGTGTTTTTGATGGTTTGGATGCATCCGGAATTACATCCTGTAAGTTTGATAAACGATCTAGCTGTTTTAATGGCTTTTGAGTTTATCATGGTACATTCTGGAGTTTTTATGGCGGTTATGCCTAGAAAATGGTCTCTTTTTGTCTTTTTCCCACTCTATGCAACTTTTGCTTATTCTTTTAATGAATCAGTAGTTAATACCAATATTTTGTATATTTATCTGCTAACGGTTTTAAACAGAATGCGATTTGCTTTTTCAAATGTTGCTCCTGAAGTCCGAATGTATCAAATGGGAAAATCTGCCGTTAAAGCGCTTTTTTACTTTTTACTGATTCTTGCGGTTTGTATAGCAAATTCTATAATTCCGCCATTTGGACTGACACAAGAATTTTTAGAAAAGTCACATTATTTTCAAACGGTAAAATCCAGTGGATTGTTTATAGAGAAACCTTATGTTCCAATCTGTATGGGTTTCATATATTATTCGTTGCCTGTTTTGTATTTCGTTTATCGTGTGATTAAAAACATAGGCAAAAGAAGCGAAACTTCTTTTACGGAAAAACCCATAATGGCATTTCAGAAAAAAACAGTCAGCAAGAAAAAATTCTAGAATAGTATGCTTAATAAAGGATTACGAGATGAAGAATCAATCAGAATAGAGAACACGCTAAGGACTTTACATGCCCTTGTCTTTGTTCCTAAATTCTGGAATGCCGAAGATACAAGCCTTATAGACGAACAATTAAAAAGTTTTGGTTTAAGTTTACAGAGAACTATTGAAATTCCTGAAGAAGAATTAATTCTTCTTTTACAGCGATGTCATTTAGACTGGAACCAACAAGAACTGTTTGCAGATATTTTAGTTAATCTGTCCAAAGAAAAACAATTTGATTTTTTAGCTAAAGCTTTAGCCATATACCAATACATTCAACAGGAAAGTAAAGTTTTTTCTTTTGGAATTAATACTAAAATTGTTTCCTTAAAAAATTAAATGGGTTATTTAGAAAAATATTTAACTGCTATCCTTGAATTTGACTTTCAAAAATTGAATCCAATCTGTCAGGGTTTCTTTGCAATGCTCTTTATCGCTGCATTTTTCTGCACTTGTTCCTATTTTACAAATGATGCTAAAATAAGTAAAGATGCTTACAGAGATATGTTTAATGAAAAGTTTTTCGGAATAATTGCAAAAAAATATTTAGATAAACATAACCATATGTCTCCCACTTTTAAGCTAAAGGATTCAAGTCAAATATATAATTACTCCTTTATTTGGGAAAAAGCTGAAATAGGAGATTCATTATCAAAAAATGCAAATTCAAGATTTGTAAAAATTTTTAAAAAAGATACTACGATAGTAATTGATATGAATGCCGCGTTCAAATATTATGATACTATACCAGAAAATGAAAAGTTAAATAATAAAAGATAAATTAATCTTCAAGTTTATGGCATCAAATTTTTATTATAAAGGATTTCAGGCAATTAAACTTTTACTGGAAATCATTTTTTTTGGATTTTACTATTACTGTCTTTTTTTTTCAGTAAAATTTTATTTTTTTCCAAATAACACAAACATGACTTCTGGTCAGGCATGTGCCGGAGGCTTTATAGTCTTCTTATATCCTATATTGATCACAATCTTAACAATAGTATATTTAGTCATTATTTCTGTTTATTCAAAAAACAGCGAACGCACAAATTCCTATTATAAATTAGTATTATACCCTCTTATCTTCTTAATTGTATTTACTTATACACTATGAGAAATAATCTTTTTTAGAAAACACTTATCATGAAAGACCAATTTTACGCATACATACAACAATTACAAGATCAAATCTGTGCCGGATTAGAAGCTGTTGACGGAACCACAAATTTCCGTGAAGATTTATGGAAACGTCCTGAAGGCGGAGGTGGAAGAACTCGCGTTATCGAAAACGGTGCTGTCTTCGAAAAAGGCGGTGTAAATATTTCAGCCGTTCATGGAAAACTTCCGGATACCATGCAAAAAATGTTTGGTGTTGGCGAAGCCGATTTCTTTGCCTGCGGATTAAGTCTGGTAATTCACCCGAAAAACCCAATGGTTCCTACTGTGCACGCCAATTGGCGATATTTTGAAATGTATGATGAATCGGGAAAAGTAATCAATCAATGGTTTGGCGGCGGTCAGGACTTAACACCTTACTATTTGTTTAAAGAAGATGCGAAACACTTTCATCAAACTTGTAAAACAGCTTGCGACAAACATAATCCAGAGTTTTATCCGCTTTATAAAAAGAAATGTGACGAATATTTCTGGAATGCACATAGAAATGAAGCCCGCGGACTTGGCGGTTTGTTCTTTGATTATTGTAAAACAAATGACCAAATGTCAATGGAAGACTGGTATGATTTTGTAACCGAAGTCGGCAATAGTTTCCTTCAAGCCTATATTCCAATTGTAGAAAAAAGAAAGAATCTGGAATACACACCAGAAAACAGAACCTGGCAGGAAATCCGTCGTGGTCGCTATGTTGAGTTCAATCTGGTTCATGACAAAGGAACATTATTCGGTTTAAAAACAAACGGCAGAATTGAAAGTATTTTAATGAGTCTTCCTCCGCATGTGCAATGGGTTTATGATCATCATCCTGAAGCAGGAAGTGAGGAAGAAAAATTGATTAATGTATTGCAAAATCCAGTTGATTGGGTTTAATTTTATTCCACTAAAAAATTTATTTAACCCATAGAAACATAGATTTATTGACCTATCTTAGGGGTAATTTTAGAAAATTGCATTTTTTCAAATAACGCTATGTGATTTATTTTGAATGAAATGTCTTTTTTAAAACAATCCAAAAACTATGTTTCTATGTGTTTAAAATTCATTTACACTACATTCTTTATTAGTATTTTTGGCTGTTTCGCCCAAAATGATTCCCTGCGAAACCCCTATTTTAAATCCTACAACGATAAAATCACGTCTAGTGTTTATTATTTAGACACTTCCAATAGTTTTCAGATTGCATCTGATAATCCAGAAACCAAAATGTATGTCAATCTTATTCCCAATCGACGAGAGCAGATTGGCTTTAACTTAAACTACAAAATCATTGATGTCGGTTTTGGCTTTGCGCCGAAATTTTTGAGTCAGAATAAAGGCGATTCACATTCCAAACATTTTAATTTCAATACCCGTTTTTATTTAAAAAAATGGATGCAGTCCTTTACCTATATCAACCAAAAAGGGTTTTATATTAAAGATGACAACATTACGGCGCAATTACCTAGTATGCGGACTATGAAAATTGGCGGATCGACGGCTTATGTTTTCAATGATAAATTCTCTTTTAAAACATTGGTCAGTCAAAACGAATGGCAGACTAAAAGTTCGGGAAGTTTCATTCCAACCTTTTCTTTTTATTACACCCATTTAGATTTAAATACGCCCGATTCATCGCCAGGAGATATTTATGTTTTTACGCTTGCTCCCTCCTATTTTTACAATTTTGTGATTAGCGATCGGGTTTTAATTGGCGCTGGACTGGCGCTGGGTGCTGGGCTAAATTTGATTGATAAAGATACCTCAGCTTTATATCAGGCCGATTTCAATTTAAAATTAGCTTACAACAAAGACCGTTTCTTTGCTTTTGCTACTTTAAATACCATAAGCTTTGCTCAGGACGATAAAATTGATCCGAGATTAAATGATAATATCGTGACTTTAAAACTTTCTGCAGGTTACCGATTTGATCCTCCCAAAAAAGTTAAAGAAGTCTACGATAAGGTAAATGAGAAAATTGGGCTTTAAAAAACCTACCAACTCATAATCAATAAGTTGTAAAAATTGCTTAAATTACATGGATTTACAAAACTTAAATTCATTATTATGGCAAATGTGAACCAGGAACAATTAAATCGCATGCATTTTGGAAAAGGGTTTATCGCAGCATTAGATCAAAGCGGCGGAAGCACCCCAAAAGCATTATCGCAATATGGCGTTCAAGAAGACAGCTATTCTAACGACGAAGAAATGTACACGCTTGTACACGAAATGAGAACCCGAATTATTAAAAGTCCCGCTTTTGACAGCGAATATATTTTGGGTGCTATTTTGTTTGAAAATACCATGGATCGTAAAATTGATGGTTTATGGACTGCCGATTATTTATGGGAAAAGAAAAATATCGTTCCTTTCTTAAAAGTGGACAAAGGACTAACTGATCTCGCCAGCGGTGTTCAATTGATGAAACCTATTCCAAATCTGAAAGAATTGTTGACGAGAGCCGTAGAACGAAATGTCTTTGGAACCAAAATGCGTTCGGTAATTAAAGAAGCAAATCCGGATGGAATTCGTGATATAGTAGAACAACAGTTCAGGGTTGGTTTGCAAATTTTCGAAAAAGGACTGATTCCAATTATTGAACCTGAAGTTGATATTTACAGTGCTGACAAAGAAAAATCAGAGCAGATTCTGAAAGACGAAATCATAAAACAGCTAAATGCTCTTGACAAAAATGTGAGAGTAATGCTGAAATTATCTATCCCAACAGTGAATAATTTCTATGGTGAATTGATAACCGATCCGCATGTAGTTCGCGTTGTCGCATTATCCGGTGGCTATTCCCGAGAAGAAGCGAATACTAAACTCGCTCAAAACCACGGATTAATTGCCAGTTTTTCGAGAGCGTTATCTGAAGGTCTCAGCGCAGGTCAATCTGATGATGATTTTAATGCTGTACTTGGCGACACTATAAAAACCATTTACAAAGCTTCCATTACTTAAAAGCTACTCTTGCGGGCATAATTATTTCAACACATAGAAACATAGTTTATTAAAGATGTAAAAAAGGCGTTTCACTTGCATTAATGCACATAGTTAGCTATGTGTGGAAACTAGTTTCTTCTACTCTCTTTTTTCAATATAAAAAAATCTATGTTTCTATGTGTTAAAACATTTGCGTTTTAATTTCATTAGCCACAATCTTTTTATATAAAAAAATCCCCGAAACCTAACATTTTGGGGATTTTTGTTTTTTGAGCTTTATTTTGAAGTCATCATTTCATCAGCCAAGTCTAATGTCTGTAAAATGATGTTTTTATTTGTTTGTAGAGAGTTCAACTTAAGAACAAACTTGAATTTATTATCAATCAGTTTTTTGGGAGATTCCATTGTAAAATCTGAAAACTGCGCTGCGATTCTGTCCAATTTATTTAAATCGCCTTCTTTGGCATTTTTCCCAAACGCTTTTATGGTTTGTGAAATATTCAATTTTCCGAAAATAGCATTCTTGCTTAAATCTTTCTTTGTTTCTTTCACAAAAGAACCGCTTCCTTTAGTAAAATAATCTAATGTATTACTTACCGCTACAACGTCTTTATCTTTCAGGATATAAATATCGCCATATTCTTTAGTGCCTGAAATCTGGTAATAATTTCCGTTTTGAGTCAGTAGTTTTTTACGAACGCCCAACTGCAATAATTTATCTCCAAAAGTTGGATGCGTTGATGTAAAAACTACCGAAAACAGCGGAATGGTTTTCTTCACTTTTTCTTCTGTTATTTTTTCCTCGTAATTTTCATCATAACCGTATTTCTTGCTCATTACCTCAACTTCTTTTACATTATATAAAAACGCACTTAAATCGCCGTCAAAAATCTTTGCTGTGGCTTCTTCATCAACAATAGTAGAAATTAAATCGGTAATGATTCCAATATCTTCTTTTGTAAACTTTGGATTCTGGAACATATCCGTCATTAAAGTTGGAAACTTTTCAAGAGCCGCTTTAGTGTTGATATGATAAGACATATATCCCAATGGCTTTTCAGCAGGGAAATAATTAAAGATGTTTTTGTTTATTTTTCGATCTCCAATTTTGCTCACTACCTCGGCAATTTCTTTAGAATATTCTACAATCTCTTCGATTCTGGCGTTGTCATTATCAAAATAGAAATCCAGGTTTATTCCTTTCACAAAATTCCCGAAGTTCTTCTGCATTGGCAGATATTTATCAAAACCTCCAAAAAGTCTCATCGGATAACTATAAGCAGAATACAACGTCGAAATCATGCCGCCATAATCAACCCAGGAAGAAATATCTGCAGCAATATTAATTTTAGGAGAAGCTGGTGCTGTAAAACCATTTTCAAACAAACCTTTTATAATTTGACTTTGGCTTTCTGCCAATTTCCTGTCAAATTCTTCCTGTTGTACAGTGTATTCTGCATAAGGATTCTCATCGTATGGGTCGCTGTCCAAAATAATATCTGATGCTTTTGGAGCTGCATCGACCACAGCCGGCTCTGCCATTTTTGGCGGACCTGGAACTGATAGTGTTGGATCGCCATATGCGGATGCTTCAACAATAGTATCGTTTTCATAATAATCTACTACCGCAACAGAATCCATTGCAACAGTCGAAGTTTCGTTATAAAATTTCGTTGGAAGCCTTTTGGTTAATTCAAATATCACTAAATATTCATTATTCCATGCCAACGACTTTTTAACTCCTTTTGGCGTAAAAACGGAATATTTCCCAAAATCCTGAATTGCATTATTATCTGCTTTTAAATTCTCAACTAAATACTGCTTAACGGCTTCTTTGTTTTTTATTGGAATCGTAACTTGATAATATGGAACACTGTCCAGGAAACTTCCGTGAATAGTAATCTTTTGATCTAATTTTATAATGGAAGTATATTTTCTAAGATCGAAATCAGGATTTTTACCTGTATATTTAGTAATGATTGGATGACTGAGAACTTGGTTAATATCAACTTTTTTCGAAAGTTGATTTCCGTTAAACTGTACAAAATAGTCGTATTTATCCAAATTGGCTTGACCAAAAGTCAGCATTGAGGCGAATAATAAAAATAAAGAATAAAGCTGCTTCATAAATTAAGGCGTTAATTGTATTGTATTGTTCATTATGGTCGATTTCTTGAAAACGCTGTACATACTTTGTTTCAGGAAAACCGTTTTTTTATTTTTAGAAATTTTACTGTTCACATTATCAACAGTTAAAACATCTCTATCAAAAGTATAAATCGAAGTAATACTAGCTTCTTCCAGATCTTTCTTTTTCTTAGGATCGTTGACTACTTTTTCTGGAACTGGATAAGAGGCAATTCTTTCAAAAGTTTTACCGCTTCCGCTAAAGTGAATCTGATCGCGCTGATTGTTTATCGTATTGACAACAGCATTTAATGCTTTGAGATTAGCGTAGTTGAGTTTGATGATGAAAACATAATTGTTGAAATCGGTTTTGGTCGAAACATTTGAAATACCGTCAATCTTCAAAGCCTTACTTTTAAAATCTTCCAGTTTCTGGGTAATCTCTTGTTCATTCGGAATTTTAACGCCATCGACTTCTTCCAAAAAAATAGCCGATTTGGTTTTAAACCACGATTTCGAAAAATCAATCATCAAAGTATATTCACCACTTTGATCGTCGTGATGTTTAATTCTTTCTGTAATCTCAAAACAGCTGGTTAAGAGCAGACAGCACAATAAAGCGAGAATTTTCTTCATTTAACAAATTTAGATGGAATTTTTTAAAAATCATACTTTCTCCTTGCTAGAGCGAGCATCTTGCTCGTGAACATTTTCTAAATCATTTAAATGTGTTTTTCTTTGGTGTGCAAGAGTGAGACGCTAACGCTAATGGGGAAATATGCCTTCATCATTAATATTTCTATTTTATAATTTTTTGACCTTTCAAAAATAAAATCCAATCATCATTTTCATAATCTGGAATTATATCACCATATTTCTCCCCAAAAACATAATTTGATAAAAAATATTCAAAATTTCCCATTTTGAACATAGCTATTTCATCTTCATTGTCATTATTTAAAATGTATACTTCGCTATTAATTGTATCCAATATAAGTGGATCATAAAGTATTTGTCCGATTGACAACAAAGATTTTTCAACTTTTAGCAGATCTGCTAATACATATTGATTAATTTTTAAATCATCAAAACTCCAAAAGTCAATACTACCAAAACGTGCTCCATCGGTAATTTTTAGAAAATCTTCATAAATTCCCAATTCATTTTCTACTTTAATGTCACTGAATTCTAACTCTTCTGAAATCTTAGCAAAGATGATTGAAGATGGATCTTTTTTTAATTCATTCTTGATTTTCTCTATTGTCTTTTTTAATTTCATTTTTATCTTAAATTAATATGTTAGAATTTTAAATAAGATTTTTCCTGTTTTTTCAAATCTACTTCAAATAAAAACATAAAATCAAATTTTTAGATAATATTAACTCATTCTAGAATAAGCTAAACGCCTAATTCTGTTCCTTTTTCTTTAACTTTGCGCCACTTATTAAAAAGTAAAAAAAAACAAATACAACTTCATTTTTAGAGACAAAGATTAATCAATCTGAAATCTAAAATTTAAAATCTAAAATTATATGTTCCCATTACAAAGAGGCAGAAGATTAAGAGTAAATGAATCGATTCGTTCTTTAGTACGCGAAACCAGTTTAAGTCCACAGGATTTTATGTTTCCAATGTTTATTTCTGAAGGAGAAAATGTAAAAGTAGAAATTCCATCAATGCCGGGAATTTTCAGAAGATCTATAGATTTAACAGTTGAAGAAGTAAAAGAACTTTATGATTTAGGAATTCGTGCTGTAAATATTTATGTAAAAGTTAGTGAAAACCTAAAAGACAATACTGGAAAAGAAGCTTGGAATTCTAACGGATTAATGCAGCAGGCTATTCGCGCCATAAAAGCCGCTTGTCCGGAAATCATCGTTATGCCGGATGTGGCTTTAGACCCCTATTCTATTTACGGTCATGACGGAATTATAACAAATGGCGATGTAGAAAACGACAGCACGGTCGATGCTTTAGTAAAAATGGCCGTTTCTCACGCAGAAGCTGGTGCCGATTTTGTGGCACCAAGTGATATGATGGACGGACGCGTTTTGCGCCTGCGCGAAGGTTTAGATGCTGCCGGATTTCAGAATGTTGGAATTATGAGTTATTCTGCTAAATATGCCTCTGCTTTTTACGGTCCGTTTAGAGATGCTTTAGATTCTGCTCCAAAAGAAGCTGATGTTGTGGTTCCAAAAGATAAAAAAACCTACCAAATGGATTATGCCAACCGCATCGAAGCAATCAAAGAAGCTTTGTCAGATGTAGAAGAAGGTGCAGATATGGTTATGGTAAAACCGGGAATCGCTTATTTGGATATTGTTCGCGAAATAAAAAATACAGTACATGTTCCTGTAACCGTATATCAGGTTTCTGGAGAATATGCTATGATTAAAGCGGCATCTGAAAGAGGATGGCTTGATCACGATAAAATTATGATGGAGCAATTAATGTGTATCAAACGTTCTGGTGCCAATCTTATTTCAACATATTTCGCAAAAGAAGCGGCAATTTTATTAAACAAATAAAATGAAAAAGATTTTATTCTTATCTGCTGTTTTAGCTTTTGCTTCTTGTAAAAAGGAAGGTTCTGAAAGTAAAGAACAAACAACAGAAACCTATTCTGAAGGAGAATCAGCGAAAGCGGCAACACCGGAAGCTTTAGGAAAAGAAATTTTTGAAGGACGAGGAAACTGCACAGCATGTCATCAGCCGGATCAAAAAGTAATTGGACCTAGCATCAAAGAAATCGCTAAAATTTATAAAGACAAAAAAGGAGATATGGTTACTTTCTTAAAAGGAAATGGAGAACCCATTGTTGATCCAAGTCAGTTTTCTGTAATGCAAACAAACTTCGCCATTACAAAAGAAATGTCTGATGAAGAATTAAAAGCAATTGAAACTTATATGTACAGTCACTTAAAATAATCCGGTTATTTATTTACTGCTGACATACAGTTGTCACTGCCGGATTGTAAGTTTGGGCCGAACTAAAAAATGGAAGCAGAATGGATATTCACAAATTTAATATTATTGGAATTTCAGTCAGAACTACTAACGAAAATGGTCAGTCAGGACAAGACATTCCAGCACTTTGGAACCAATTTATATCAGAAGGAACTGCAGCTAAAATTGCAAATAAGTTAAGTGATGATATTATCTGTGTTTATACAGATTATGAAAAAGATCACACAAAACCGTATACTACAATTTTGGGCTGTCCGGTAGAAAATTTAGATTTTATACCAAACGGTATGATTGGAAAAACTATTGAAGGCATTCATTATGAAAAGTTTACCCCCAAAGGAAATCTTGCTGATGGAATTGTATATAACGAATGGCTGAAAATATGGGAATCTGATTTAGACCGAATCTTCACTTCTGATTTTGAAATTTACGGAGAAAAGGCACACGATCCTGACAATGCAGAAGTCGATATCTTTATTGCGATAAAATAAAAAACGGCGCTTTCTAAAAGCGCCGTTCTTATTTCTGTAATCTTACCAGATTTTAACTCGTTTTTCCGGTTCCAAATACATTGGATCTCCTTTTTTGATTCCAAATGCATCATAAAAAGAATCTAAGTTTTTAATTGGCACAACTGCTCTATACATTCCCGGAGAGTGCGGATCGGTTTTAACCTGACTTTTAATAGCTTCATCACGAGATTTTGTTCTCCAAACTGTTGCCCAAGAAATAAAGAAACGTTGTTCTGGCGTAAATCCGTCAATTAAACCGGGATTTCCGTGTTTTTTCAAGTACAATTGCAAACCATCATAAGCAGCGTTTGTTCCTCCTAAATCTCCAATATTTTCACCTAAAGTAAATTTACCATCAACGAAAATTCCTGGAAGCGGTTCTAATGCACTGTATTGCGCTGCCAATTCACCGCCAAGAGCCGTGAATTGTTTTAAGTCTTCCGGAGTCCACCAATCCACTAAATTTCCTTCAGCATTATAACGAGCTCCTGAATCGTCGAAACCATGAGAAATCTCATGACCAATTACCGCTCCAATTCCGCCATAATTTACCGCTTCATCTGCCTGATAATTATAGAAAGGCGGCTGCAGAATTGCTGCTGGAAATACAATCTCGTTGTACGAAGGATTAAAATATGCATTTACAGTCTGTGGAGACATTCCCCACTCTGTTTTATCAACCGGTTTTCCCAGTTTTGCTAAATTTTCAGAATAAGCCCATTTTGATAAATTTTTCATGTTATCAAAATAAGTTCCGCCTTCGTTTACATTTTTAAGTTCTAGTCTTGAATAATCTTTCCATTTATCCGGATATCCAATTTTAACCGTCAGCTTTTTCAGTTTTTCAATCGCTTTTACTTTGGTTTCCTGAGACATCCAAGGCAATGCATTAATTCTGTTTTCATAAGCCAGCATTACATTGGCAATCATGTCTTTTGCTTTTGCCTTTGCTTCAGCAGGAAATAATTTTTCAACATACAGTTTTCCTAAAGCTTCTCCGGTTGCTCCGTTGATTACCTGTAAAGCTACTTCTTCGCGTGGACGCTGTTTTAACGCTCCGGTTAATGTTTTTCCGTAGAAATCAAAATTGGCATTTTCGATATCGGTACTCAAAGTCGAAGCCGATTTATTCAGTAAAGACCATTTCAAATACTCTTTCCAGGCTTCTACTTTCTTTTCTGTAAACGTTTTTTCCAAAGCGATCATGTAACGCGGCTGTGCTACATTTACCGTATCTAATTTTGCCATTCCGATTCCGGTGAAATATTTCTCCCATTGAATCGAAGGTGTATTCTTTTTTAAATCAGCAACAGCAGTTGGGTTGTATTGTTTTCTTCGGTCTCTTCTTTCTACACGGTCCAGTCTTGGTGCAGACATTTCCACTTCTAAAGCCAGAATTTGTTTGGCACTTTCTTTTGCTTTTGCTGGAGATTCTCCAATGTATTGCAACATTCTAGCAATATGAACTTCATACTTTTCACGTTTTTCTTTAGAATCTTTATCATCTGAATTGTAGTAATCCTTATCAGACAAACCTAATGTACCTGGTCCTAAAGTCACCGAATTTTTATTACTGTTTTTAGCATCAGCTCCAACATAAACTCCGAAGAAGCCTGAACCGCCGGCAAGCTGCATTTCAGTGATATAATTTTGAAGATCTGCCACATTTTTAATGGCTTCAATTTTCTTCAAATAAGGCTGAAGCGGTGTAATTCCTTTTTTGTTTCTTCCAACAGTATCCAAAATAGTATTGAACAGAGCAATCGCTTTACCCTGATCTGTATTGGATTTATACTTTGGATCTTTTGACGCTGCTTTTAAAATAGCAAGTGCATCATCATCTGTTTTTTGACGCAGTTCGTTAAAACTCCCCCAGGAATTACGATCGTTTGGAATTTCTGTTTGATCTAACCAGGTACCATTTACATAACGGAAAAAATCCTGACTTGCACTAACTTTAGGATCCATGTAGGAAACATTGATTCCAGGTTCCTTTGGTTTACTGTTTTGTGCTTCTGCTGCTGTAAACGAAAACATTGCAGAAACCACACAAAACATTGGTTTAGAAAGCTTTTTAATCATTTTTGTTTGGTTTTTTAGTGTATTCGCAAACATATTGCTATTATTTTTAATTCTATGTTAAAATTTCCGAATAAATCAGTTGTAAGAAATATATTTCTTTATTTGTCTGATTACTGGTAATAACAAATGATAAATGAAATATAAAAATGGCGCTGAATCAGCGCCATTTTTATATTTCATTACCAGATTTTAACTCGTTTTTCCGGTTCCACATACATTTTGTCCCCTTTCTTAATATCGAAAGCTTTGTAGAAAGCATCCATATTTTGAATTGGCACATACGCTCTGTACATTCCGGGAGAGTGCGGATCTGTTTTTACCTGGTTTTTAATGGCTTCGTCTCTGGATTTTGTTCTCCAAACCGTAGCCCAGGAAATAAAGAAGCGCTGTTCTGGCGTAAATCCGTCAATTAATCCCGGATTTCCATTTTGTTTTAAATACAGTTGCAATCCGTCAAAAGCAGCATTAATTCCACCTAAATCTCCAATATTTTCTCCTAAAGTAAAATGACCGTCAACATGAACTCCCGGTAATGGTTCAAGAGCACTGTATTGATTTGCCAGGTCGGTCCCCAAAGCAGTAAATTGTTTTAAATCGCTTTCTGTCCACCAGTCTGCTAAGTTTCCTTCTGCATTATAACGTGCGCCGGAATCATCAAATCCGTGAGAGATCTCATGCCCGATTACAGCTCCGATTCCTCCATAGTTAACTGCCTCGTCTGCCTGATAATTGTAAAATGGCGGCTGTAAAATCGCTGCCGGGAATACAATTTCGTTGTATGATGGATTGTAATAAGCGTTTACTGTCTGAGGCGACATTCCCCATTCTGTTTTATCAACTGGTTTACTCAATTTAGTAATGCTTTCCTGAAAGCCCCATTTTGACAAATTTCTCATATTATCAAAATAAGTTCCTCCTTCAGCAGCACTTTTCATTGTTAAAGCAGAATAGTCTTTCCATTTATCCGGATATCCAATTTTGATTGTGATTTTATTTAATTTCTCAATCGCTTTTACTTTTGTTTCCGGAGACATCCATGTTAAAGAATTGATTCTGTTTTTGTAAGCCAGGATCACATTCTGAATCATTTTCTGTGCTTTCTCTTTTGCTTCAGCAGGAAATAATTTTTCTACATATAATTTTCCAAGAGCTTCACCAACAGTTCCATTAACAACATCCAATGCTCTTTCTTCAGCAGGAAGCTGTTTGATTGCCCCTCTTAACGTTTTGCTGTAAAAATCAAAACGCGCCTCACTAAGTGCTGTTGATAATTGTCCAGAAGCTCCGTTTAATAAATCCCATTTTAGATATTCTTTCCAGGCTTCTACTTTGTTTTCGGTAAACACCGTCTGTAAAGCGGTCATGTATTTAGGCTCAGAAACAATTACAGAATCTACTTTGGTGATTCCTAAACCAGCAAAATAGTCATTCCATTTGATCGCCGGAGTTAATTTTTGAATATCAGTAATCGTCATTGGGTTGTATTGCAAACGACTGTCTCTTCTTTCTACCCTGTTTAATCTCGGCTGAGACAATTCTGTTTCTAAAGCTAAAATTTCGGAAGCACTTTGTTTTGCTTTTTCAGGAGATTCTCCAATAAACTGAAGCATTCTGGCGATATGCAGTTCATATTTCGCACGTTTTTCTTTAGAATCTTTATCATCAGAAGTGTAGTAATCTTTGTCCGGAAGTCCTAGTCCGCTTGGGGCAAGGGTTACAGAATTTTTAGAGCTGTTTTTCTCATCCGCTCCAATATAAATTCCGAAGAAACCGGAACCGCCTTCTTTTTCCATTTCTATTAAATATTTCTGAACATCAGCAACATTTTTAATGGCATCGATTTTTTTCAGGTACGGTTTAAGTGGTTCAATACCTCTTTTATCTCTTCCTATTGTATCTAAATAAGTATTGAATAAATTAACCGCTTTCCCCTGATCGGTATTGGATTTGTATTTCGGATTTTTTGCGGCATCTTTTAGAACTGCCATCACATCTTTGTCCGTTCTTTTAATCAGTTCATTAAAACTTCCCCAGGAAGTTCTGTCGCCTGGAATTTCGGTTTTGTCCAGCCAGGTCCCGTTTACGAATTTGAAAAAATCCTCGCCCGGACTAATTTTGGTATTCATGTACGAAACATTAATACCCGGTTCTTTTACCTCTTGCGTCTGTGCATTTACAGCTGTAAAGGAAAGTATTACAGAAAAAGCACAAAACAAAGGCTTACATAATTGTTTATTCATTAATAATAACATTTTGAGTGTATCTACAAACATATTGTTAATATTTGTAACTCTATGTTAAAATCGTAATGAATATTTCTATCCTTGTTTTTATGACTCAATTTTCATACAAACCATCGATTATTTTCATGAATAAAAAGGAGCATTTCATCTGAAATTTGAAATTGTTTTTGGAATCTTTGTTTCTCAAATCAGAGTCAGAATGAAAGCAAAAATTCAGAATGTTATTTCAGGAAAAATGGATGCTGCGGGCTTGCCTATTATGGCGGTTGTGTGGGTAAGTTTCTTTTGGGGAACCACCTGGCTGGCCTCCAAAGAAGGAGTCAGACATATGCCGGCATTGCAGCTCGCCGCTATTCGGCAGTTTTTGGGCGGACTTGTTTATGTTCTTTATTTTATCTTTAAGAAACATCCGTGGCCAAAAGGAAAACAATGGCGTACCATAATTGTTCTGAGTATTTTGAATTTTGCCTTAAGCAACGGACTGAGTACCTGGGGTGTAAAATACATGACCAGCGGACTGGGTGCTATCATTAGTGTCCTTTTTCCAATCTGGATTATTATTATTAATTTCTTTAACGGTGAACGAATTGCCAGAATGGCTTTGCTGGGAATCTTAATTAGTTTTGGCGGCATCTGTATTGTTTTTGTGGATTACCTCGCTGATTTTTTAAACCCTCATTTTCTTTTCGGAATTATACTCATGACCGCATCAACGATAAGCTGGGCTTTTGGAATTTTGGAAACCAAGAAAAAAGCAGCCAGTTTTAATCCGTATTTCAGCCTGGGGCTTCAGATGCTGATTTCAGGTGTAGGGCTTTTCGGAATAACCGAGGCCGCGGGAATCAATATTCCGTTAAGCGAAATTCCCCCGGCATCCTGGTGGTCCATATTTTACCTGGTAATTGTGGGATCAGTATTAACTTTTATAGCGTTTGTATATTCTTTGCAGCATCTTCCAACAGAAATCAGCAGTATTTATGTTTACATAAATCCTATCGTCGCTATGGTTTTGGGCTCCCTTCTTTTTGGAGAAGTACTTACCCGGTCAATTGTTCTTGGTTCGGCAGTGACTTTAACCGGAGTTTATATGGTAAACAAAGTCATGCGAAAGCCAAAAATTTGATCTGCTGTCCCTTTACAAATCGGAACTATTGAACTAAAGCTGAAAATAATCCCTGAATTCCCGGCTATACCACTTTCAACCCTGTTAAAAAATGTTATAACCTCCGCTTTTAAAATGCTCTTTTCGTATTTTTGCGCCAAATTATTTTTATGAAATCGCTTCTATACAAATACCGCAAATTCTTTATTGTATTAATTGTCTTTTCGGTTGTTACCATATCTTTATTTTACTCTGCTTTAAAGCCTCAAAAAACACTTCCTATTTACAATCCGGCCGATGTAAATCCGGAATTAGTTGACAGTACGGTGCAATACAAAAGTAAATACCACACGATTGCTGATTTTTCATTTGTAAACCAAAACGGAGATACTATTACCCAGAAAAATTACGAAGGAAAAATTTATGTAGCCGATTTCTTTTTTACGACCTGTGGATCTATCTGTCCCAAAATGTCAACCAATCTGGCTGGTGTTCAGAAAGCGGTTTTAAACAACCCAAAAGTAATGCTGCTTTCTCATACCGTATTTCCTGAAGTAGACAGTGTTGCTGTTCTAAAGGCTTATGCCGTAAAATATGGAGTAGTAGACAGTAAATGGAATCTGGTTACGGGAGACAAAAAGGAAATTTATACGATGGCCAGAAAATCGTATCTGGCGGTAAAACTGGGACGTCCGGATCAGTTGTATGATATGGTGCATACGGAGAATTTTGTTTTAGTTGATCAAAAAAGACGTGTCCGCGGATTTTATGACGGAACTAAAAAAGAAGAAATCCAGCGTCTTTTAGATGACATAGATTTCTTATCAAAAGAGTAAAATCCCTTATTTTTAGAAACATTTAGCATTTTCAGGTAAGACAAATACCGTGAAATATAGAATAATTATCTATTTTTGCAATCTAAACTCAATCTAAATAAGCTTGCAAAATACAATCCACACCCTGAAAAAAGGCGAAAAAGCCATTATCAAAGATTTTGATATCGATTTGATTCCTCTGAAATTATTAGAAATGGGTTGTTTGCCTGGCAGCTTGGTCGAACTATTGCAAATTGCTCCGCTTGGAGATCCTCTCTATTTAGATATTAATGGTTCGCATGTTGCCATTCGTGTTGAAACTGCTCGTGAAATT
Source organism: Flavobacterium sp. FG19 (assembly GCF_057809475.1). Lineage (NCBI taxonomy): Bacteria > Pseudomonadati > Bacteroidota > Flavobacteriia > Flavobacteriales > Flavobacteriaceae > Flavobacterium > Flavobacterium sp. FG19. The sequence continues at coordinate 30,857 of NZ_JBMDKA010000029.1, read as the reverse complement.
GAAGTTGAACTTATCCAAAACAATTTATAATGAGCATTCAGAATATCAATGTTGCCCTTATTGGGAATCCAAATACAGGAAAAACTTCCGTTTTTAATCAGTTAACCGGTTTAAACCAGCAGGTAGGAAACTATCCCGGAATTACGGTGGAGAAAAAAATCGGGTTTTGTAAACTGCCTCATAATGTAAAAGCCAACATTCTGGATTTACCGGGAACGTATAGTTTAAATGCGAGCTCGATGGACGAAAGTGTGGTAATTGAACTTTTACTGAATAAAAACGACAAACTCTATCCGGACGTAGCCGTAGTCGTAACCGATGTTGAAAACCTCAAACGAAACTTACTGATCTATACGCAGATCAAAGACCTTGAAATCCCGACAATTCTGGTAATCAATATGTCTGACCGTATGGAAAGAAAAGGAATTACCCTTGACATTCCGTATCTGGAAGAAAAACTAAAAACCAAAATTGCACTGGTAAGTTCCCGAAAAGGTTTAGGAATTGAAGAATTAAAGGAACTTATCGTTTCTTATAAAACACTTCCTAACGAACCCTGCTTAAATGCTTCTGTAATTGATCCTGAATATTTTGAAAAATTACAGCATGCTTTTCCAAACCAGTTAATGTATAAATTGTGGCTGGTAATTACACAGGATGTCAATTTTTCGAATTTAGACCGAAATGAAATCCGTAATACATTTACCAAATCACATTCAGAACTAAAACGTCTGCAGCAGAAAGAGACCATCAAACGATATCAGTTTATTAATGATGTTTTAAAAGAAGGTTTAAAAGTCGATGCTTCGATGGCGAAAGATATCAGGGCAAAACTGGATCGTGTTTTAACCCATAAATTTTGGGGTTATGCCATTTTTCTTGGTATTTTGTTTGTTATTTTCCAGTCTATTTTCAGCTGGTCAACGATCCCGATGGATTTTATCGACAGCACTTTTGCTTCTTTAAGCAGCTGGACGGCCGAAGAACTGCCAAGCGGTATTTTGACCGATCTGCTTTCGCAGGGTATTATTCCGGGAATTGGCGGTGTTATTATTTTTATTCCGCAGATTGCCTTTTTGTTCCTCTTTATTTCCATTCTGGAAGAAAGCGGTTATATGAGTCGTGTCGTCTTTTTAATGGATAAAATTATGCGTCGTTTCGGGCTTTCGGGAAAAAGTGTTGTTCCTTTGATATCAGGAACGGCCTGTGCCATTCCGGCCATTATGGCAACCCGAAATATCGAAAACTGGAAAGAACGTCTGATAACCATTTTGGTAACACCATTTACCACCTGTTCTGCCAGATTACCCGTTTATGCTATCATGATTTCATTGGTAATTCCGAATAAAAGAGTACTTGGTTTTTTAAACCTTCAGGGGTTATCACTGATGCTTTTGTATTTACTGGGTTTTATGGCGGCTATAATTTCGGCTTATATTTTAAACAAGGTTTTAAAAATAGAATCTAAAACCTACTTTGTTGTAGAGATGCCAGGTTATAAACTACCGCTTTTGAAGAATGTCGGAATCAATGTGGTCGAAAAAACCAAAGCCTTTATTGTGGGTGCGGGTAAAATTATTCTGGCTATTTCGGTTATTCTGTGGTTTCTGGCTTCATTTGGTCCCGGAAAAGAATTTAATGATGCCGAAAACATTGTAAAAGAAAGGTTTGCCAATACTACTCTTGATGAAGCGCAGTTTGAAAATGAAGTCGCTTCTCAAAAAATAGAAAACTCTTATATTGGAATTATGGGCAAAACTATTGAACCTGTAATTGCTCCTTTGGGTTATGACTGGAAAATAGGTATTGCGATTATCAGTTCGTTTGCTGCCCGTGAGGTTCTAGTGGGAACACTGGCCACTATTTACAGTGTGGGCGACAGCGACAACGAATCGACGATTAAAAGCCGAATGCAGAAAGAAGTCAATCCGGAAACAGGCGAAAAGATTTTTAACTTTGCAACCGGTATTTCATTATTACTCTTTTATGCATTTGCGATGCAGTGCGCCAGTACACTGGCGATTATCAAAAAAGAAACCAATTCATGGAAATGGCCTGTAGCACAGCTTGTTTTTATGAGTGGTCTCGCTTACATCACGGCGCTTTTGGCCTATCAATTTTTAAAGTAAAATTATGTTTCAGGAAATTATTGCCTTCGCCATACTGGGTATTGCTGTTGCCTTTTTGATCAAGAAATTTTTCTGGAAATCAAAAAAGAAAAAGGACTGCGGCAGCGGCGACTGCGGATGTTCGTAAACCTTATTCACAAACATAAAAAAAAGCTTTACAGGGACTTTTAAACTCCTTGTAAAGCTTTTCTCTTTTTTGGGCTTCTTTTAGTTTTTCTTTGCTGTTGTTTTACCAACGGCGGGCTGACTGAAAAAATTAGCGGTAATTTTGACTTTTTCTACTGTTACATATTCTGTGAATTCGTCAAGTCGTTTTTTTAGTTCGTGTTCATTTCCATCAACAGGAATATCGGCATACCATTCGAGAAGAATAACCCGTTTGGAAAAAATATTCGTCATTCGGTAATAATATCTCGGATCATCAACGGAATAACGTCTTTGAAAAAGAACCGTCCGGTTTTCGATCTTTTTATAAAAACATTTATCCACTACCGGCAGACATTCGTTATTTACATAGTATTCCAGCATTTCATCAGAATAATTAATATCATCTTTTACAGCAGAAATTTTCAGGACGATGCCTTCACGATGTGCAATAGCAACGCCTTCCATTATACTAAATTTCCAGTCAGGTGAACTTTCTACCGTAACCAGGTCATTTCCTAATCTGATTTTAGACGTAAGAACAGAATCGGTGTCTTTAATTACTAGTTCGTCTTTAACAGATACTTGTGCCATAGAAAGAGCACTAAACAAAAGAGTGGCAATCAGGTAAATTTTTCTCATCAGATAATTTGTTTTTGGATAGGTTACAAATATATATTTTATTGCCAGGAAAATTACTACTATTTTTGAGTCGGTAATTTTAAAATAAAAGCACACTTTTTTTAAGCATTACTTTCTTCAATGTTTATAGCAGTCTGATGATTTCCTATTGACGTTTTGCCCGGCACTCTTTGTTATACCGTAAAAGCTCTATTGTTTACAAAAACATTTATGGATAAGCCAGATCGTGTTTATTTTGGCCTTACAGTTTATAGCGGGAAAAATGCGGATCTTCAGCTTGGTATGATCGTTATACCCTGAAACTGGCCATAACCAATAAAGAAGCAGACACCAAATCTGTGAACCATCTCCATGGTTTAACGCTGTACTTTTGAAGGTAAAAGAACAGAAGACCTTAAATCTCTCGTAGAAAAACTTAAAAAATAAACGCAGCAAATTAAAATACTATTCTGATATGTCAAAAAGATGTCTTTTAATGACACAAACAAAACCTATATTTCCTCTCAATCCACTTTATGTAATTTAAATTTGCACAACTTAATTAAAAAAAAATGTCAGAAGAAGATAAAATGGAAATTATAAGAGACAACAGGGTAGCCCGATTATTATGGTTTACACTTGGATTCTTATGTGCTGTAGTGATTACTTATTTTACAATGAAGCATCGCTCGTAACAAAAAACTTTTCTTATCTACAAGAATTAAACATTCCAAATAAACCGGAATTAAAAATACAAAAAAAGGTTGTCTTAAAAATAAGACAACCTTTTTTGTATATCAATTACTTTATAACAATATATTGAGGACCGCCACTGAAAACTCACTTAACCCCCTCCCACTCCGCATAAAACTGAGCCAGAAATAATTCCATAAACTGATGTCTTTCAGCAGCAATCTGTTTTCCTTTTTCGGTATTCATTTTATCTTTTAACAACAGAAGTTTTTCATAAAAATGATTGATCGTTGGCGCGTTGTTCTTTTTATATTCTTCTTTAGTCATATTGGTTACAGGTGCAATTTCAGGGTTATACAATGCCCTGTTTTTAAAACCCCCGTAATTAAATGCTCTGGCAATGCCAATTGCACCAATCGCATCCAGACGATCAGCATCCTGAACAATATCCAGCTCTGTCGAAGAGAATTTCTTTTCAAAATTTCCGCCTTTATACGAGATATTTTCAATGATATTGACAACATGAAGGATTATCTCTTCTGAAGCCTTTTCTGACTCTAAAAACAAACGGGCTGTCTTTGGCCCAATCGTCTCATCGCCATTATGAAATTTACTGTCGGCAATATCATGAAGCAGTGCTCCTAACTGAACTACTTCAATATTACATGCTGTATCTTTTGCGATCAGAAGGGCATTTTTATACACCCGTTCTATGTGAAACCAATCATGACCGCCTTCGGCATCGTTTAGTTTTTCTTTTACAAAAGCAATGGTTTTATTTATAAGTTCAGAAGTATTCATAAGTTATGGTTTGTGATAAAAAATGGCGCACTGATAAAACGAATTAAACAGATTTACACAGGTGTTTATTTTAAATAAAAAAGTTGATTGTCAGAGCTTTTAAAATCTAACAATCAACAAATATTTTTTAAAGCAACAATATTGCTTTTCAAATTTCAAGTTCTAAAATCTAAGATCTGAAATTTTAAAGTCTGGCAGGTTCCACCCATTTAAAAATGTGTGATTCTTTTGGGATCACAATTCTTTCTGAAATTTTAGCCATTCTTGCAGGTAATTTCATTAAATAATCACGTGCTTTTTCAGCTTCATCTGTTAGATTACTGATTTTATCAATTTCCCATTTGTTAATTAATTTCTGCATAATCTCGACATAATCTGTGGCCGTATAAACTCCGATACGCTGTGCTGAATCTGAAAACTGTTCAAAAGCAGTACTGATTTTCTGTCCGGATTCTCTTAAAAAGTGAGCCGGCATAACGATTTTCTGCTTCATCATATACTGAAAAGCCATCATCATTTCGCTTGGATCCACCTGGAAAATTCGGGTCACAAATTCGCTGTAGGCATGGTGATGACGCATTTCGTCACCTGCAATCATTTTACACATTTTAGACAGCTTATTGTCTCCAAATTTCTTTGCTATCTGAGATACTCTGTTATGAGAAACATAAGTTGCTAATTCCTGGAAACTGGTATATACAAAGTTTTTGTATGGGTCAGTTCCGGTACCAATATCAAAACCGTCGTTGATCAAATGCTGAGTTGTCATTTCAATTTCACGCATATTTACACGACCAGACAAATACAGGTATTTATTTAAAAGATCTCCGTGGCGGTTTTCTTCTCCGGTCCATTGACGGATCCATTTAGACCAACCGTTACCACCATTTTCTACCTGATTTACACCTTCAACGTCCATTAACCAGGACTCATATGTTGGCAGCGCTTCTTCAGTGATCGTGTCACCAACAAGCGTAACCCAGAAATCGTATGGTAATTCTTTGGCAATTTCACGCAGTTCTTTCACCTCTTCAAAGAAATTTTCTCCTTCTGAATTTGGCAAAAAATCAGACGGCTGCCAGATCTTTTCCACCGGGATTAAATACTGTTCAACGAAGCTATCCACGTTTTTTTCCAAAAACTGCATTACTTCTAATCGAATGTTTTTTATAGACATTACTTATTTTAAATTGGGGTTTTACATTCTAGCTCGGACTAAAACTTAAACCTGTTTATACTCATTTATTCCTTCCTTTACTGTCTTTTCAGTAATCTCCATCAATTCTTCAAACTTATAGTCTTTTACCGCCAAAGCTTTATGGGCTTTAAAAGTAAGATGATTTCCTAAGCCAACAGGGAACATTCCGTAGCGGACCATTTTCCATGAATTGTTGATACTTACGGGTACTATGTATGCAGATGGTGCATATTTACACAGAATTTTTAAACCGCTTTGGGCAAATTCTTTAGGTTCTCCTGTTTTGCTTCGGGTTCCTTCCGGAAAAATTACTGCAGATCTTGTATTTTTTTCTATATATTCAGACAAGCCTTTGATTACGGGAATCGCTTGTTTAGGGTCTTTACGGTCGATTAGTACTGATCCTCCATGACGCAGATTAAAGGATACACTCGGGATTCCTTTTCCTAACTCCTTCTTACTTACAAATTTACAATGAAAACGTCTAAAATACCAAATCATTGCCACGATATCATACATACTTTGGTGATTGGCCACAAAAATGAGGGGAACACCTGTTGGAATATCCTCTGTTCCTTCAACTTTATAAGTAGTACCCACAAGGTTAGTACATCTTAAAAGACAAAGGTTTAAATAATCTACACTTTTTTTGTGGGCCTGATAACCAAAAAGATTCAGGCAGATCCATTGTACCGGGTGAAAAACAGCCAGAGACAATCCAAAAAATATATAATAAATTACGGAGATTGGATATGAAATTATCTTTTGCATGCGTGAAAAAATTTGAGGTCAAAAGTAGTAAATATATTCTTAGCGATATAAAAATTGAAAACAATAACCGTTTTTATGGTTTAATTGTACCTTTGTTCCGGAAATTGCCAATTTTTTCTGTATTAAAATGAACTTTACCTACCCTAAAAATGAGCGCTTAAAGAGCAAAACCACCATTGGATTACTGTTTTCTGAAGGAAAATCGGTTTCAAAATATCCGCTGCGTCTGGTTTACCGTCAGGCTGATGAAAACTTTCAGGGCAATACAAAAACAGGGGTTTCGGTTTCCAAGAAATATTTTAAAAAAGCAGTCGACCGAAATTACTTCAAAAGGGTTTTACGCGAAACCTATCGTCTGAACAAACATTTACTTTTAGATTCTCTGGATCAGAATTACTCTTTTATGCTTTTTTATCAGACTAAAGACCGACTGTCGTATGAGGAGATCAACACCAAAACCATTCAGCTGTTTGAGAAATTTGTACAACAGCAGAACAAAACTCCGGATTCTGAAACTAAATAGCTTCTCTAAGCTTTTAAAACCAACTTTGTAGAATAAATCAGATAAAAGATTCTAAAAAAATTGTAGTTTTAGCACTAAATTAAAATTTTATGCGTCGTTTTTTCCTTTTATCTGCAATTTTGACCTTATTCTTTTCCGGCTGCCAGCAATCTGAAAGTCCGGATTCTAAGGATAAAATGATTGCTGCCGTAAGCCTGCCTCCCAAAGCACAGTATAAAGCAACGGAAAGCGATGACGCAGCAGCGGCCGAAGAACCTGAAACAGAACAAAAAATAATCCGACAGGCTTCACTGCGATTTGAAACAAATGACCTCGCCGATACTTACAAACAATTACAAGTGGCAGTAACGGCCAATAAAGGAACCATTTTAAACGATTCTGAAGGAAAAGGTTACAATACGATCAGCAGGGTTATTACTTTAAAAGTTCCCAGCCGGAATTTTGATACTTTCATCAGTACTGTTTCAAAAGGAGTTTCTTATTTTGATCAGAAAGAAATATCGGCCGAGGACGTTACAGAACAATACATTGACCTGGATTCCCGGTTAAAGACAAAAAGAAAACTGGAAGAGCGTTATCTGGAAATCTTAAAAAAGGCAGTGAAAGTAAGTGAGATTCTAGAGATTGAAAAACAAATTTCGATTATTCGTGAAGAAATTGAAGCCAAAGAAGGACAGCTGAAATATCTGCAGAGCCAGATTTCTGAAAGCCGTATTACCATTGAATTTTACAAAACCACAGCCGAAAATGAAGGCATTAAGATATCATACGGTTCAAAAATCCTGGAAGCTGTTAAATCCGGATTTTTCAGTTTGTCTGATTTTTTGATATCCCTTATCAGCATTTGGCCGTTTATTATTATATTTTGTGTATTAGCCTATTTTATTAGAAAAAGATTTAAAAGAAAAAAACCATAATCATGTATCCTTATTTCAAAAAGAGATTTATCATACCTACTGTTGCGGCAGGATTTTTATTTATTGGAACCAGTTTCAAAGAAGACTTTTTTGAGATTGCCAAACAAATCGAAATCTTTACCACGCTGTTTAAAGCTGTAAATACGAATTATGTTGACGAGACCAATCCTGGTGATCTGATGGACAAAGCCATTAAAAGCATGCTGGGAAGTCTGGATCCGTATACGGTTTACTTTAACGAACAGGATGTAGTGAATTTTAAAATCAATAATACGGGAGAATATACCGGAATTGGTGCTATGATTGCCCGTAAAAAAGACCGTCTGATTGTACGTGAACCTTATAAAAACTATCCTGCTGACAAAGCGGGATTAAAAGCGGGTGACGAAATCATTCAGATTGGCGACGTTTTGATTGCCGATTTTAAAGACGATGCTTCGCAGTTGTTAAAGGGAACTAAGAACACTAAAATTGCCATAAAATACCTTCGTCAGGGAAAAACCTATACCACGGAACTGGTTTTGGACGAAGTGGATATCAAATCGGTTCCTTTTTACGGAAAAATCGATGAAAAAACCGGTTACATAGTTTTGGCTCATTTTAGCCGAAAAGCTTCGGCAGAAGTCAAAGAAGCACTTGAAAAACTAAAAGCTGACGGTGCTTCTCAAATCGTTTTGGATTTAAGAGGAAATCCGGGCGGATTATTAAACGAGGCTATTGACATCTGTAATTTATTTGTTCCCAAAAATGAAGTGATTGTAACCACTAAATCCCGAATAGAAAAACACAATAACACGTATAAAACCACCAAAGAGCCCATTGACACTCAAATACCGCTTGCCATTTTAGTAAACGGAAGAAGTGCCTCAGCATCTGAAATTGTTTCAGGGGCGTTACAGGATCTGGACCGTGCCGTAATTCTGGGAAGCCGAAGCTTTGGAAAAGGTCTGGTGCAGCGTTCTGTTGATCTGACATACGGAACTCAGCTCAAAGTAACTATTTCCCGTTACTACACGCCATCCGGCCGTTGTATTCAGGCGCTTGATTATGCTCATAAGGATAAAAATGGTGTGGCCCAAAAAACCGATGCTAAAAACTTCAATGCTTTCAAAACCAGAAAAGGAAGAACGGTTTATGACGGAGGCGGTGTTTTGCCGGATATTGAACTGGACGAAACTAAAATGAGCCCTATAACTACAGCTCTTTTAAAGAATGACGGAATTTTTGATTACGCCACCACTTACTATTATAAAAATCCAAATTTAGGCGATAAAATTCCGGTAGTGACAGATGCGGATTATACCAGTTTCAAACAATACCTGAAAACCAATAAAATCAGCTTTGACACAGAAACCGAAGTAGCGCTTAAAAACACACTGGCAGCTGCCAAAAATGAAAAAATTGACGAGACTATTGCTCCTGAATACCAACAATTATTAGCCGCATTAGAGAAAAGTGAAAACACCCTTCTGGACAAAAACCAAAAAGAAATTCGTGGTCTGATTCAGGAGGAGCTTATCAAAAGATACCAGTACCAGGAAGGGCTGTATCAGTTTTATATTAAGAACAATTCAGAAATTAAGAGAGCAGTAAACATATTAAATAATCAAACTGAATATAAAACGATTTTAAAAATGTAGAAAATGAAACTTCCCCGGGTCCTGTTTTTGTTTCTTATTTACCAGCTATCGGCACAGCAAAAACCCATAGAAACCGTATACTTTGATTTCGACAAATACGATCTTACTGAGTCGCAGATCAAAGTGGTAAATAATTTTATCAAATCCATAGATACCTCAAAAGTTGATGCAGTACAAATTTACGGCTATTGTGACGACCGGGGAACCGACAATTATAACTACAAGCTGTCGCATGACCGGGTTAATACAATCCAGAACCTTCTGATTGCTTCAGGTTTTAATCCAAACAAAATTGTTATTCTGGAAGGAAAAGGCCGGGTTATGCTTCGTCCTGACACAGTGGAAAATTTATATGAAACCCGTTTACGAAACCGACGTGTAGATTTACTTATAGTTAAACGCAATAGTTTCGGAAAAGACGTTTATACCTCTTTTAAAAGCAAACTGAAAGTAGGAGACAAAGTTTGCATTGAAAGTATATTATTTGATATGGGCAGTTCAAGGTTGACTCATAGTTCAAAAAAGGAACTCGATAAGATTGCACTGACGCTTCTAAAACAGAAAAATATTCAATTTGAGATTCGGGGACACGTATGCTGTACTCCTGAAATATACAGTGACGGAATTGATAGAGATACCAAAGAAAGAAAACTTTCCTGGAACCGTGCCCGGACTGTTTTTAATTATTTAAGCACTAAAAAGATCTCTAAAAACAGAATGCGTTTTCAGGGCTGCGGTAATAAATTCCCTCTCAAAAAAGGTGATAATTACGACAGAAGGGTCGAATTTCTTATCACCAAAATTTAATTTTGGATTATAGTAAACAAAGATAAAACACCTTTTTTTACTTAAAGAAAAACTCCAAATTATATTGTTATTTTTTTGTTTTTAAGATAATTACATTTTTACAAAAAACCAATTAACAATATTGCAACATTGTTGCTTTATTCTAAAAACCTGCTTTTTCTTCCTTTTTATACCTTATGGTACACTTTTAATACTGCCCATCAATAGAACTGCTTTTAAGACAAAAAAAAGCTGCACAGTTTTACAACTGGCAGCTCTAAAAACTTTGGTTTTGGTTAAGTTAAGTTTATTAAAAAAAATTATGGCTTCAAATGATTTATAGTTCCAAAAATAGAACTTCATTACCCTCTAAACAGCCTGTAAAAGTTATTTGAATATTAGAAAAAGACAATGTTGCAAATCTCTTTATCACATTACTATTTGATTTTATCAAAACAGGACTGTTCTATACTAATGTGCATTCAAATACTCTTTAGCTGCTTCGAGAATCTCATCTCTTCCCTCCGTAATTCCTCTTATGGTTGGACGGACTTCTATATCAACTTTCACCCCTACTCGCTGCGTTTCGGTTTCGTCAGGATAAAAAACTCCCAGTCCGCTAATTCCTGTTTTAAAAGTTAAAAATCTAATTACAGACATATCTCCATCAGCTCCGGCCGTCTGACTGCCCATTGTCGTAACTTTATCACCTGTCTGCAAAAGCATTGCGGAATATTCTGCCATACTTTGTGTCTGTTCGTTGACCAATAAAATTACTTTTCCGGCATAATACTGATTTTTCATAGGTTCAATCACTTCTGCTTTTTTCCATATATATCTTCCAGGATAATTCATATCCGGCCTGATAAGCTTTGTATATTCCTTATCCTGCTTTATTAATTTTCTGGCGATTAAATAGGGCCTGAAATTCGGATAATTTCTAATATCAATAATCAAACCTTTAGTCGAATCTACTTTTTGCATTATTATCTCCTGATCCTTCATTTCTAAATTATCCAGATTAATATAGGCTATATTGTTTTCATCTATACTAAACTTTTCTTTGTTATACTTAATGCGCGGCTGAAAATCAATTCCTTTATAACGTTTTATATTTTTAACAAAAACTACATTATCTCTTCTTATCTTGAGTTTTACTGAATCTTCTGAACCATTAAATAACTGATAATCAAAATTTTTAGCTTTTACACTTCTATTTGAACCATTAACATATTTTGCTCTGTCTGCCATTATTTTTAAGGCATCTTTACCGTCGATTTCTTCGATAATATCTCCTTTTTTAAGATCATTTATTCTTGCTAACGTATCATCATAAAATCCCGTGATTATCATTTTATCCTCAACAACGTTTACAAATGCAGGAATATACATTCGGCCAAAAAAGTCAAAAATTTTATCTGAGTAAAAAATGGCATGAGTATCATCAATTTTAGTCACCGTTTCCTTCATTGCAAGCTGGTATTCTGTTGCATTGGCAGCATATTCAAATTTTGGAATCATTTCGAGCAAAACGTCATTCCAATTTTGATCGGTCACATATTTGTATGGAAAAAAATACTCAATTGTATTCCAGTAACGAAACAGGCTTAATAATCTATGATTTCGATCCGGATATTCAAAATCAGGGTATTCTGTTTCGTTTGTAATTTCGATGTTGTTGTGAGAAGTGGCTTTTACATAAAAGTTAGTACCCTGAAAACGGTTATCTTCAATAAACTTAAGCTCTTGAGACAATTCACTTGTAAATACATTTTGGTTTTGTGTCCATGAAAGATCAAAATTTTTATCAAAATACTCTTTTGCAGAAGCCTTTTTACAAGATTTACACTCTTTAATCATTCCCAAACCAGAAATCCAGTCTAAATAGATTTTAGATAGTTCTTCTCTATTTTGAGCATTCTCTACTTTTGGGATTATTTCTATTACTTGTTTATCCCAATTAAAATTCCCTCTTGCCACATTTGGGTGATAATACTTAAGAAATCCCCAGACTTTTGCCAAAGTGGCCAGATTTTCAATTTCTTTTGGATCGCTTTTAGATTCGGTTTGTTTTTGGCCAAAAGTTAAAAAAGTAAAAATACAAAATACTAAAACGTAAAAGTTTCTATTCATTTTCAGACATTAAGTTAAAATTCAGATGCTACTAAAATACCTTAGATGAATCTTAAAAAAATGTGAGTCCTTTCATAAAAGAATACTAAATAAAAAAACGTTCGACGTAAAATTACTTCTAATAAGGTGTTATAAGATTTTTTAACCACGAATCATTTCAATATGCGGAATATCATCTTCCAGATACATTTCACTGGTTTGTACAAAACCGTGGCTCTCGTAGAATTTTTTTAAATACAGCTGAGCGCCAATGGTAATCTGATCTTTATCAAAATGTTTTTTTATTTCGGAAATCGCTTCCCGCATTAGTTCGTGCCCCCATTTTTTATCTCTGTAACGGGCGTCTACCACTACTCTTCCAATCGAGGCATTTTCAAAACTAATTCCGGCATCAAACAAACGGCTGTAAGCTACGATCTTCCCTTCAAACTCTCCCATCAGATGCAGTGCTTTCTTATCTTTACCATCAAGATCCAGATAAACACAATTTTGTTCCACTACAAAGATCTCACTTCGTAATCTGAGCACATCATATAGTTCGTTTACTGTTAATGCCTCAAAAGGCTTTATTTTCCATTTTAAATCCATTGCCTTATTCGTTTTCGTTTTTCTAAAAGTTATGGGCACAAAATTACATTAAAAGAAAATCCCGATCACATAATTTGTAATCGGGATATTTCTATTTCCACATTAAATTGATTCTTTAGGCAAAGCTATACTTATGTTTCTAGATAAACCTGCAATTTTCTGCATTGCAGGTTTACTAAAAACTCCAAAAAACATGAAATATAATCCCCACGTTAAATTTCAGTCCGGATTATTTTTTTGTCTTGTTTCCTGTCAATAAAATTAAATGGTACAAACCAAATTTAGAAAAAGATTCTTCTAAGATGCTGTCGATAAGGTTGCAGATTATAACTTGCAACCTCTTCATTTAAAATGTAAAATTTATATTACGGGATAAAAAAACCTGATCACAAAATGCAATCAGGTTTTCGTACAATAGTATCTATCAAATAGTTACTTCTTTTTCATCACAATCTCCATACTTTTATATTCCTGTCCGTTTTTGGTATCAAACATTTCCATTTTGCGGGTTTTGTCGTCTACAATAGTATAAATTTCCCGGTAAGGCGTTTTCTTTCCGTTTATCGGACTTACTACTTCACCTTTCAGTTCCATGGTTTTGGTTTTTTCGTCATATTTACCCATTGCCACCATCATACCGGTTCCCATATTATCGATAAAAGTCGTGGTATATTCTTTACTGGCGTTGTTATAAGCAAGGGTGCTTTTTCCTTCAAAAGGGGCTCCCATAATGGTTCCTTTATAACTCGCTTCCTGATAACGTCCGCCCAAAATCATTTTAACTTCTGCAGTTGAACTCGCTTTCTCCGGTTTTGCATTGGGTTCATACCAGAATGTCATCTCGCAGTTCCATGTTCCGGTTTCATCAGCCATCAGTTTGTGCTCTGCTCCTGGTGTTGCATATGCCTGCCATGCCTGAACCTGTGCCGCAGAGTCTAATGGAGTTTCTGCAACAGCTTCTGATTTTGCAATCGTATCTGCTGTACTTGCCGTTGTTTCGGTTTTTGCCTCTTTTTTACACGATACAAAACCTAAAACAGTCATTACTGCTATTAGAATCACTTTTTTCATAACTTTTTGTTTTTATGTTTGTTACAAAAACAAAAGTAAGAAATATATTAAGATAAAAATTCCAAAATCTAAATTCCAAACTCCAAACTCCAAACTCCAAAATCTAAATTCTAAAATCTAAATTCTAAATTCTATGCTCTATATTCTATGCTCAAAATAGGAGGCTCTCTCAAAACACATCAACAGACATGACAATCAAAATTGGAATTTGAAATTTCAAAAAATTATCTCTTATCGATCTTTACTGATTTGATAATGGCTTCGAGATCAAGCATTAAATCACGTTCCTGGTTGGAAGGGGAATAACAGAAACCTTCAATAACCAGAATTCTGTTGTAAACCGGATCTACAATAGCATAATTGATAAACGGCCCGGCCATAAAGTCATTTTTGAGTTCCCAGGTGCCTTTGGTTTCGTACGCGTCTTTTCCATCTAAAATAGTATTTGAAAAATAAGGCGCATACGCTTCTCCGGTAATCATACGTGTGTTGGGTTCACGTCCTTTTATATAATACCCAACGGAATCACGCATTTTGACAATACTATTTACTATATCACCACGTTTTTTAAAATTGTGAATCGGAATCTGATAAATCAGCAGACTTGTATTTCCACTGATAATATCCTTTTTGAGCCAGATAAAATTTTTCTTATGAAGCATGTATTCATATCCTGTCGGAATCTGCAGATCGATATGAAATTTGTTTTTTATAACAGCAGGATTAAGAAGTGATTTGCTGTTGTCTTCCTGGATTTTTTCGATTTCAGCGTCACGGATCATTTTGATTATCTGTGCCGAATTTAACTCGATATTACAAATAATATCGTCAACGGATTTTCCGTAAATGCGAAAAGTATTATGAGGCAAAGCTTTACTATGCGTAATTTCAAACTTCTCGGTCGCTGATTTCTTAACGACGATAATACTTCTGCTGTCGGTTACAAAACCTTCCAGTAATCGGGCAGGATATTGATTGATTGTGAAAAGGGGTTCTTCCTGGGTTAATCCCAAAACAGGGGAAGCAAATTTATTCCGGATACTGTCGCCTACTTCGCCGTACCATAACTGATCGTCGATAATAATTGAAATCGTGTTTGTTTTTCCTGATACAGGCTGAGGCTTATCTGACTTTAAACATGAAATAAGCAGAAACGGCAGTAGTATAAATAAAAAATGGGTTTTATTCATTTTCTTGATTTAATGAAATAAAACCCAAATTTAAATAAGATTTTTTATACTATCCGTTTATTTTAAGTTTCATTCCCGGTTTAATATCTTCATCTTTAATTCCATTCCATTTTTTAATATCTGAAATCGTTACTCCAGGATATTTTTTAGAAATGCTGTATAAAGAATCGCCTTTTTTAACGTAATAATCTTCGCTAACACCTTTTGCCGAAGCTGGTTTTTTCTTAAAACTTTCTACAGAACTGGATGCTACTGCAGTTGAAACAGGTTCCTGGATTTCTGTTACAATTTTGGAAACCACTAATGTTTTTCCTAAACCGATGTTATTAGACGTAAGATCATTTAGTTCTTTTAGCTCCGCAATAGTCGTACCGAATTTTTTAGCAATGCTGCCTAAATTATCTCCGGCTGTTACGACATACTCAACGGTTTGTACTGAAACTTTATCATTATCATCAGCAGAAGCGACTGCTGTTTCTGTATTTTTCTCTACAACAGGTACTGCTTTCGGCTCTTTCACTGCTTTTTCAGAAGCGTCTGTATCTAATTTAATTTTTAAAGTTTTACCTAAGGCAATTGCATTTGATTTCAGGTTATTCCATTTCTTTAAATCAGAAATATTCACGTTGTATTTGTCAGCAATCGCGCCCAGGTTATCGCCTTTTCTAACTTTATAGAACTGGATGTCTCTGGCGTTATCTGAAGCTTCTCTCGCCGGTTTTGCTTTAGGAGCAATTTTAGCGGCTAAACGGGTTGGAATTGTTTTGTTTTCTGAATCGTATTTTACGTAGGCGTAAATTTTATCTTCATTTGAAACAAAAGTGGCAATTTTATCTTTTGGCAGACGAAGGAAATGCTGCTCTCCCTGATAATAAGGCACTACATTTAACTTGTACGAAGGATTTAAAAGCTGAATCTGCGATTGCGGCATATCCAGTAAATCGGCAATTTGTTTAAAACTCATTTGATTTTTAATGCAAATGGTATCGGTTTCAAAGTTTTTGATCACGGCTCTTTCGGGATTGATACCATGTTCTTTGTGATATTCGAAAAGGTACATAGTGGCATAAAAAGCCGGAACATATCCTTGTGTTTCTTTTGGAAGCTGGTTTCGAATATCCCAATATCCTGTTTTTCCGCCGGAACGACGAATCGCTTTGGTTACGTTTCCGGGTCCTGAATTGTAAGAAGCTAATACCAATTCCCAGTCGTTAAATACATTGAACATTCGGGTCATGTAATCAGAACAGGCTGCTGTAGCTTTAAGAGGGTCGCTTCTTTCATCGATATAGGAATCAATTTTTAAAGCGTATTGTTTTCCGGTTCCGTACATAAACTGCCAGAGTCCGGTAGCGCCCATTTTAGAAACTGCTTTAGGGTTTAAAGCAGATTCTACAACGGCTAAATATTTAATTTCCAACGGAATCTTTTCTTTGGCAAAGGTTTCCTCGAATATTGGAAAGTAGTATTCTGATAAAGCCATCAGTCTTGAGAACGATTTTTTACGGTTCTTAAGGAATGACTTAATTATATTTTCTAATCCCTGATTGTATTCTATCTCAAAAGGTGACTTTTGATTCATTACGGCCAAACGCTGTTTTAATAAATCGGTTGGCAGTTCTTCGTCAACGGTAACATCTTTGTTAATGGTCTGAATATCTTTTGTCAAATCATCATAGATGTCTAAACTTACTAACTCATTCATCCAAAGGCTGTCAACACGGGCTGCCAGGTCATCTTTTTTGAATGTGCTTTTAATTGAATCTAAATAGGACAACTTTACTTCTGGCCTTATTTCTTTTGACAGCTCGGCAGTTTCCTGCGCAAAGACCGTCATGGAAAACAAAGCGGTAACCACTACGGAGATTTTCTTTACAATCATATAACATTTTTTTAAAATTCTATAATTCAACCAATTACAGGACTCGTATTTTTGCAAACTTAAAAAGTTTAGCGCTTAAAAATACGCAAAAAAATGTTAATTGTGATATTTTACTCTAAAATTGCAGCAATTCCAGGTAAAACTCTTCCTTCTAACATTTCCAGCATAGCCCCACCGCCTGTAGAAACATAGCTCATTTTTTCTTCAAAACCGAACTGTTTTACTGCGGCAACTGAATCCCCTCCTCCAACTAACGAAAAGGCACCATTTTGAGTAGCCTCGGCAATAAAATCACCTAAAGCAATAGTTCCTTTTGAGAAGGTTTCCATTTCAAAAACACCTAACGGACCATTCCAAAGGATTGTTTTTGACTCTAATATAACTTTTTTGAAATTTTCTAAAGATTTTGGTCCTGCATCAAGTCCCTGCCATCCGTCAGGAATTGCCGTTACATCGACTATCTGTGTATTGGCTGTATTTGAAAAATCGTCAGCAGCTACAACATCAACCGGAATGTGTACCTGAACTCCTTTTTCTTTTGCGGCTTTCAGAATGTCTAAAGCTAACTGCAGTTTATCATCTTCGCAGATAGATTCACCAATTTTACCACCTTGTGCTTTAATAAAGGTAAAGGTCATACCTCCACCAATAATCATGTGGTCAACTTTGTCTAAAATATTTTCGATAACTGTGATTTTAGAAGAAACTTTAGAACCTCCTAATACCGCAGTTACTGGTTTTTCACTGTTTTTAAGTACTTTGTTTAAGCTGTCTATTTCTTTTGCCAATAAGGTTCCGAAACATTTATCGTTTGGAAAAAACTGTGCAATAATAGTAGTAGAGGCGTGTGCTCTGTGTGCTGTTCCAAATGCATCGTTTACATAGATGTCTCCCAGTGAAGCCAATTCTTTTGCAAAAGCCACATCACCTGCTTCTTCTTCGGCGTGGAAACGTAAATTTTCTAATAATAAAACTTCTCCCGGTTTTAGGTCTTTTGCTGCAGTCTGAGCGGCTTCGCCTACGCAGTTTTCAGCAAATTTTACCTGTACACCTAAAATATCAGAAGCGGTTTTTAGAATATGTTTTAAAGAATATTTTTCTTCAGCTCCTTTTGGTCTTCCTAAATGCGACATTAAAATCACACTTCCGCCCTGAGCTAAAATAGTATCAATAGTTGGTTTCGCAGCTTCAATACGTGTTGTATCTGTTACATTAAAATTCTCATCCAGCGGCACATTAAAATCAACACGGATAATTGCCTTTTTATTTTTAAAATCGAAATCGCTTAAAGTTTTCATTTGATAATTTTTTAGTTTTTTTTAGAAAGAACAACAAATATAGGACTTTTGCTGTAGTAATAAATTCGAAAAAACTAAAAAAACAATGATAAAAGAAACGAAAACGTTATAAATTCACAAAACAATTGCTTTGCTGCATCTGAAAAACAATTAATACTATAAATTTACTACAGCCGCTAAATAAAAAAACCTTTTCTGTTCACATAAAACAGAAAAGGCAAAAAAATGAATCAGGGTTATTTTTTGTTTTTGGAATTTTAATCAGTCTTCCGTCTGAATATAACAAATGGAGAGGTTCTTCTGAACCGGAAACATAATGGTTTCATAATCGCTGCAGGTTTCTGTATTTTTAGAAACCAGATAACTGCCTTCTACAATTCCGAAATAGCTAAATAAAGGCGAATAAAAGGTTATCCCGATTTTGTGTTTTGAAATATCGGTAATGTCGGTATTTAAAATATCAA
This sequence comes from Flavobacterium sp. FG19, assembly GCF_057809475.1. Lineage (NCBI taxonomy): Bacteria > Pseudomonadati > Bacteroidota > Flavobacteriia > Flavobacteriales > Flavobacteriaceae > Flavobacterium > Flavobacterium sp. FG19. Next base: position 12,008 of record NZ_JBMDKA010000029.1, on the reverse strand, counting down.
GCCGGTAATTGATAAAAGAAAAATAATTATTTCCCAATACATCGGTAACTCTGTGTAAATTACCTTTTAACTGGTCGACATAACCCTGCGCTGCAATTCCGGTAAGAAAATGGAGCTGCTCTGCCTTTTCATTTTCACTTATTAATTCCCTGAAGGTATTTTTAGGGTTTGTCTTTGGATTGTACTGCTGGCTCTGCATCTGATATTCTTTGAAAGTATCTTCAAAAACGTATTTATCCCAAAGAAAGGCCGAAGAACTGTCTATGACGATTCGGTACGCCAGTTTTATTCTGGTGATTTTCATTTATTCAACTGATTTTAAAGGAATTTCAATTACAAGTAAAATAGCATTTTCTGAAAGGGCTTCCCACTCTACAGTACGGGTCTTTTTTAAAGACAAACCATCTTTTGCTTCCAGAAGCCTGTCTTCTACTTCAAAGGCTCCGTTAAGAACAAAAGTAAAAACACCATTGTCCGGATTTTTTAAAACATACGTTCCGTTTTTCCTTCCGTCATATAAACCAATAAAACCCAATGCCTTTTCAATTTCAAACAGCGCATTCAGTTTATTACGGGAATCGAGATCAAACTTATACTGCTGAAAATAATTCCTGAAATACTGATTGCCCATTTCGAATTCGAGTTCCAGATAACTTACATTTTCACTTTCATACGGATTAAAGATTTCTATGTTTAGGGCATCATCTGCGGCTAAAACCCGTATCTGATCCACATGAAGAAAATCGGTATTGTCCAGACTGTCACTATATTCGATACCGCCAAATAAAGGCAGCAGGATTATATTGGTTTTGGAACTAATCTGACGTACCCTGCTTTGCTGTGGTGCCAGGATGACTTCGTTTAAAACTTGTAAAGATCCAAAGGGCTTACGGGAAATTTCATGATAATTTTCAAAATTAAAGGTTGCCAGACAGTTGTGCTCTGCTGAATTTAAAAGTCCTCTTGTATCTGAATTATAAATTTGTGACGGAATCTGAGCTATCATATTCAAGTTACTTTAAAAGTTAACCGGCCACATTTATGGTATGTGTTAAAACAAAACCTTCGCTGACACTACCCGTTACAGTTGCCAATTCGTCTGCTACAGAATCTGAAAACACATTATCGGATGCGTTATAGGTATATCCGGACATTCCTTTTGTATATCCGCTGGCAGTCGAAACATTAACCAGAACAACAGCACTATTAGATCCTTCGGGAAAAGCAATTTGGGTTACCAGCAGTGAAGTTCCTCCTGAATTGTAAATATGTACGTGAATATGGGTTGACCTTCCGGAATACCAGCCCGGAAATATTGAGGTAAAAGTTACGAGTCCGTTTTCGTCTGTTGTCTGTCTTCCTCTGAGGAAATGTGCAGATGTATAATTTACGGACTGCATAGAGGTGCCTCCATATTCTGAATAATAACCGTCTTTGTCACAATGCCAGATATCTACAATAGCTCCCTGCAATACCGCACAATCTGCTTTTGTATTTTTAATGGTGATTTTAATGGTAAAAGCCACACCGGTTCTGTCCATTATAATATCTGATTTTACCAGTGAAGACGGAGAAATAGTAGGAAATGGACCTGCAGTTTCTGATGGTGTTACGGAACAGCTGCCGGAAGATGAACCTGAAGACGAACCTGTATCTGTCGCAGTACCTGTTGCAGTATCTGATGAATCGTCATCCTGACTGCATGAGTTTATTACCGGAATGGCCAAAGTTCCAATTCCTATTAAACCCAAACCTCTTAAAAATTCTTTTCTTTTCATCGCTTGTTTTTTTAAATGTTATTTCAATTGAATGATTAACAGTTATTTTCGGGTAAAATTATCCGAAATTAAAGCGTTGTAAAAAGTTTGAGGTAAACGTTCTTAATTATGAGGTAAATCCGTAAAATTTATTTTTTTGTAGTAAAAATAAGACTCTGTAATTTCTGTTAGTTTTGTTCTAGAAGTTTAAAAAACGCTTCTTCGTAACTGGCACTAACCGGGATTTCGGCCTGATCAATGGTAATTATCTTATTTCTGATTTTTGTAATTTTAGAAATGGGTACAATAAAAGAACGGTGCACCCTGACAAACTCCGACCCGGGCAATTTTAAAAGTATGGCTTTTAAGGTCATTCTTGCTACTACCGTTTTTTGGTTCTGAATATGAATTTTTAAATAATCATCGAGACCTTCTATATACATTATATCCGAAAATGAAATTTTAATCAGACTGTAATCGGCACGAATAAACAAGTGCTGCTGTTCTACATTTTGATTCTGCAGTTTCCATTGTGACAGGGCATTTTCTGCTGCCTGCTGAAAACGGGAGAGCGAGATTGGTTTTAAAAGATAATCGGTTGCACGCAGGGTAAAACCTTCTACCGCAAATTCAGAATAAGCGGTAGTAAAAATAACCATCGTTTTATGGGGCAGTTTTTTATAAAAATCAATTCCGGATATAGACGGCATGTTAATATCCAGAAACAGTAAATCGACAGGATATTTTTTCAGGTATCTGAATGCTTCATCAGATTTTGTAAAAGTCCTTTCGAGCTGAATATATTCAACAGTACTGCACAGGCTTTCTAAAATTTCAAGTGCTAACGGTTCATCATCTAAGGCAATTGCTTTTATCATGCTACTTTTATAGACAAATTGACAATGTATTGATCCTCTAAATCTTCAATTTTTAACTGATGCCTGTTTGGATATACATATTTTAATCTTTCAATAGTGTTCTGAAGTCCGATTCCGGAGTCTGATGACTGAACGGAAAAGGTTTTCTTATTGGACACGTATAAAGTTAACATTTCCTGATCAATATTTATATACACTGAAATCTCTGAAGTCTGATCAGGATTGACTCCGTATTTAAAAGCATTTTCTATAAACGAAATTAATATTAAAGGGGTAATCGCTTTGCCAAAAGCAGAGCCGGTAACTTTATAATCGACATCTACGGTATTGCCCAGTCGGGTTTTCTGAAGAGAAATAAAATTACTGATGTAACTGATTTCTTTCTTCAGATCAATGACTTCGTCATTTGAATTGGTCATAATATACCGCATCAATTCAGACAACTGCACAACGGCATCCGGGGTTTTATCGTCTTTTTTCAGCGCCAGTGCATAAATGCTGTTTAAGGTATTAAATAAAAAATGCGGATTTATCTGGGCTTTTAAAAAGGCAAGTTCTGATTTTACTTTTTCTTCTTCAACGCGCTGCAGCCTTCCGGTAATAGCAAAAAGTAAACTGGAGATTACGCCAATTAGATACACCAAAGTCGTATGGCTGTACTGAGTAGGAGGTCCTCCAATAAATCCAAAAGGCTTTGGTTCGTTTCTATGAGGAGGCGGAGGAAATCTGCCTTCATGGGGTAAAGGATGTTCTGTGAATTTTCCGGAATGGTATTCAAAATCCAGAAAGTTGCGTTCCGGATGATCTAAAACAGTTGAAATCCAGAGGAAAAATAAAAGAAAAACCAGGGTTATTAAATAATATAAAAGTTTCTTATCCGAAAAATAAATTTTGGGGATTAAGAAATAGTAATTGAAGTAAAAAAAACAAAGCAGGGTAAAATAAATAAACAGATAAATCCGGTCGTGTGCGTTTGTGTATAAGTGCGGCAGCGAAAAAACCGTATTGGTGGAAGTAAACGCATAAGGCAAAAATAAAAAGGCGAGGCACAGAACTATATGTTTCGCATAAAGTGAAAATTTTGCTTTCATAAAAAAAATTTGAGCGCTACTATTTTGATAAACAAAATGGTAACGCTCAAATGTAATGTTATTGTACTTTTCTTTCAAATTATTGCGGTAAAAACGTCGATTTCTGCGACCCGCATTCTAATTTCCAGACTTTTCAGCACTGAAAAGAATATTTTGTTATTAATCGTGAACCGGACTTTGTGTACAAGGACAGTTACTAATAGACTGTAAGAAATCAAATCCGATAGTGATAGAATGGGTACCGGTATTATAAGCGCCAAGGTCGTTAAACATCACCTGATAAGAATAGGCAAAGTAAAACTTAGATTTCATAAATCCGGCCATAGGTCCTACTGATAACGGTTTTGGAAACTGGTCGTTTAAGAAACGATAGGAAACCCCGATCCAGTAGTAATCTTCATAACGGTTATAACGTCTGTACTTAAAGTTAAAATCGGTTGTAGAACGCTGGTCACTGGCAAAGAACTGATAAAAAACAGATGGTTCGTATTCGATACGGCTGTTTTCGGCATCTCTGAAAGTATATCCGGTATACACCTGAAAGTTAGACAGCAGGTCCGGTTCATTCACTACTTCTTTATTGATGTTTTTCTTTAAAACGTTGTTGGCGTTAAAACTGAAATAGAAGCTTTTATTACGATATAAAGCACTAATATCAAAGTTACTGTTACCTGTGTAACGATTATCTGTAGGCTGTCCTACACTTGGACTAGGTCCATTAGTATTCCCTTCAAAGTTTTCAGTCAGAACTCTAAAACTGTTAAAGTTGTAAGAGATACCAAACGACAAATACTGTTTCGAATAGTAATCTAAAATAAGGTGGTGTGCAAAAGAGACTTTTGCTCCAGTTTGTCTGGTATTACCATTACTGTCATTGTATAATGATAAACCAACACCTGAACGGTCTAAAACACGAAAATCAGCATATAAGGACTGGTTATCCGGAGCATCCTTGATCCCCACCCACTGTGTTAATCCGTTGGCACGAATTCGCAGGTTATCACCAATACCCGCATAGGCAGGTGACAGTATAAAAGGGTTATCAGCCAAATACTGAGTAAACACTGGTAGGTTTAACTCCTGGCTGTAACTAGTTGTTACAGCCATGAGTACTAAGGATAAAATAAACTTTTTCATTGTAATAATTTTTTTAGACAACATCATTGGGGCCAATTATTTGTTATCTGTATAAAGTGAAATGTCCAACAAACTCTCTTGCATCTTTCTCGTCATTTAGTTTAAGAACATACCAGTAATCACCTGTAGGTAATTCGTTTCCGTGGTATTTACCATCCCATTTCTGACCAACGCGGTACTTAGCAACAACTCTTCCATATCTATCGAAAATATCGAATGTTAAATCTTTGTAAGCTAATGCTCCACAATCCGGACCAAAAGTATCATCTATTCCGTCACCATTTGGTGTAAAGTAGTTTGGCATACAGAAATCGTGGAATGTTCCTTTGAAAGTCAGCGGGAACGTACATCCGTTTTGATCTTTTACCAGTACTTTATAATCACGTGTTTCGTAAATTCTGTACGTGTTAGATGATGTAAATGGTCCACCGTCGAAACTGTATTCATAAGCCGGAACTCCACCTGAAGCTTTCACTTCAATATAGTTAATCTCACTGCTTAGAACTGGTATTGCTGTTAACGGAGCAACGGCATCTACACGCACTGTGTTCGACATTTTAGGACAACCTTCTAATTCAGCTCTTACACTGTAATTACCTGTAACCAGGTTTCTGAACACAGGGTCACCAGTTTGAGATATTCCCGTTGAAACGCCATCTACAAATAAAGTGTACACTATGGTAGCTTTTCTTGCATCACTTATTTCGTCATCAACTTTCACAGTGATTGAATTCACCGGAAGGTCATTTTCACAAGTATAATCCACTTTTGCTACCGGGTTCAATACAATTGGTTCCGGCATAGAGTTACTTGTTAATGAAATGATACAGTCATTAGCATCTTTAATGTAAATGATATGCTGACCTCCTGTAAGACCTGTAAAACTAAATGTATGAGCATCGATATCCGGACTTACAAATGGTCCGTCTTCATTATCAATACTTGCTGTATACGGAGCTGTTCCAGTGTTTTCTTCAACTTCAACGAAAAGAACTCCGTCTTTATCTCCTTCACAATATTCAGGGATCATTGAACCTACTAACTCTTCTGCTTTAAGAAGTGCTGGCTGAGTGATGTCAATTTCTAAGACTTCGTTACAGCCATTTTCATCCATCGCAATAACAGTATAGTGACCAGGCTCTAAATTCTCGAATACATTTTTAGTATCAAACTGATCCAGATCCGGAGAAATTGAATATTTGTATGCTCCGGTTCCACCTGTTGCTGTCACTGAAATTCTTCCGTCTTTACCTCCAAAACATTTCACATTATCAATAACAGGTTCTGCATCAAATGGAGTAGTCGGTTCTACAATAGTATAAGGATCACTTACTTGACTGCAATCGCTTCCACTGTTTACTCTTACTGAATAAGTTCCTTGTGGAAGATCAGCAAATATACCATCTGTCTGCGGCGTACGCATTGGGTTTCCATTTACATCAAGTAAAGTATAAACATATTCACCTACTCCTCCAGTCGCTTCAGCCACTAATAATGCTGTTGCGTCTCCTTTACATCTTACTATTGCAAGTTCAATATCTAAAGTCACTTTTAGTGGCTCTAATGCCGGTACTTCAATGCTGGCTTCGAATGAAGAACATCCGTTTGTATCTCTTACATAGTAAGTATAGCTACCTGGAGCAACACTAATTACGGCAGAAGATGTCGCTGTAAACGATCCAAGAACTGGTGTTCCTGAAGGATCAGTACTATAAGTATAAGATCCTGTACCTCCTTCTGCTGTTAATGTCAACTGACTTTGAGTTAAACAAGTCTGGAATCTTGACTGAATCACTTTTCCTTGTACCTCTGTTGGTTCGTTGATCACGATCTCTGTCGATGTAGCCGAACATGTAAATCCATCTGTTACCGTTACTGTATAACGTCCTGCACCTAATCCAGTGAAAACCGGACTGTCCTGCGGACCTACTGCACCAACCGGAGTCGTAGAAAGTGTATTTAAAGTATATAAATAGTTACTTCCCTGACCGCCTGTTGGAGGATTAACTGTAATCACAGCATTTTCGTCACCGTGACAAGCTAACATCGTAACATTAGGTACTGCTGTTACCACAATTGGCTCCGGAATACGTAATGTTTCTGTTGCCACATCTGTACATCCTTTGGCATCTCTTACCGTAATTGTATAAGTACCTGGTACCAGATTAGGGAAACTTGATGTTGTTGAGAAATCAGAAACAATTGTAGTTCCGTTTAACAACTGATATTCATAGAATCCTGCACCACCTGTTGCCGAAGCAGAAATTGCACCATCATTGTTACCATCAGCACAAGTAATATTAGATACTATTGTGGTTAATTCTAATTCAGCCGGAGACTGACTGATAGTAAATATCTGCGGAGCAATTGGACACTGAGGACCGCTTGCATCTGTTAATGTAGCATTAACGGTGTACTCTCCTGCCGGAAGATTAGCAATTGTAATTGGTCCTGCAGTTGTTGATGTACCCGATCTTGTTACCGTAGCACTTGTAATCGTGTATGTAAATGCTCCTGCATCGTCTGTTGGGTCTGTTACGTTATCAATAATTGTTAACTGAACTTCTCCGTCTGTTTCACCGAAACAAACATCTGTTTTAACCGGTGTTACATTAATTACAAACGTATTAGGGTTGTTTACATAATGATACTCTGTTATTGTACATCCTGTTGCAGGGTTAAATACCGTCATTAAGTAATTGCCTATTGCTAAACCTGTGAACAATCCGTTTGTATTAGTCTGATTGTAAACTGTTCCGTTTACACCTGTTAAAGTATAGTTCAGCGTTGTCGGAGTTCCGCCTGATGTTACTACAGAAACCTGAATAGTTTCGTTAGCAATACAAGTAATCGGGCTTACTACTGTTACATCGATCTTATCCATTGTTATGAACGGATTGATACGAATTGGCGCAGTTGATACTCCTGAACAGCCTTTGTCGTCTGTTACTTTTACTGTATACGTTCCACCTGCCGGATCCATTTCTGTATAAACATTAGAATCACTGGTCTGAACTACAACTCCGTTTTTACTGAATTCATATAAAATATAATTACCTGAACCACCAACTACAGTACCATTACCAAATGTGATGGTTGCAAAGTTAGTTGTATTTGATCCTGCAGTACATCCGTATTGCGTTACCGTTGGTGCATTTACCACCACTGGTGCAGGCTGTATAATTCTGGTATCTACCTGAGCGTTACAACCTCTACCGGAAGTAACTCTTACAGTATAATCTCCCGGAAGAAGATTCTCGAATACATTACTATCCTGAGGGCCTACACTTACAGGTGTTCCTGTGTTAGTAGTACCTGTTAAAGTATATCTGTAAACAGGATTATCATTTACTCCTGGTGCCGTTGGCTCAAGATTCGCGATGATTCTACCATTTGAACCTCCATTACAAGTAACATCTGTTTTATCCAATGCCAGACCTGTAATTTGAGTTGCTCTTGTCAATTCAACTGTAACTGTATCTATACAACCGTATGTAAGATCTGTTACCGTAATTACGTGAGTACCTACAGCCATATTACTGAATGTTGCGGTGTTTCCTGCAACACTTGGTAAGTAGGCACCTGAAGTGAATCTGTAGTTACCTGAACCTCCCGTAACCGTTGCTACGATACGTCCGTCTACGAAATCACAACTTGGTAATGCCGCAATAGTTGTCTGTAAGTCTAAAGCTCCTTCAATAGTTACTGCTGCTGTAACCGTTGTCATACAACCGTTAGCATCTCTTACAGTGATATCGTAAGAACCTGAAGCTGTTACCTCAAATCTAGGATCAGTCTGGAATCCTGTTCCAATGCTGTACTCTAATGGAGCAACACCTGTAGCTGAAACTGTAAATTCGTAAGTACCTGATGTACTTTGACACTGACTTGCCACACTAGCTGTAATAGCAGATGGAAGCGGATCAATTCCAATTGTTTGTTGTTTTAAGGCTGGTGAACATCCGTTAAGATCTTTCACATAAACATCCCATGTTAAAATGGTTCCGTTTTGTGTATCCACCACCACTTTATTATCATTTCCGAATACGGTTGGGGCAGGGCTTCCTGCTGCTACAGCAGCATAACTGTAAGCTGGTGTTCCTCCTGCAGCCGTTACGGTAATAATAGCGTTATTGTTATTACAGCTGATATTAGTAGCTGTCATTGTAAAGTCAAGAGCCGCTGCCGGTTCCGGAACTACAAAACCTGCTACCTGATCTGTACAGCCTGATGTGTTATCAGTAACTGTGAAAGTATAGCTTCCAGCTGTTAAACCAGTGTAGGTAATAATATCACCTGTCTGAGTAAACGTTCCGTTATTTGGCGTTAATGTGAATGTGTAATTCGCAGGAGTAATATAATTACTTACTGTGAAAACAGCTGAACCATTTGTTCCTCCGTTACAAGACACTTCACTTATTAACTGACCTTCAACGTTAATTTCACTTGCTCTTTTTACAATAATTGAATTTATTGTACTGCAGCCATTAGCATCTGTTACTTGTAATACATAAGTATCTGGTAACAAGCCTGCGAAACTTCCTGTTGTATTTGAAGCTGCCGCTGAAGCCGGGCTGATAATAGCATACGTAAATGGTGCAACACCTCCTGTAACTGAGGCCGGATCTACTGATACGGTTGCTGAACCTCCTACAGTATTACAATAAATTGGTGTAGCCGTAATTTCGAAATCTGTTGGCGGAGTATAAGGAACTACTGTTGCTGATCCTGAAACTCTACATCCGTTAGCATCTACTACTACATAATTAATTGTACCTGCTGTATTTACTGTATGACTTGGAGAAGTTCCAAAACTTATTCCATTATTGAAACTATAGCTGTATGGTGCAGTACCATTGCTTGCATTAAGTGTAACAACCGCATCCTGAGTTGTATTAGAACTATTACAAGTAAATGGTGTTACTGCCGGGTTCACTGCTAAAGCTAAAGGTTCTGTAATTGTAACATCTACTGGTAAAGAAGGACATCCTTTCGCATCTCTCACAGCAATAGAATAGGTACCTGCTGTTAATCCTGCAAATATGTTAGACGTTCCAAACGCACCTCCGTTAATACTGAATTCGTACGGAGCAGTTCCGTTAGTACCTGTAACTGTTATACTTCCGTTATTACCACCTTCACAGTAAACATCAACCTGAGCTGTTGTAAATGTCGGGATTACATTAGGAGTTAACACAACCGGTACAGAAACAGCCTGACACTGACCATCAGAAACTCTGAAAGTATAGGTTCCTGCCACTGTTGGGTGATATGGTGAAGTAACCGGGCTATAGGTTATTCCTCCATCTGTAGATACCTCAAATAATGGGTATGTTCCAGTTCCCTGAGTTGCTAATAATGTAATAGTTGCATCGTTTGTTGCACAATTTAAATCTTGTGTAAGTGTAGCCTGAAGCAATAACTCCTGTCTTAATACATAAGTAGCGTGTGCAATACATCCATTACCGTCTTTAATATAGAAATCATAAGTTCCCGGTGCATTCAATACAAAATTAGGGCTTGCATAATATCCGTTACCAATACTGTATGTTGGCGGTGCCACGATATCAGGATCTACTGTACCTCTGATTGTAATTGGTACCGGACCTCCTGTATAACAATACACATCTGTTGTTACATCAATAGTTGGTGCGTCATCTCTTGTAAGTGTTACATCCAGTTTAGCTGTACAAATTAAGTTAGCATCCTGTACATACACATCCCAATCTGTAAAGGCAGGATCTAATACAGCCGTATTACTTGTTGAATAATCTGAAGCCGCTGGTGTCACTCCGTCATGAACAAACGCATATTTGTAAGCTGGCTGTCCTCCTGCTGCTCTTACGGTAACAATTGAACCAACATAACAATTAGCCGCAGTTTGTGACTCTAAAGCTAAAGTTAAAGCTGCCGGTTCTTCTACTTCAACAGTCGCATCGCTTGTACATCCTGTAATAGCATCTGTTACTGTCAATGTATATGTTCCTTGTGCTAAACCAGTCACGGTTACTACATCTCCAAGAGAAGTAATAGTTCCGGCAGCCGGATTCAATACATAAGTATATCCACCAGTTTTGTCTGCTACCGTAAATCTTACAGAACCATTATTACCTCCGTTACAAGAAACATTGGCAATCAAGGCTCCCGAAACTGTAATATTGGTTACCGGAGCTACTGTATGCGACTCTGTATACGTACAACCATTAGCATCTGTTACCTGGAATACATAAGTACCCGGAGCTAAGTTGGCAAATGTTGTACTGGTTTGTTTAGCCACTGTTATTGGAGAAATAATCTCGTATTCTAATATTCCAACTCCTCCAACATGCGCTGTAATCTCAACCGTAGCATCAGCGATACAAGTATCAGCAATGGTTGTGTCGATGGTTAAGTCCGTTGGCGGGTTCAATGCCGGAACATCAACTCCGTTGGTAAGCGGATAGATACAGCCTTTACTGTCTCTTACGTAAACATCGAAAGTAACTCCTGCGTATGTTTCGAAAGTATCATCGTTAGAGTAATTAACTCCTCCGTCATAGCTGTATTGGTATGGTGCTGTACCTCCTGAAGGTACAATCGTTACCACTGCCTGAGTTGGTGCATTTCCTGCTGTACACTCTAACGCTGTTGTGATAGAAGATGTAGCCGTTAATGCTGTAGGCTCAGTAATCGTTACGGTAATAGCAGCCGTAGATAAACATTGTTTTGAATCTCTTACCACAACGTTGTAAACTCCTGCTGTTAAATTATTGAAAGTGTTGCTTGAAACAAACGCTGCACCATTTACACTATACATGTAAGGAGCAATTCCGTTTGAAGCTGTTACAACAAAACTTCCGTTGTTTCCTAAATTACAGCTCACATTTACCTGTGTATAAGTCGCTGCCGGAACTGTGTTTGGTGTTACCACTACACTGCTCGATACAGCCTCACAGTTTTGAGAATCTGTAACTTTGAAGATATAAGTTCCGTCAACTGTCGCCGTGTAAGACGCTGTTGGAATAACACTGTATGTTGTTCCGCCGTTTGTTGAAACTTCATATCGGATATAAGTTCCTGTTCCACCGCTTGGTACTAAAGTAATAGCACCATTCACCGCACAGGTTAAATCTTGTGTTAAATTGGCCTGTAAAACTAATTCTGGT